>JAPPHF010000029.1 GCA_028821115.1 Deltaproteobacteria bacterium | reverse complement strand
CCTATCCTACCACCTTTTCTCGAAAGACGAACTGTGGCAATTGATCAGAGGTTCCTTAGAGGGTCAGGGCGAAATCTTCCACCAGCGCCCCCGGGAGCCGGAGGCTGCGGGTGGAGCGGCTGCCGTAGGAGTTGGAGTCCGGCAGCAGCTCCACCTCGCGGGTCAGGCCCACGAGGTTTTCCCCGAGCATGCGGTAGAGCGTCTCGTCGAATCGCATGACGTTCACGGGCGCTTGCACCTCGCCGTTCTCTACCCAGAACGCCGCGAACCGCGTCATGCCGGTCATGCGGCAGGCGTCCCGGTCGGAATAGTTCAGGTACCACAGATTGTTGACGAAGATCCCGGTGTCCAGGGCCGCGAGCACGTCCTTTCGCGGGATCGAGCCGCCGGCCATGCTCAGCGATTCGGGGGACTCGCGCCGGCTGGCGCCGTTGGCGGGGACGCGGTACTCGCTGGCGGCCCGGGCGGATACCAGGGGGTCGCCCAACCTCCCCCGGTCGATGAGGGTGATGCGGTCGGGCTTGATGAAGCCGGCGTCGTCGAAGTTGGCCGTGTGGCCGGCGGCGATGTCTTCGAGCATGCTGACCGACGGGTCTAGCGCGGCATCACCGGCGACCATCCGCAGCAGCGGAGTCCGGCGGGTGCGGCGGGCGGTCAACCCGAAGCCGCCCCAACGGAGCAGCCCCACCACTTCCTCCAGGGCCTGCGGCGCAAGGTAGACACGGTAGCGGCCGGGCTTCAGGGTCCGAGCCGGCCGGCGCAGCGCCTCCAGTTCGGCGGCCGCGCGGGTGACCTTCTCCTCGAACTCCGCCGGGTTCCACACGAATCCGGCGTAGGCGCATTTGACCGCCTTGTCGCCGTCCAGATAGAAGCTCCAGTCGAAGTGGTGGCTGTAGGTGGAGAACCAGTTCCGCTGGCCCAGGGAGTTGGCGAAGCCCCGGTGGATGCCGCCGGCCATGTAGATGCCCACCAAGTCCCGGCCCTTTCCCTCCTTGACGATGGATTCCACGACCTGTCCCTCGTCTTCCGGGAGCCGGTTGGGATGCCCGGATTCCGTGGAACGGTTTTCCGTCGCGTAGTGGAGAAACGGATCCTCGGGAACGATACCCAGCCGTTCACGCGATGCCTCGACCGCCCTCCGGATGCGTTCCCGGTCCAACGACACGTCACCGGATACGGTGACGTGGGTGGTGACCCGCCGCCGGTCGGCGATGAGATGGAGGGCAAGCGCGCGCTGCTCCACCGCGCCCGCCTGCCGCACGGCACTCCGGTTGAAGCGTACGAAGCTCGATTCCTCGCCGGAGAAGCCAAGCAGCAGGACCTCGGAGGCCGCCAGCAGGGATTCGGCGAAATCCGCCAGTTCGTAGAAACAGGTTTGCATGGCGTCGTCAGGCCTCCCCGCCGAACACCTGAACTCCGCTGAAAACGCATGCGGGCGCGGCGTGGCCGACACGGATCACCTGGTTCGGTTCGCCCTTGCCGCAGAACGGCGTCCCCAGCACCTCGCGGCTGGCGGGGTTGCCCACGCGGACGAGGTTGCGCCAGAAGGTGGCGGAGAGGCCTCGGTAGTTGGGCTTCTTGACTACCTCCTGCCGCTCGCCGTCCCGTATCAGGGTGCCGCGCTCACAGCCGAACTGGAACTTGTTGCGGGAGTCGTCGATGGACCACGAGCAGTTGGTCTGCATGAAGACGCCGTCTTCGATGGAACCGACCATGTCCTCGAAGGTGGAATCTCCGGGCTCCAGGTTGAGGTTCGCCATGCGGTCGATGGGCGGCCGGTTCCAGCTCGTGGCCCGGGAGTTCGCCACTCCGGCCAGCCCCGTACGTTGCTGAGAAAGGTGTCCGCCCAGGCCGCGCTGCAGCACGCCGTCCTTGATGATGTACTCGCGGCGGGCCGGCAGGCCTTCGTCGTCGTAGCCGTAGCTGGCGAACTGGCCCGGGTCCGACGGGTCGAAGGTGACGTTCAGAAGCTCCGAGCCGTAACGGTAGGTGCCGAACATCCCCGGGGTGACGAAGCTCGTGCCCGCGTAGTTGCGTTCGTCGCCCAGGATACGATCCAGTTCCAGCGGGTGGCCGATGGACTCGTGGATCTGGAGGATGAGCTGGTCGGGAGCCAGCAGGAGGTCCATGGTTCCGGTGGGACAATTCGGGGCCGCCAGGAGCTCCAGCACTTCTTCCGCCAGGCCTGGAGCCGCGTCCCGGAAGCCGGTCTGATCCAACACCTCCAGGCCGCCCTGGCGGCAGAAGCCCCGGCCGCCGAAGGTGCGGCTTACGGTCTCCGGGCCATCGTTGGCGGTGCAGCCCAGTCCGGGGACCAGGTGATTCAAGGTCTGGTGCACGCGGGTGCCGTCGGCGGTCAGGTAGAGGGTTTCGGTCTCTACGTGCCACAGCGACGCGTCCCAATCGACGATGCGCGGGTCCCCGTGCAGGCGCTCGCTCTGGGTCCGGAGGAGATCGATCTTGTCGCGCAGCGGAACGTCATCCCATGGAATCGCTACCGGCGTCCGGTAGTCCCCCCTGGACGGAGCCTGGGGTGTAGTGGCAGGAAAGCTCATGCGCTCCGCGCTACGCGCCGCCCAGTCCCGGGCGCGGGTCATGGCCCGCCGGAGCCCGTCCAGGCTAAGGTCACTGGTGCCCGCGTAGCCCAACCCGCCTCCGTCAGCCACCGTGATCATCACGCCGGCGTCGTCTCCGGAGGCAATCGGCTCCACTACGTCGCGTCTCACGGAGAGGCTCTCGGAGCGCTCGCCGACGTAGCGGAGCGAGCAGAAGCGCACGGCCGGCGCGGCTTCGCGGAACCAGGTTTCAAGGCGTTCGGGCAGACTCGGCACAACACCTCCCTTCTTGACGGTGTATAGCATGAGTTCCCGTTCTGATTGACCCCGCGAGGGGATCAACCTATAGTTACCGCGGCCGAGAACCGCCGGAGGCGTCCCCCGACGGAACCGGCCGCAACGTTTCGTCATGAACTACTGCAGCGCCTGCGCCGCCCCCGTGGAGCTCCGCGTCCCCGAGGGAGACAACCTGCCCCGGCACGTGTGTGGGTCCTGCAACACCATCCACTACACCAACCCCAAGATCGTGGTCGGCTGCATCCCGGAATGGCAGGACACGGTCCTCATGTGCCGCCGCGCCATCGAGCCGCGCTACGGGTTCTGGACTCTGCCGGCGGGTTTCCTGGAAGACCACGAGACCACCATCGAGGGCGCCGCCAGGGAGACCCGCGAGGAGGCGCTGGCCGACGTGGAGATCTCGGAGCTCTACACCCTGATCAACCTGCCCCAGATCAATCAGGTCTACGTCATGTTCCGCGGCACTCTTCGGCAGCGCGAGTTCGGTCCCGGCGAAGAGAGTCTCGACGTGCGCCTGTGCCGCGAGGAGGACGTTCCCTGGGACCAGATCGCCTTCCCGGTAGTGGACCAGACCCTGAAGCTCTACTTCCGTGACCGCCGGCGCGGCCGCTTCGGGACCTACGCCGGGGACATCACCCGTCCGGCCGACAAGTGGAAGGACTACCAGGTGCGGTTCCTGAACGGCGCGGGGCGGTGATGTTGCGGGCCATCCAGCGCTTTTTCGACAGCCAAATCGATCCCGGCCACCGCGATGTCCGGCAGTCGGACCAGCACCGCCTCCAGGTAGCCACCGGCGCCTTGCTGATCGAGATGATGCGCACGGACGTGGAGGCCACCGAAGGCGAGCGCGCGGTGGTGATGGCGGCCCTGCAGAACAAGTTCGATCTTACCCCGGAAGAGACCCACGACCTGATGGAGCTGGCCGAGGCCGAAGCCGACGACGCCATCGACCACTACCAGTTCACCTCGCTAATCAAGACGGGCTTCTCGCCGGAACAGAAGCGCAAGGTGGTGGAGTACCTGTGGGCCGTGGCCTACGCGGACGAGAACGCCGACAAGCACGAGGAGTACCTGGTCCGCAAAATTGCCAACCTCATCGGCGTGTCGCACAAGGAATTCATCGAGGCGAAGCTTCGGGTGCGGGACAGAGGCGAACCAACGGGATAAGTGTCGCGGCCGCGGACCGGACGCCGGACCCGGCCTCGCTCCTGCGACACCGGCGTGCGCGGGTCGGAGAAACCTCAGCCAAACCTGCCCAGCCTCAGCGGCAGCGGCGTGCCCAGCCACAGAGCGCGATCGCGGTGGTCGCCGACGTGCTCGCCGGTGCTGGGGTGCACGAGGATGTCCAGGCCTTCTCTATGGACCATCAACCAGGGGACGACCCTGGTGAACTCCTCCGGAGCGAAGGCCACCTGGTACATGGCCTTGGGGTGCGGACCCACGGGCACGTCGTGCCAGCGCCCCAGCACGACCTCGAAGCGGTCGCCCAGGCCCTCGCGCACACGCCCCGCCGTGTCCCTGGTGTCGGGGTCGTAGTAGACGTGAGCGTGATATCCGGTGATCTCCGATTGTTGTTCCGACATGCTTCCGTCCCGGTAGGGTGCGATAAAGAAAGCGGGCTCCCCTCCGGTGGGAGAGCCCGCTCCCGGCGTTCAACAACGCCGGTTAATCGTTCTTTCGTGTTTCCGTGGTTCCCCGGTGCCGGCTCTGCCTTGAGCGGTCTTCCGGGATGGGCCCTCGTCACCCTCCTCCGCTGCCTGTCCCCTGGTATTGCGGCGTGCGCGACGGCGATGCCGCTGTGTTATCCAACACCCGAGTCGGGACGGTCAGCCGGAAAATCGCGTCCGGTGAAGCGCCGGGAACCAGCGTGCCCGCTGGTCACGGGCGTTCACTGTCGGGTGGAACGGTTTTTGTCATCTGACACCTCCTGAGGCTTTGATGACCGAACCCGGGAGCCAACGCGCCGGCTCTCGAGCCCTTGCCCGTTCGCGAACGAGGCAGCATGAGTCTAGTTCCGGCGTGCGCCGGTTGTCAAGAAAAAAGACGCGCCGCGAACCTCATTGAACGGCAACCGCAGACTTGGTATGGGTACGCAGCGACCGTGTATCAATACCCTGTCCGACAGGTGGAAGAGGATGCCATGGCAAACGACTACGACGTGATTCTGGTAGGAGGCGGCTCGGCGGGCTGCGCGGCGGCGGCACGTCTTTCCGAGAACCCAAACCGGAAAGTCCTGCTGCTGGAGGCCGGACCCGACCCGCTGCCGATCCCCGAGCTGGTGGCGCAGGCCGCCGGGCGGGTGCGGCTGCTCCTGGAGACGCCCTACATCAACATGTACCCGAGCGAGCGCAGGGTCGACGGCAGCACCTTCTACTCTCTGGCGGGGAAGATCATGGGCGGCGGCTCGTCGGTGAACGTGATGTCGGTGATCCGTCCCATCAAGGCGGACATGGACGCGTGGGCGGCGGCCGGCAACCCCAACTGGTCGTGGGAGCACGTCCTGCCGGTCCTGAAACGGCTCGAGAACGACCAGGACAACCCCGACAGTTCCGACCACGGCCACGGTGGACCGCTGTACTTCGAACGCCACTACCTCTTCGGCCAGGAAGTCGCGAGAGCCGTGCAGGTCTTCATGGACGCGGCGAGGGAACTGGGGTTGCCGGAGGGCGACGTGAACGACCCGAATCCCTGGGGCCTGTGCACGTCGCCTTACAACATCAAGGACGGCATGCGGCAGTCCACCACGGTGGCCTATCTGGAAGCCGCCCGGAACCGGCCCAATCTCACCGTCATCGCCGAGGCTCCGGTGGTTTCGCTTTCCCTGTCGGGCAACCGCGTCACCGGGGTGAACTACGAGAAGGACGGCCAGCGGCACACCGCGGTGGGCGCCGAGGTGGTGCTTACCGCCGGGGCGTTCCACAGCCCCCACATCATGATGCTCTCCGGCATCGGACCGGCGGCGGAGCTGCGGAAGCACGGCATCGAGGTGCTCCACGACCTGCCCGGCGTGGGCGAGAACTACCAGGACCACGCCATGCTGCACATGAGCTTCGAGGGGCGCGGCGGCTTCGACGTGGACTGGGTGGTGCCGCCCTTCCGGCTGATCACCAAGAGCGACCCGTCGCGGGAGACGGGCGATTTCCACGTTTTCATGCGCCCGCCCACCGTGCTGGAGGGCGTGGGCCGGACGGTGAACATCTCGGCGGCACTGCTGGAGCAGCGCAACCGCGGCCGGGTGTTTCTCCAGAACACGGACCCGCACGAGCTGCCGGGGGTGGACGCACGGATGCTGGAGCATCCCGACGACGTAGCCGCCGTGGTGGCGACCATGGAGTTCCTGGACCTACTGGCCCAGACCGGCGACATGCCCGAGTTCTACGGTCCGCCGATCCAGCCCAAGCGCGGCGAGGACTGGGGCCGGTGGGCGCGCTCGACCCTCGACAGCTATCACCACGCCGCCGGCACCTGCCTCATGGGGCCCGCGTCCGATGCCATGACCGTGGTGGACGAGCAACTACGGGTTCACGGCATCGACAACCTGAGAGTGGCGGACGCTTCCATCATGCCCACGGTGACGCACGCCAACACCAACGTCACCTGCATGATGATCGGAGAGCGGGTGGCGGATTTCATCAAGGGCGGTTAGCGGAACTTCGAAGGGCTCAGGACTCTAGCAACTCGTCGAGCCGTCCGCTGGCCTCCAGAGCGCGCAACTCGTCGAAGCCTCCAATGAGTTCGCCGTCGATAAAGATCTCGGGGACCGTCCATCTCCCCTGCGACCGGTCCAGCATCTCGTCGTACTTGTCCGCGTCCAGCTCGACGTCGAACTCGACGAACTCCTGACCTTTCTCCTCCAGCAGCCGCTTTGCCCTCAGGCAAAACGGACACCAGGACTTGGAGTAGATTTCAACGGTCGCCATGGAACTGGTGATCGGGTTATCGTTGAGCTCCCGCCAAACGGAATCAGGCCAACTCGAACACCGGCAGCTTGATGTCGGCGTCCTCGGTGTCCATGAAAACGACGGAGACCGGCGCGCCCAGGGTGACCTGATCGCGGTTGTCGCCGACGATGCGGGTGACCATGCGCACGCCTTCCTCCAGCTCGACCTCGGCCACACAGATGGGGACCTCGTCCATGAAGGCGCGGTTCCGGGGCACCCGGCACAAGGAGAAGGTGTGCACCTTGCCTCTGCCGCTCACCGGGACCCACTCCAGGTCGCTGCTCAGGCAGCCGGTGCAGGCCGCCCGGGGAAAAAACTGCAGCACGCCGCAGGCCCGGCACCTCTGAAGCCGCAGTTCGCCCTTTGCCGCGCCCGCCCAATACTCGCGGTCCACGGGATTGATGACGGGCAGACTCTTGCCGGCCATTACGACCTCCTCTCCAGGATCAGCGCGGCCGTGGTGTTCAGGTTCCGCGCGTACGACAGCCAGCCGATGCCCGTGACCAAGGCGGTCTCGGCGGCCTTGACCTGCCTCTCTCCCGCCTCGCCACGCAACTGCCGCAGGGCCTCCACCACGTGCAGCATGCCTCCGGCGAGACCCGCCTGCCCCACCGAAATCTCGCCGCCACCGGTGTTGACCGGAAAGTCGCCTGCGAAGGTGAGGTCGTGGTCGTCGACGAACGGGCCGCCCTGTCCCTTGGCGCAGTAGCCCAAGTCTTCGAGCTGCATCATGACCGCGATGGGATAGTCGTCATAGATGGCCAGGACATCGATGTTGTCGCGGCTCATTTCCGAGAACAGGTGCTGGCCCACAACGCTCATGCCGGTCACGGTCTTGTCCGGCAGCATGTTGGAGGCCTGGAAGCCGATCTTCTCGGCGTCGGTCACCAGGTAGACGGGCTTGTCGGTGATCTGCTTGGCGCGCTCCTCGGAGGCCACCACCACGCACTCGCCGCCCGAGCACGGCATGACGCAGTCGAAGAGTCGGATGGGGTCGGAGATCAGGCGCGAGTTCAGGTAGTCCTCGATGGTCATGGGCGCACGCAGGAGCGCCTGGGGGTTGGGGCCGGCGTTATGGCGCTGGCTCACGGCGATCTTGCCGATCTGTTCCAGGGTGGTGCCGTATTCCTCCATGTGGCGGCGCTGCACCAGCGCGAACAGGGTGTTGGGGCCGCCGTAGCCGTAGACGTCGACGTAGTTGGCCCGCTGGTACTCCAGCACCCGTTGGTGGGCCACGTTCTTGTCGAACGCGTTGCCGGCGACGATGAATGCCAGGTCCAGGTAACCGGCCTCGATGGCATCCGCCGCGCGCCGTATCGCACATACCGCGCCCGCGCCGCCGCAGTCGCCATTCAGCACCCAGTCCAGCTCCAACCCCAACTGCTCCGCCACGTAGGGCGAGTAGTCGGGGCTGGCCTGGGTCACCATGGAGAACCCGTTGATCTCCTTCTTGGTGATGCCGGTCTGGGCCATGGCGTTCTGCATCGCCTCGGCGTAGTAGGACAGCAGCGGCCGATCGGATTTCCGCGAGTATTCCGTCGAGCCGTAGCCGACGAGACATACCTTCTTTCTCAGCATGAGGGCTTTCCTTCCAGGTCAGGAGATTCCGGAAACGTCCGGCGCTCAGATCATAAAGTCTCCGCCGTTGACGACCATGGTCTGCCCGGTGATGTAGGCGGCCGCATCGCTGGCGAGAAAGGCGACGGTGTTGGCGATGTCCTCCGGTTCCGCGATGCGGCCCAGGGGCACCCGGGCTCCCCGTTCCCGCATGGATTCCTCGGAGCGGTGCTGGCGGGGCATGGCGGTGTTGGCGGTCCCGGGGGCCACCGCGTTCACCGTAATGCCGTGGGGCGCCAACTCCCGCGCCAGCCCGCGGACGAGACCGAGCGTGGCGGCCTTGGAGGCGGCGTAGTGGGCGTGGCCGGGCTGACCCTTGTAGGCGATGGACGACGCCGTGCAGATGATACGGCCGCCGCCCTGCTGCTTCATGGCCGGAACGAAGGCGCGGGCGCAGAGGAACTGGCCTCCGACGTTGACGTCCAGCACCCGGTCCCACTCTTCCTCCGGCATCTCCACCACCAGGGAGCGGGGATACATGCCGGCGTTGGCGACCAGGATGTCCACGCGGTCCCAGCGGCCGAACGCGCGGTCCCGCAGGGAAGCCACCGATGCCTCGTCCGCGACGTCCACCTGGCCGGCCAAGGCCTCGCCGCCTGCTTCTTCGACCTCGGCGGCAACGGCTTCGGCGGTCTCCAGGTTCATATCCGCCACCACCGCCTTCGCGCCTGCACGGACCAGCGCCAGGGTGATGGCGCGGCCCAGGCCCTGTCCTCCTCCGGTGACCACGGCGACCTTTTGATCGAGTGTCATGTCTCTCCCCTCACCTTACTCGCACCGTGATTAGCCCGCTTGGGAGGCCTTGTCAAATCACGCCTTTCCGGCCGTCGCCCTCCTCGAGACACGAGTCTTGGCAACCGCGCGACAATGGCCTATACAGGGCACGGAACCATGATCCCCGCGCTGCCGAAAACCCAACTCCTTGCCCAATGCCGCAAGATGCTGCTCGTCCGGCATTTCGAGGAGGCCCTCATCGGTCTCCACCATGAGGGCCGGTTTCGCGGGCACTACCACGTCTATATCGGGCAGGAAGCCACCGGCGTCCCGGCAATCTCGCTGCTCCAGCCCGACGACCTGCTTTTCTCCACTCACCGGAACCACGGCCATATCCTGGCCCGTGGCGGCGATCCCGGACGGCTGCTGGCCGAGATCCTGGGGCGGCGCGACGGCTACAACCGCGGCAAGGGCGGATCCTTTCACACGAGTCCGCGGGAGCTGGGATTCCTCCAGTGCTCGGGCGTGGTGGGCGGCATCCTGCCGCTGGGGACCGGCGCCGCGTATGCGGCCAAGAGCCGGGCGTCGGGACAGATCGCCGTGTGTCTGTTCGGCGACGGCGCGCTGGAAGAAGGCGCTGTGCCGGAAGCCTTCAACCTCGCGTCCCTGTGGAAGCTGCCGGTCCTCTACCTATGCGAGAACAACGGCAAGTACGGCGCCGGCAACGCTGTCGGGGCGATGCAGTCCTCCACCATGGCGGTGTACCCTCTCACGGACCTTCCCGCGGCCTACAAGATTCCCGCCGTGCAGGTGGACGGCACCGACGCCGCCGCGGTCCACGAGGCGCTGAACGAAAGCATTGAAGCAATCCGTTCGGGCGGCGGTCCGCGTTTCATCGAAACCCTCAGCGTACGGTGGCCGGGCAGCGAGACCAACTGGCCGGTGGTGAAGGCGCCCACTGCCGTGGACCTGGCCTGGGACGTGTCCGGCATACCCGAGGACGTACGGGCCTGGTACCGCGACAGCGATCCCGTGTTGCGGTTCATGCGCGAGCTGGTGGAATCCGGTCAGGCGGACAAGGCCGAGCTCGAGACGCTGAACCGCTCGGTGCTCGACCAGATCAACGCCGCCGTCGACTTCGCCTTCGACAGCCCCTATCCCGAGCTCTCGGAAGCGGAAACCGACGTTTTCGCGGAAAACCGCTGACCGGACGGACGTCCATGCGACAACTGGCGTATCACGAAGCGAAGCTGGAAGCCCTGCGGGAGCTCATGGAGGAGGACGACCGGGTCTACCTCATCGGCGGCACCTTCTTCAGCCTGAGTCCGCACCGCCTCGGCTTCGCGGCCGTCGAGAAGGCCTACCCCGACCGCGTGGCGGCGCCGCCGATCTCCGAGCTGGGCTTCTGCGGGCTGGCCACCGGCGCCGCCATGGCGGGCCTGAGACCGGTGGTGGACCTCACTACCGGGAGCTTCCTGTTCGAGGCATGGCCCCAGGTATGCAACGAAGCGGCCAATGTCCTCTACATGTCCGGC
This sequence comes from Deltaproteobacteria bacterium, assembly GCA_028821115.1. Lineage (GTDB taxonomy): Bacteria > Desulfobacterota > Binatia > UBA9968 > JAJDTQ01 > JAJDTQ01. Next base: position 19,707 of record JAPPHF010000029.1, on the reverse strand, counting down.
GGACAGGTGCGGGCGCCCGTGGTGTTCCACATGCTGCACGGGCTCAGGGGCGGCGGCGCTGCGCAGCACTCCGCCAGCCCCCAGGCCATGCTGTGGAACTGTCCTGGCCTGGAAATCGTACTGCCGTCATCCCCGCGCGACGTCAAGGGTCTCCTCAAGAGCGCGGTGGCGAGCGAGAACCCCACCGTTTTCATCGACCATTCGGGCCTCTTCGACACGGAGGGACCGGTGCCGGAGGCCGACCACGTCCCACTCGGACAGGCTGACGTGAAACGCGCCGGCGCCGACGTGACCCTCATCGGCACTTCGCTGGCGCTCCACCGCGCCCTCGGCGTGGCCGAGGTCCTGGCCCGCGAGGGTATCGACGTGGAGGTGGTGGATCCCCGGACCCTGGTGCCCTTCGACCTCGACACGGTCATGGCCTCGGTGGAGAAGACCGGCCGCGTGGTCGTCGTCGACGAGACCCACCAGAGCTGCGGCGTGGCTGCCGAGATCGCCGCGCGCATCGTGGAGACCGGGTTCGACAAGCTCAAGGGTCCCATCCGCCGGGTGGCCACGCTGGACGTGCCGGTGCCGTACAGCCAGCCCCTCGAGGAACACATCGGACCGTCCGAAGGGCGCATCACCGCGGCCATCCGCGAATCCATCGGTTGAGGTTCACCCCATGGCAGACGGCCACATACCCTGCGGCATCGAGATCCCACAGGTGTTCACCGACGGACCCGTCGATTCCGGGCACATCAAGAAGTTCGTGACCCGGGCCGAGGAGCTCGACTACGACAGCCTCTGGACCCAGGAACGCAACCTCAGCAATTTCTGCATGCTGGAACCTGTCACCCTCATGACCTACGTGGCCGCCCTCAGCTCCAGGCTGAAGATCGGCTGTTCGGTGCTGCTCACGGTGCTGCGCAACCCCCTCCAGCTCGCCAAGAGCCTCGCCACCCTGGACCAGTTGAGCGGCGGCCGGATCATCACCGGCATCGGCCTCGGGGGCGTGCGCGGGCGGATGTGGCCGGAGTCGGAGACGGTCTACGGCTATACGGCCGAGCACCGGGTGACCCGCTTTGTCGAAGGCATCCGGATCATGAAGCTGCTCTGGCGGGAGGAGGAGTGCAGCTTCCAGGGACGCTTCTGGAACTTCACCGACGTCGCCATGGAGCCCAAGCCGGCACAGCAGCCGTTCCCGCTGTGGTTCGGCGGCCACGCCGAGCCGGCGCTCCGCCGCGCGGTCACCTTCGGCGACGGCTTCATGGGAGCGGGCTCCTCGGACACCCGGCGTTTCGTCAAGGAGTACGAGCGGATCACACGCTTCCTCGACGAGGCCGGACGCGACCCTGCGACCTTCGCCGTCTCCAAGCGCGTTTATCTCGCCGTCGACGACGACCGTGAACGCGCGGAACGGCGCCTGCGCGAGTTCTTCGCCGTGCGTTACCGCAACGCCGACCTCGCCTCGCAAGTGTGCGTCTGGGGGGGCCGCCAGGAGATCATCGACAAGTTGAACGAAGTAGTGCGGGCGGGCGCCGGCCACCTGCTGCTGAACCCCGCCTTCGACGAGATGGAGCACCTGGAGCTGCTGGCGGAAGACGTCGTTCCGCACCTGGGCTAGGCCGTACGTTGTGCCGAACCCATGGGGGCAACCGACCGGTTGCTCCTACCGTCGTACGATTCGACTACCGGGACAGATCCTAGTCCGCCCGGGCATGGCCGGCCGGGAATGGCCTTCCCAGTGTCGTCCACAGCCCGAAGACCAGCGGCGGCGCGGCCAGGCCCATGAACACGGGCAGGAAACCGAAAGCGTCCAGGCCGGCGCTCACGACGATAGGGCCCAGGAACAGCCCGATGTCGCCCACCGCGCGCTGGAGCGCCAGGGCCTGTCCGCGCCGGGCGGAGGGGAAGATGGACAGGATGCCCACCTGGCTCGCCAGATTGACCATGCCGGCGCCCGCGCCGATGGCCGTGTGGACGATCAGAAGCGACCAGAAGCCGCCGGTCCACGGAACCAGTGCGAATCCCGCGGCCGAGATGAAATAGCCGCTGGCCAGACAGGCCATGACCCCGGACCGGTCGGTCCAAAGACCGCCGAAGAAGCGTCCGTTGACATTGCCTAACTGGCTGATGCTGCGCATGATGCCGTAGGAGCTGACCGAGAGCCCCAGCGCATCGGTGGCATAGAAGGCCAGGGCCACGGAGCGGGCCGGCTGGTAGAAGAGCGAGAAGAAGCTGGAGACGCAGAAGAGGCTCGCGCCCGGCGTCGAGAGAATCTCCCGGATCACCCGCAACCGTAGCGACGGCCCCTGCCCTTCTGGGTGCTGGCGGCGGGGCGAAAGCCGCACTAGCAACAGCGGCAGCCACAGCACGGTCACCGCAGCGGCAGCGAACAGATAGCGGTATCCGAAGTACTCGGAGATCAACCCGCCGAAGAAGATGCCGACGATGGGACCCGAGCCGAGAAAGAGGCTCAGGACCCCCATGGCGCGACCGCGGCGGCCGGATTCCGCCCCCTCGAACACGATCTGCCGCAAGGCGATCTGCACCCATGCCACCCCGGCGCCGATGAAGAAGAAGGCGGCGGTAACCGGATACGCGCTCGGGAACAGCCCGCACGCCAGCAGCGCCATGCCGGTGGAGGTCACGCCCAGAGCCAGCATCGTCTGAGGCGGCAGGCGCCGGCCGGCGATCACCATGGCCGCGGCATCGAAGGTGAAGCGCCCCACCGCGCGCACCCCCAACGGCAGGCCGCTGAGGAAATAGGACGAACCGAGGCTCTTCATGTAGAGCGGCACGAAGGTGGTCGCGGCGCTCATGGAGCTGGCAACGCAGGCTCCCGCCAGGTAGTTGAGCCGCCGCGCCCAGCGCTGGCCTCGATTCGGAGTAGACGGTGCCACTAGACGGAAGCGCGAGCCGGGAACGTCTTCGGAAGCGCGGGCGACGCGGTCACCGGAAAAGCTCCCGGACGGAATCGGGTATCGGCACCGCCCGCATGGGGCGGGACCCCTCCGCCGACGGCGCCGCCCACGCGCGGGTCTCGTATCCTTCCACCGCGAGCTCGCCCTCGCACTCGATCCGGTGCTTTACCACGAACACCTTCTCGCGCCAGGAGTCCACCCAGCTCTCCAGCCGCACCCGCTCGCCGTGGCGGCAGGGGCGCAGATACCTGGCGCCGGTTTCCAGCAATGGCAGCCCGACGACGCCGTGCCGTAGCTCCATGGCTTGATAGGTCAGTCCCACGGACGCGAACAGGCGCTCGGTGGCGCGGTCGAACCAGGTGTAGAAGTTCGGGTAAAAGACGATTTTCGCCGAATCGCAGTCGGCGAACTCGACGTTGCGTTCGGATACCATTCGCTTCAATGCGAGACCTCCATTTCGACGATTCGTGGATGCACGGGCGCTCTCGTCTACATCAGTGGTAGGTCACCTTCAGTTCTCCCACACGATGGTGTAAATTTACCGTTCAGGGAAACCGGACACCCCATGCGAAAGCTCCTCATCGCGTTGTTGGTCCTTATTATAGTTGTCGCCGCATTGCTAGGATGGGCTCTCTACAACATCGACTCGGTCATCGCTTCCTACAAGGACCGCATCATCGCGGCGGTGGAGCGGCACAGCGGCCGGAAGGTTGCCTTCGAGCGTATCAGCGTCAAGCTTCGGGGCGGAGTCGGCGTCCGCATCCTTGAGTTCTCCATGGCCGAAGACCCGAACTTCGGCGCCGGGCATTTTCTTCAGGCCGCCGACGTCCGCGTCGATCTCGAGATCCGTCCCGTGCAGCGGCAAATTTCCGTAACACGCGTGACACTGCTGCGGCCGGTGATTCAGGTCATCCGCGACACCCACGGCGTTTACAACTTTTCCGGCCTGGGCAGGCGCTGGGACAGGGCGCGGCAGTCACCACGGCCGCGAAACTTCGGCGCCGTGGGGGTGGCCTTCGCCGCCTCGGAACCCCTGGAGATCGGACCGTCGCCGACGCTCGGCATCTTCGCCGGAATGACTGTGGACCTGGCGGTCGCCCGCGTGGAGGTCTCCGGGGGCACCCTGGACTATCGCGACGACAAGCAACGCCATCGCCTGAAGCTCGGCAATTGGGACTTGGACGCCGACGACCTGAGGCTGGACCGGCCGTTCAAGGCGGACATGGCCGCGGCTTTTCTGTCGGACGAGCAGAACTTCCGCTTCAAGGGCACCGTCGGCCCGCTGGGGAAGACGCCCAAGGTCAATGCCGTTCCCCTGGTCGGATCCGTCGAGGTTACGACCCTGCCATGGAACGCCTTGCGGCAGACCCTTCTGCGGATGGACAAGGCCTGGCCGGCAGCCCTGAGACTGACGGGGAACCTCAAAAGCGAGAGGCTTTCGATCAAGGGGAACCTGAAAGAACTCGAGGTAGAAGGGACACTCGACCTTACCGACAGCGGCGTCCACTACGCGGACCTCCTGAACAAACCTCCAGGCACGGCGCTCCGGATCGAGATCGACGCCCGCGTGATGTCGGGGGGCATCGCGGCCAAGCGTCTGGACGCAACCCTCGACACCCTGACCCTCAAGGGAAGCGGGGACCTGGACTACGGCAGCCCCGCGGTTGTGGAACTCAGCCTGAGCACCGCAAACACGGAGATGGCCGGCCTGGATCGCTGGTTGCCGTTGCTGGCGGACTATGGATTGTCGGGACGTGTCTCGGTGGAGGCCGAACTCGCGGGAGAACTGGATGGCGGCGCCCTTCCGCGAATTCACGGCACCGCGGTGTTCCGCAAGGCGTCCGCCAAGCTGTCCGCTTGGGAGAAGCCCCTGGAGGAGGTGTCGGCGGCCGTGGAGTTCTCCGGTCAGAGCGCCACGTTCAGACAACTGTCCGTGCGCATCGGCCAAACCCGGCTCGCCGGCAAGGTAACACTGGAGAGCGTCTCGCCACTCACGTTGACCTACCGGCTCGCCTCGCCGTCGCTCCGGCTGGCGGACCTCGAGCTTCAACCCGCCGACACCGTCCTGAAAAACGCCCGCGGCGCCGGACGTCTGGCGCGGCGCGACGACCTGTCCTGGGAAGGCAACCTCACTTCCTCCGGGGGACGGCTCTTTGGGCTGGCCGTCACCGACTTGAACACGGGCTTCGAGTTCCGTGGATCGTCGCTGGCGTTAGGAAGCCTTCGCTTCAAGAGCCTTGGCGGCTCGCTGGAAGCCAACGGCCGGGTGCACCTCGGCGGTCCCGCTCCGCGCTTCGAGGCGGCCGGACGACTGAGGGGCCTCGATATCCGACGGTCCCTCTACGGCATCGCCGGTATCCCCGACGTGGAAGGCAGCGTCGACGCCGACCTCAGCATGACGGGACAGGGCGCGACCTGGGCGGCCATCGGGCCGACTCTCAAGGGAACCGCGAAGGCCGCCGTGGTCGACGGCCGCGTCCTCGATTTCAACCTTGCCAAGCGCGCGCTGCAGGGTATCACCGGCATCAAGGAGCTGACGTCCTTGTTCAGCCGCGGCCTCAACGACAAGTATCCACACATCTTCGATAAGGAAACCACGGCGTTCGAGCAGATCGATGCGGAACTCCGGGCCGTGGGCGGCAGGATCGTCTTGGAGGGTGTCGTCCTGAGGGCCAGAGACTATGACATCGCCGGCAACGGTTGGATAAAGCTTGACGGGGATACGAATCTCGAGGGCGTGCTTACGGTGTCGGAGACTCTCTCCTCCGACCTGTGGCCGGGCGCACGCCTGACGCCCGTCACCAACGAAAATGGACAGATCGAGGTGCCTTTCACTCTGCGGGGAACTCTCCCCGCCGTGAAGGTGCAGCCTCGGCTGTCGTTCCTTCAGAGGCTTCTCGAGAAGAGCGTGGGACGGGGTGTGCGGGGGTTGTTGGGCCTGATCCCGGGTACGGGTCCGAAGGGTGGAAAGGAAACCGGGAAGGAAACCGCGGAAAACCCCGAGAGACCGCGCAAGGATCCGATCCAGGAGCTCATCAGGCGGGCGCTGAAGCTGTTCGACGACGAGCGATGAACCAGCCGACGCTCATCGGCGAGCCCCTGCAGGGTCTGGTGGAACGAGTCACCTTTCACAGCCCCGACACGGGGTTCTGTGTCCTCCAGGTAAAGATGCGCGGTCGTCGGGAGCTGGCGACGGTGGTGGGCAATGCCGCCGCGGTCAATCCCGGCGAACAACTTGAGTGCCGGGGCGCGTGGGTGAACGACGCCACCTACGGCCTTCAGTTTCGGGCCGATACGTTGCGGACGATCCCGCCGACGACACTCGAAGGAGTGGAGAAGTACCTGGGCTCCGGGCTCATCAAGGGCATCGGTCCGCATTTCGCGCATCAACTGGTCAAGGCCTTCGGAACCGAGGTGTTCGAGGTCATCGAACGAAAGCCGGAACGGCTGCTTGCACTGGACGGCATCGGCACGAAGCGGCAGGCGTGCGTCACCGAGGCTTGGCGCGAGCAGAAGGCGGTCCGCGAGATCATGGTGTTCCTCCATTCCCACGGCATCGGCAGCGCCCGGGCGGCGCGCATATACCGGGTATACGGGGACGAGGCCGTCGAGCGGATACGCGAAAATCCCTATCGCTTGGCCTTGGACGTCAGCGGCATCGGCTTCGTCACCGCCGATGCCATCGCCCGCAAGGTCGGCATCCCCTCCGATTCGCTGATCCGGATACGGGCGGCGCTCCACCACGTGCTCTGGGAGCGCTCCAACGAAGGGCATTGCGCGGCGGAACGGCACGACCTCGTGGAACGCACGGTGGAGCTGCTCGATGTTTCGCCGGAGGCGGTGGAGCACGCCATCGGCCTCGAGGTGGCCGCCGAGAACCTGATGAGCGAGTCGTTGCGCGGGGAGCCGGCGCTTTTCCTGGCGCCGCTGTTCCGGGCCGAGACCAGCGTCGCCGGCCACCTCAGGCGCCTGCTCAAGGGGCCGCCGCCCTGGGGCTCCATCGATGGCGACAGAGCCATGCCGTGGGTGGAATCCCTGACCGGGCTCAGCCTTTCCGGGTCGCAGCGGGAGGCGGTCGATATCGTGCTCAAAGGCAAGGTCACCGTGCTGACCGGAGGACCCGGGGTCGGTAAGACCACCATCGTCAACAGCATTCTGAGGCTGGTGGAGGCACGCCACGCCCGCGTGCTGCTGTGCGCTCCCACCGGACGCGCGGCCAAGCGGCTCTCGGAGTCCGCTCGGGCCGAAGCCAGGACCATTCATCGGCTGCTGGAGTTCGAACCCAGGCACGGGGGGTTCCGCAAGGACGAAACCGATCCCCTGGAGGCGGACCTGTTGGTAGTCGACGAGGTGTCCATGGTGGACGTCCTGCTGATGAACCACTTGCTCAGGGCGGTGCCCTCCCACGCGGCCTTGCTGCTGGTGGGGGACGTGGATCAGCTCCCTTCGGTGGGGCCGGGAGCGGTGCTGCAGGACATCATCGAGTCCGGGCAGGTGCCGACGGTGCGGCTCACTGAGATCTTCCGGCAGGCGGCTTCCTCCAGCATCGTGGTGAACGCCCACCGCATCAACGCCGGCGAGCCCATCGAGCCCCGGGATGGCGACGGACTGCAGGACTTCTACTTCATCCCGGCGGAGTCTCCCGAAGAGATCCACGACAAGCTCTTCCAGGTGGTGACCGAGCGCATCCCCAGGCGCTTCGGCATGAACCCCATCCGGGACATCCAGGTGCTGACCCCCATGAACCGGGGCAGCCTGGGCACGCATTCCCTCAACGTGGAGTTGCAGAAACGCCTCAACGCCGGCGCGGAGCCGCAGGTCAGCCGTTTCGGCTGGAGCTACGCGCCGCGGGACAAGATCATTCAGACGGTCAACGACTACGACAAGGACGTTTTCAACGGCGATATCGGGCAGGTGTCCCGGGTCGACCTGGACGAAGGACAGCTCCACGTCGCCTTCGATGACCGCACCGTGCTCTACGAATTCAGCGAGCTTGACGAGATCTCCCTCGCCTACGCCACCTCCGTGCACAAGAGCCAGGGTTCCGAATATGCGGCGGTGGTCATTCCCCTGGCCATGCAGCACTACCTGCTGCTTCAGCGCAACCTGCTCTACACCGCGGTGACCCGCGGCAAGAAGCTGGTGGTCATCATAGGACAACCCAGAGCGCTGGCCATGGCGGTCAACAACGTCCGCTCCACCCGCCGGCTGACCAACCTCGCCGCGCGGCTTGCCGGGGAGATATAGCGTCGCGTTCCGAGCCGCGGGTTGTCCCGCGCGCACGTTGTGTTCTGCGCCGCGCGGAGATAAGGATGTAGGGCGGGTTTCTAACCGGCCCGGGCATCGGTTCACCGCGGGGTTTCGATCGAGGTAAACGAACCATGAAGACACTCATTCAAGGCGGCTGGGTGGTCGGCTACGACGGCCAAGGCCACGACCTGCTGCCCGAGGGCGTGGTCGTTTACGAGGATGACCGTATCGTCCACGTGGGCTACGGCTACGACGGGCCAGCGGACCGGACCATCGACGCCGGCGGCCGGCTCATCGGTCCGGGCCTTATCAACTGCCACATCCACGCGGGCACCAACGCCCGCCACGTCATGCTGAACGACGCCAGCAAGGCGGATTACCTGGGCATGAACTTCCTGTCCTACGGCGCCATGCGGCGCGGCGCCAAAGGCATGGGCCCGCCGCCGCGGGCGGACGTGGAAGGCAAGTTCGGGGTGTGGGCGGCTGTACGCGGCGGCGCCACCACCATCCTGGACGTAGGCACCCGCGGCACCATGATCGACGGTTTCACCGAGATGATCGGCGAGCTCGGCGCGCGGGCCTACCTGGGAGCCGGCTACCGGAGCGCCGCCTACGTTCTCGACGACCAAGGGCGCATCCAGTGGGACTGGGACGAGGAAGCCGGCGAGCAGGGGCTCGTCCGCGCGACGGAGTACGCGAAGAAGCATGACGGCGCATTCAACGGCCGCATCCGCGCCATGCTCTACCCTGGCCAACTCGATACCTGCACACCTGAGCTCCTCAAGGCTACGAAGCGGACCGCCGGCGAGCTCGGCATCGGCATCCAGCTCCATACCGCCATGAACATCGTCGAGTTCCAGTCGACGTTGCGGCAGCGGGGGGTGACGCCGATCCAGTACCTCCACGACCTGGGATTTCTGGGCGAGGAAGTCATCCTCGGACACTGCGTGTTCCACGGCCGCCATTCCTGGTGCCACTACCCCTACGGCGACGACCTGTCCATGCTGGCCGGCAGCGGCGCGTCGGTGGCGCACGCTCCCTACAAGTACGCCAAAATGGGCATCGCGCTGGAATCCTTCGACGAGTACCGCCGGCGCGGCATCAACGTCGTCCTGGGCACGGACACCTTCCCCCAGGACATGGTGCACGAAATGCGCCTGGCCGGACTCGCCTGCCGGCTGGTGGAAGGGAGCTTCCGCGCCGGCAAGCCATACGATGTCTACAGTGCCGCCACCCTGGGCGCCGCCAAGGCCCTGCGGCGTGACGACCTGGGCCGACTGGCGCCCGGCGCCAAGGCGGACATGATCGTCGTCGACCTGCGCAAGACCCACTTCGGCGCTGTCCGCGACCCCATCAAGTCCTTTGTGGAAGGCGGCAGCGGCAGCGACATCGAGAGCATCATCGTCGACGGCGAGACTTTGCTGGAAGGCGGCCGGCCCACCCGTTTCGACGAGGCCGAACTGCTGGGGCAAATTCAGGAAGAGGCGCGGCCTCTGTGGGACTCCGTGCCGGAGTGGCGCGCCTTGGGCGAAACCATCGACGACGTGGCGCCCATGAGCTACCCGGTTCGGAAACGATAGCGATGCCGTATATTCACCGGGAGGGGACGAAGCTGTACTACGAGGCCCACGGCAGCGGCCGCCCGCTGCTGTTCCTCAGTGAGACCGCGTGCCACTGCGACGTCTGGAAGCTCCATCAGGTGCCGGCGTTCTCACGCGACCATCGGGTGATCCTGTGCGACTACCGCGGCACCGGACGGTCGGACTGGCCGTCGGAGCCCTACAGCGTCAAGGACTTCGCCGACGACGCCGCGGCGGTGTTGGCGCACCTCGATGCCCGCGACGCCGTAGTCTGCGGCCATTCCATGGGAGGGTCGGTGGCCCAGGTCATGGCCCTGGACTACCCGGACCGGATCTCCGCCCTCATCTGCGCCTCGGGCCGCGGCTTCTACCCCTCCACCAAGGGCATCCCGTTGCGCATCGCCAAGGAAATGGTGGAGTGGGGCTACGAGCGCTACGTACGAGACCACGGGGTGACTGTGGGTTTCACCGAGGAGTTCATCAAACGCTATCCGCAGCGTGTGGAAGGATACCTGGCGGTGCGCATGGCGCACCTCAATCCCGTCGAGCAGTACTTCCGCCACGTCACTGCGCGCCAGCAGCACGACCTGAAGGAGCGCCTCGCGGACATCGCCGTTCCCACGCTGATCCTGGTGGGGGCGGAGGAGCACCACGTGACCAGCGACACGTCGTTGCGGCAGGCGGCGGACGTCCTGGCGGCGGAGATCCCCGGAGCGCGGTTCGTGGAGCTCAAGGGCGAAAAGCACAGCTACTTTTTCGTGAACCCCGACGCGGCGCATGCCGCCATCAGGAGCTTTCTGGCGGGTTGACCGGAGCGGGCCGGAGCGGCCGGACGCCGCCGCCGACACGGCCCGCAGGAGGTACAAGGATGAACGCGATCTTTCAAACGGAACCGAATCTGGCCTTTATCGTCCTGCGGCTCGGGTTGGCCGTGACCTTCTTCGCGCATGGCACCCAGCATCTGTTCGGCTGGTTGGGAGGAAGAGGCCTCAAGGGTCAGGTGGGCAACTGGAAAGAGCGGTACCGGATTCCCATCTGGATCGGGGTCGTCGGGGTCTTCACGGAAATCCTCAGCGTGCCGGCCATGGTCCTGGGTTTTCTCGTCCGTCCGTTGGCCCTGGGGCTGATGATCTTCCTCGCCGTGGCCATCTGGGCCAGCCACTGGGAGCACGGATTCTTCCTGTCCGGCGGCGGCCGCAAGGGCATGGGCATCGAATACTGCCTCGCCCTTTTCCTGATGGCGTTGACGATACTCGTAGGCGGGGCGGGGGCGCTTTCCATCGACCAGATGCTCGGCCGATAGGATCCTTGTCGCTATGAGGACCGTTTTCGGGGGTTGGCGGTCGACGCTCGGCGGGCGCCTCCGGGCCGGGAAGGCTGCTTCGATGCGGCCCGTTTCCTTACCCGCGTCCTGACACCGCGCCGCCACCGGCTGGACAAGACAGCCGTGCTCGCGGCCACGTAAATGACCCACACCGCCGCCGCCGCGATCCACACCGGAAGGCTTGCCTGGATGATCAGCTCCCGGTCGCGGTAGAACAGGAAACACAGCAGGGTCCAGAAGAGGCTGAGCCAGATGAGCGCGATCGCCGAACGCACCGCCCGCCCCTACGACTCCACGGGATCCACGACTCTCAACGCCCGCCACACCCTTTCCGGGGTCAACGGGAGTTCGCGGATGCGTACCCCGGCGACCTGGGCCACCGCGTTGCAGACCGCCGGCGCCACCGGAATGATACCGCCCTCTCCCATGCCCTTGGCTCCGTAGGGTCCGGGGCCGTCGCCGTTCTCCAGCAGGGACGATTCGAAAGTGCGCGGGATGTCCCGGAAACCCGGCACCCGGTAGTCCACCAGATTGGGATTGAGGGGCTGCCCGCCCGCGTAGATCAACGACTCGAACAGGGTATGGCCCATGGCCATGACCGCGGCGCCCTCGTCCTGTCCTTCGGCCTGGCGCGGATTGATGGCCTTGCCCACGTCCGCCACGCTCAAGTAGCGCTGCACGGTCACCTGGCCGGTGTCGGGGTCGACGGCCACCACGGCACCGCCGATGCCCACTTCCCAGAAGATCGGCAGGATCGGCGAGATGCCGCCGCCGGCGCGGACATAGCCGCGGCCGATGAGCTCGCCCCCGGGCATGCCGAAGTAGCCCGCCACCACCTCGGCGTACTCCCGCCGGGCCTCGCCGCACCAGGCCGCTCCGGCGCTCAAGGTGACGCGTTCCGGGTCCACGCCGAACTGTTCGGCGGCGATGGCCCGGACCTGCCGGCCCACGTCGGCGGCCGCGAACTTGACCGCGGTCCCCATCACCGTGGTGGAGCGGCTGGCGCCGGTGGAGCGGTCGAACGGGGTCGTGTGGGTGTCGGTCCCGCGCAGCATGACCCGCTCGAAGGGCACGCACAACTCTTCGGCGGCGATCTGACTCAGCACCGTGCGCGCCCCCTGCCCCACCTCGGTGCTGCCGGCCATGACCACTACGTTGCCGTCGCTCAACAGCCGCACGATGGCGGTGGAGACCGGGTTGGCTTCGCTGTCGGTGATGCCCACGGCGAGCCCGGTGCCCGCTCCGTCCGCGGGTGGGCCCGTTTCCCGGATCATCTCCGCTACCTTGGCGAGACCCTGGCGCAGATCGCCGTCGATGCCGCGGGAATTGGGCCGGACCTGCTCGTCGCGGCCCAGCAGATGCTTCAGGCGGTATTGCAGGGGATCCAGCCCGAGAGCGTCGGCGATGCGGTCCATCTGCGCTTCCACCGGCCACACCGACTGGGGCCCGCCGATGGAGCGCATGGACCCGGCCGGCACCGAGTTAGTGTAGATGCCGTAGCTGTCGGAACGGAAGTTGGCGCAGCGGTAGGCGCCGTGAACCCTGAGCACCGCCCGGGCCACCACCCGGGGGCCGTTGTCGGCATAGGCGCCGGTGTCGAGGTGGAGCCTGACCTCCCGCGCCAGGATGGTGCCGTCACGCTTGACCCCGGTCTTGATCCAGCAGCGCGCCGAGTGGCGCCGGGCGGTCAGCATGGACTCCGTGACGGAGTGTTCCAGGCGCACCGGCAGCCCCTGGGTCTTGCGCGCCAGCGCCACCACCAGCGGCTCGATCTTGAGATAGGACTTGCCGCCGAAGGCGCCGCCCACGTACGGCACCACCACCTGGACGTCGGTCATGGAGAGCCCGAACAGGCGCGCCAGCTCCGAACGGATGAGAAAGGGATGGGCCGAGGAGGACCACAGGGTTACCTGCCCGCCCTGAAAGCGCGCGGTGGTGGTGTGGGGCTCCATGGAGTAATGGCACACCATGGGGAAGTGGAAGACGTCCTCGAAGATCTCGTCCGACTTCGCGAAACCCCGTTCTACATTGCCCAGCTCGATGTGTTCATGGTGACAGATATTCGGGTGCTCGCGGTCATCCGAAAGGTTGACGTCGTGGAAGTCTCCGGAGCCGGCCGCGCTCTCGTGGAGCACCGGCGCGCCGTCGGCCAGCGCCTCGTCGAAAGTGGTGACGTAGGGAAGCTCCTCGTATTCGACGCGGATGAGGGACACGGCTTCGTCCGCCGCGAGTTTGTCCCGGGCGGCCACCGCGGCCACGGGCTCGCCTACGTAACGCGTCCTTTCCATGGCCAGGATGGGGCGGTCCCGCAGGCAGTGGCCGTAGTAGGGGTCCATGTCCCGGAGGTCGTCCCGGGTGAGCACGGCCACGACCCCCGGGACTTTCAGGGCGGCGTTTGCGTCGATGGAATGGACGCGCGCGTGGGGATAGGTGCTGCGCAGGACCCGGACATCCAGCGCTGCCGGAATGTCCAGGTCCCCCGAGAACTTCGCTTCGCCGGTGACCTTCTCGACTCCCTCGATGCGGTTACGGCGTGTACCGACGACTTCCATGGCGCGCGTCCGACCTCTCGCCTCAGCCGTAGAGGACCACCGACCGGATGCTCTTGCCCGCGTGCATGAGGTCGAAGGCCGTATTGATGTCTTCCAGGGGCATGGTGTGGGTAATCATATCGTCGAGGTTGATCTCACCGGCGGTGTAGCGGTCCACGTAACCCGGAAGCTGGGAACGTCCCTTCACGCCGCCGAAGGCGGTGCCCCCCCAGACCCGGCCGGTGACGAGCTGGAACGGCCGTGTGGATATCTCCTGGCCGGCGCCTGCCACGCCGATGATGGTGGAACGGCCCCAGCCCTTGTGGCAGCACTCCAGCGCGGCCCGCATGGTCTCGACGTTGCCGATGCACTCGAAGGAGTAGTCAACCCCCCCGTCGGTCATGTCCACCAGCACCTCCTGAATCGGCCGGTCGGAGTCCTTGGGGTTCACTACGTCGGTGGCGCCGAGGCGTTGCGCCATGTCGAATTTGTCGGGGTTGGTGTCGACGCCGATGATGCGTCCCGCCTTGGCCATGACCGCTCCCTGGATCACGCTGAGGCCGATGCCGCCGAGTCCGAAGATGCCCACCGTGGAACCCGCCTCCACCTTGGCGGTATTCAACACGGCGCCGATCCCCGTGGTGACGCCGCAGGCCAGCAGGCAGACCTTGTCCAGCGGGGCCTTGGAGTCGATCTTGGCCACGGAGATTTCCGGCAGCACCGTGTACTCGCTGAAAGTAGACGTTCCCATGTAGTGGTAGATGGGATCCCCCTTCAGGCTGAAGCGCCCGGTGCCGTCGGGCATGACGCCTTGGCCCTGGGTGATGCGGATGGTCTGGCACAGGTTGGTCTTGCCCGATTGGCAGAACCTGCACTCGCGGCATTCGGGCACGTACAGCGGTATCACGTGATCGCCCGCCTTGACGGACGTCACGCCGGCGCCTACCTCCTCCACCACCGCGCCGCCTTCGTGTCCGAGGATGGAGGGGAACAGCCCCTCGGGGTCGGCGCCGGAAAGCGTGAACTCGTCGGTGTGGCAGACGCCGGTGGCGACGATCCGCAGCAGGACCTCGCCTTCCTTCGGTCCCCCGACGTCCACTTCCTCGATTTCCAGCGGCTTGCCCGCTTCAAACGCAATGGCTGCACGTGACTTCATGGCCGGCTCCTTTCTTCATGGGGCCGCTCCGGGGGCCACGGTGCGGGGCTCCCGAACCAACGGCGCCTTTTACTTTTTGGCTTGTCTCGCGTCACTCGCGATCTTCGTCCTCCAGGTCCGCCAAGGCGAGTTGTCCGGGAGCGCGCAGGCCGCGGTCGATGTTGGGCGGAACGGGAACCTCGGTGCTCGCGGCGCCCAGTTCCTTGAAACGCCTGGCCGCCGGAAACAGGCGGCTCTCTAGCGACCCGACGGCGTCGTTGTATGCCTTGACGGCACTGTCCAGGCCGCTGCCGGCGCGCTGGAAGTGCTCCACGAACTTGGCCAGGCGGTCGTGGAGCTCCCTCCCCTGCTCCGCGATCTCTCTGGCGTTCTCCGCCACCTTGTGCTGCTGCCAACCGTAAGCCACGGTCTTCAGCAGGGCAAGGAGTGTCACCGGGGTCGTCGGCAGCACCCGCTGCTGCATGGCGTATTCCAACAGATCACCGTCCTTCTCGAACGCCGCGCTCAGGCAGGCATCGTTGGGGACGAACATCACCACCACCTCCGGAGCGCGGTCGAACTGCTCCCAGTACCGCTTCTGGCTAAGCTCGCGGATGCGTCCGCGGATAGCGGTGGCGTGCTCCCTGAGCTTGGCCTCGCGGTGCGTGCCGTCGCCGTCCTCCAGCGCCTCCAGGTAGGCCAACATGGGGGTCTTGGAATCCACCGGCAGGATGCCCTGGGCCGGGAGGTGGACGATCATGTCGGGACGGCCGCTGTCCGTGACCGCCTGCTCCTCGAAATCGACGTGGGAAACCATGTCGGCCATCTCGACCACCCGGCGGAGCTGCAACTCGCCCCAGCGGCCGCGCGCATTGGGGGCCGCCCGCAGCGCCTGGACCAGGGGACCGAGCTGCCGGAGCTGCTCCTGCAGTCCCTGATAGGCCCCCTCGCGCTTCTGCTCCATCTCCTGCACCTGCCGGTCCAGCTCGTACATGCTCTTCCCGAGAGGCTCCACGAGATTGCGCAGCTCTTCCTTGTGGGTGCCCCAGTCCCCTCGCACCTCCGTCAGCAGGCGCCCCATCTGTTCCCGGGCATGCTTCAGGAACCCTTCGGTGTTGTCCTGGAGCGAACGGGACGCGAGGGCTTCGAACACTTCCCTGAGACGGGCCTCGGCGGTCTCCACCCAACGCAGCTTCTCCGCGTCCGCCTCCCGTTGCTTGGCCAACTCGGCGGCGTGGACCTGCGCCCGTTGACAGGCTTCCTGAAGTTCCCGCAACTGTCCCTCGAGATCCGGCACCCGGTCCGCCGACTGCTCCGCCCTCGCCTTGCTCTCGGAGAGCCGCCGGATCGTCTCCTGCGCATCCTCGACGCGGCCGCGTTCCTGTCTCACCTCGTCCTGCCGGCTCGCCAGCTCCCGGGCCACGGCGGCGTGGCGGTATCGCGCAACGACCCAGGCGATCAGGGCGCCTGCCGCAACGCCTATGGCAACGAGGACGAATTCCATGGTTGTTTCGCGGCGCCCGACGCCACTAGTCTCCCTTTCGGCCGGACAGGATCGAAAAGACCTCGCAGGCGATTCCCGTGGCCTCGTAGCCGTCCACGCCGTTGGCCTGCGCGATGGCGAACATCTGGTAGACCAGGGAGCTGAAAGGCACCGGGATCTCCATGTCCCGGGCCACGTCGAGCCCGAAACCGACGTCCTTGGGCATCCACGATTTCCGGGGCTTGAAGTTTCCGCTCACGATGATGCGGGTGACGCGTTCCAGGGCGTCCGAGTAGTTCTGCGAGCTGCGGATGAAGTTCTGGAAATCCTCCTCGTTGAGGCCGCCGGCCTTGAGCCAGTTGAAGACCTCCACCATGCCCATGTGCATGATGCCGCTCAACATGGCGTTGGCGGTCTTCACCAGCTTGGCGTTGCCCAGCTCTCCCATGTAAACGATCTTCTTCCCCATGGCCTGGAACGCCGGCAAGTTCTCGTCATAGAGCGCCCGTGGGCCCGAGGCCCAGATGGAAAGCGCCGCGGCCGCCGCCTGCTCCTCCACGCCGCTCACCGATGCATCCAGGAGCGCCCATCCACGCGGGTCCAGGGCCGCGTTCACATCCACCACGGTGCGCTTGTCGATGCTGCTGAAGTCCACCCAGGTGCACGCGCCGCCCTCGGCCTCGCAAAGGCCTCCCTGGCCAACGGCCACATCGTGCACGGCCGCGCCGTGCGGAAGCATGGACAGCACGACGTCGCACGCTTCCGCCACTTCCCTCGGACTGTCCTTGAAAACGGCCCCCTGTTCCTCCAACGGACGCGTGACCTCCCTGCGCAGGTCGTTGACCACCAGGGGGAACCCTGCCTTGAGGAGGTTCGCGGCCATGCCGCTGCCCATGCCGCCGGTGCCGATGAATCCCAGTCGTTTCACGTTGCCTCCTTGTCCTGCGGCGGGCGGGGATTCATCCTCGTCTCCTCTCCGCGGTTCCACGAAGGATGCGCTGTATCTCCTGCAGCCTGCCGCCATCCTCCATTTGCAGGGGCGTTCCTTTGGGCAAACCCTCGATCATCTTCCGGGTGTTGGCGATGCGATCCGAGGTCGCCGGATGGCTGGAGAGAAACGTCGGCGTCGAGCTTCCTCCCTCCTTCCTGAGGGTCTCGAAGAAGGCCGCCAATCCGCGCGGATCATAGCCCGCTCTGACCATGAGTTGCACGGCGAAGGCATCCGCCTCGTGTTCTGCCTCCCGGCTGAAGGTATTGAGATAACCCATGGCGGCCAGACCGCCGACCGTGTGCGCCGCTCTACCGGCTTCGGGTCCCGCGGCCAACTCGGCCGCCACCACCCCGAACTGGTGCAGTATGTTGGTGGCAAGGGCGCGATTGAAGTTGCTCGCGACGTGGCGCTGGGCGACGTGTCCGATCTCGTGGGCGATGACTCCCGCCAGCTCGCTGACGTTGCGCGCCCGCAGCACCGTGCCGGTGTAGAGGTAGATATGGCCGGCCGGCGCGGCGAAAGCATTGACCTCGTTTTTGGCGACTACATGGAACCGATACGTGAAGGGTTGAGGCTCGGCGTGCCGCAACAGCCTCTCGCCGATGGCCGACACGTAGCGGGTCACGGCCGGGTTCGAGACGAGGTCGGCCCGGCGCATGAAGTCGCGGGAAAAATCGGCGCCGAGTCTGCGTTCCTGATCCACGCTCAGGGGTGCGCACGCCACCGTCGCGATTGCCAGGAGAGCACACACCCACGAACCCACGGCCCGAGCGGAGAGCATGGCTAAGGTTAACCCGCCGCAACACGCCCTTTCAAGCGGTTCGCAGCCGACGTCCCGCCGGGCCGACAGCCGCTGTAACGGATTCTCAAAGGGAATGGTGTGCGCTACAATCGGCGTCGAGGCTTTCCGTTATGAGCGAATCGACGAACCCCAAGAAGGCCGCCGGAGAGCGCGCCGCGGCGTATGTCGCGCATGACATGATCGTCGGGCTCGGCACGGGCACGACCGCCTATTTCGCCATCGTCCGGCTGGCGGAAAGGATCCGGGAGGAAGGGCTCCGCGTCCGCTGCATCGCGACCTCCGAGCACTCCGCGACCCTGGCGCGGGGAATGGACATTCCCTTGACGAGCTTTGCCGAGGTGCTGCACGTCGACCTCACCATCGACGGCGCCGACGAGGTGGACCCGGCCTTCAATCTCATCAAGGGAGGCGGAGGGGCGCTCCTGCGCGAGAAATTCGTCGCCTCGGCCAGCGATAACGAGCTGATCATCGTCGACGAAGGCAAGCTCAAGCAACGCCTGGGGGCGTTTCCTCTCCCGGTAGAGGTGGTCCCGTTCGGCTGGCAACTGACGCGCCAGCGCCTGCAAGGTTTGGGGTGCGAGGCCCGCTTCCGCTCGTCGGACAACGGCCCCTTCCTGACCGACAACGGAAACTATATCCTCGACTGTTCCTTCGGCACCATCGACGAACCGCCTGAACTGGAACGGCAGATCGTCACGACGTGCGGCGTCGTGGAGTGCGGCATCTTCGCCGGACTCGCCACCCGAATCATTATCGGCAAGTCCGACGGAAGCGTGGAAGAAAGGGCCGAGCCCGGACGCCTGTAGTCGAGGAGCCCGGCTACCAGCGATTCCTGCCGCCGCCGCCACCGCCACCACCGCCTCCGCCGCCGAACCCGCCCCGGCGCTCCTGGGGGCGCGCCTCGCTCACGGTCAGCTTGCGTCCTCCCAACTCCGAATCGTGCAAGGCATCGATGGCGGCTTGGGCCTCATCTCCGGACGCCATCTCCACGAAGCCGAAGCCCCGGGAGCGGCCGGTGAACTTGTCCGTGATCACGCGAGCGGAAACGACAGTTCCATGCGCGGCGAACACTTCCTGGAGCTGATCCTCGGTTGTCGAATACGGCAGACCGCCCACGTACAGCTTCTCGTTCATGCTCTCCTCCATCCTCGGTTGCAGCCTCGAGACAGGCACACGAGCAGAGCAAACGTGGGATGATCACGACACTCCGGTCGGCTGGGTTCTTACGCTGTCTCTGACAAGGCAGGTTCAGGACATCGCACTCGTCGGCCTTTCTTATATTGACCTCGCATGCCCCTGTCAACCTGATTTTTTGTGGATTGTTCACGAATCGTCAACAGTCCATATCCAATCCGTCCGGGTCGCCTTCGCTAACGTAGCACCCGATAGATCACGGGCGTGCCCATGGCAACGATCAAGAAGAAAGACCCGGCGGCGAGGAACATGAGCCCGAACCCCCATGCATTGGCGACCCAGCCTAGAGCCAGCGGCAGGACCATCGGCGCCATGTTCCAGCCGAGTCCGGTAGCGGCCATGACCGCGGACCGGTCGCTGGCTTGGCTGATGTCGACAGCCTGGACCTGATTGAGCAGGTCGGCCACGGCGCCGGCAAGGCCCAGACCGGTGATCCAAAGACCCAACAGCAGCCATCCTCCGGTCCACGCGCTGGCGAGGATGCACAAGCCCAGCCCTCCCATGCTGATGG
>JAPPHF010000168.1 GCA_028821115.1 Deltaproteobacteria bacterium | reverse complement strand
TCGACTCCGTCGTCGGCGGTGTCGGGGCGGCTGGTGGGGTCGGTGTCAAGGAGCCGGGCGCCGACTCTGGCGTCGGAGGCGTCGGCCGCGGTGGGCTCGACGGCGGTGATGAGGCCGGTGTCGGGCTCAGCGACGACATGGGCCTTGTAGCCGTCGCGGCGCCGCGAGCGGGTCTTGCGCGCGTGGCGGGCCTCGGGGTCCACGGTGGAGACCACCCGGCCCCGAGCAACCCGACGGGCGATGCGCCAGCGCCCCGGAACCCTCGGGTCGGCCTCGACGTCCTGGCCCGCCACCACGGCCAGAAGCCCGACCGCGTCGGCCTGCTCGTCTGTGAGGTCCAGGCCCTCCGCCGCGTCCAGCACCGCACAGGCGTCTGTGACCAGCTCGTCGATGAGCCAGGCCCGCTCACCGGCATCAGATCAATCACATGCGGGCCTGGCGCGGCCGTCGTAGTCGTGGGCCAGCCCCAGCGCGGCGGTAGCCCCCACGAGGCGCCGCACCCGCCGGATCTGCGAGCTGACCATCATGACCGTGTCCTGGGTCGTGACCGCGTCGTCGAGCACCGTGGAGTCAAGCGCCCGCCGCCGGCTCCCAGACAGCGCCCCACAGGCCGCGGCCCACTCGCGCACCGCGTCGAACACCCGCTGCGCGCGGACGCCGGCGCGCAGCCGGGCCCGCCACAGCGACAACACGCTGCAATGGAACCCCCCATCGTCGACAGCCAAACCCGCCGCGCCCTTCCAACGCACATCACAGCGCAGCCGCTCCAGCGCCTCACGACCAGAGCACCCCTCCAACGCCTGCAACACCAACACAACCGCCACAACCGACGCCGGCCGCGACGGCGCGCCCCGACCCGACGCAAACAAGTCCACCAACATCTCACCGGGAAACAGCCCCAGCCGGTTCCCCGCCAAGAACCGGCACACCGACCCCCCACGCACCAGACCCCCACACAGGCCCAACGCATCCAACAGTTCCCGACCCGGACTCTCAGTTCCCTGCATAGCCCCATTCTCCCATCCCGCCACAACGATCGCGAGCACCCCAACCCGCATTACTCAACACTCTCCTAGTCCCGGCGATACGCGGGTCTGGCAGCGTTCCCCGCGTGGTGGACATTCCCGGCTGGCTTCGGCGCGCGGTGCAGCGGGCAGCCCGTCCGCAATCGTTTCTGTGTAGACTTGCAAGATGTCGGAGATCGAGCCGGTGAGCGGTCCTGCACACTCGAAGGAAGTCCAGCGACTTCAAGATTTTGAGACGACTCTGATGTCCGCGCTCGACCGGGTGGGCCTCCCGTCCGATGGCGTTCTGGTCGAGATCAAACAGCGGTTCAGGGTGTTCGAGAACTACCCGAATGTGATTTCGGAGCTCACGAGTGAGCGCCGAGGCGAGTCGATGTACCTTTCGAAGCTGTTGGCGGCTGTCGGCGCTGGCCTGTTCGACGCCGCTCTCAACTACCTATGGGACGAGACAATCGCGGAACTGCGAAGACGGGTCGCCCGATACGACCTCGCGTATTTCTTCGACATTGCTGTCCCGTCTCCAGATCGACGCAAGGGTCTTCACGACGAGGAGCACCTGGATCAGATCTCTGACCAAGATCTGATCCGTGCTG
This sequence comes from Deltaproteobacteria bacterium, assembly GCA_028821115.1. GTDB lineage: Bacteria > Desulfobacterota > Binatia > UBA9968 > JAJDTQ01 > JAJDTQ01. The sequence goes on along the minus strand of JAPPHF010000168.1, from coordinate 1,407 downwards.
CCAGGGAGATCGGGCTAATCTCAGATATCGGATATCAGCAGCTGGATCTGACCCGCCACATGCGGAACTACGCCAGCGCTGCGCACCCAAACCAGAACGAGATCAACGCATTCCAGCTGCTGGGATGGATCGAGACCTGCATCAAAGAGGTAATTACCCTCCCTGAGACCCAGGTAGTGGCAGAAACCAAAAAGCTCCTGCACAACGTCCGAGCAGGGGCGATCACGTCACAGAACGCGTCAGCGACGGCCGAGTTCTTCGCCGAGCTCTCCTCTGAGCGCGCTGACAACATCGCAGCAGGATTCTTCGGCATCTACGTCGACGAGGACAGCAACGAGAGAGCACGCGATGGCGTACGCCTCTTGATGCCCCACCTCTGGTTCCACGTCACCGAGCCGAAGCGGCGCGAATTCGGCGTGAAGTACGGCAAGTACGTCGCCAACGGCGACACGGCGAGAAGCGAGCGGGCGCGCGAACTCCTCGACGTCGTCGAGGGCGCCGCCTATCTTCCTGAGCCGGTCCGCGCGGCGGAGATCTCCACGGCGATCGATGATCTGCTCGCGGCCCATCGGGGGTTCAACAACTTCTATACGGAGCCGGGGCCGGCTCGACGCCTCAACAGGCTCTCTTCTGAGCCGGTGCCGTCAGCCGTCCGCGATCCCTATGTTCAGGCAGTCGTTGAGGCATTCCTCACGAACGGAAACGGAATCGCTTGGGCCGCTGACGGGCACTACGCCACCATGATCTCACGGTTCGACCCCGATGAAGCCGAAGTCGCGCTCAAGCAGATCTTCGACCCGACGGTCGCCAGCAAACTCCGGTTCGACACAGCACAGACCAAGTTCGACGAGATGCTGAACGCAATTGAGCCAAAGCTCACGAGAGCCGCCGCCCGCGACCTAATGGACGCGATACGCTCCTTCCGGGGCAAGCCCCACAAGATCGCCAAAGACTCAGAGCTCAAGCGGATGGTCAAGCAGCTCCGGTAGCGATGGCGTTGGCCACGCCAGTTGCTGTCGAACTTCGGGCAACTGCACCGCAGCACCGGCCGTGACACAGAGCCAGGCGTTGGAACGGCGCTCGGAGATGAAGGCGTGCGGCGTGTGGTGTCCGCGGACAGATCCGGCTCACGGTGATCCCGAATGCGAGGTGCGCGCAACCGTCCCGGGCGCTCCGCCAGGGAGCAAGGTCCGCTGCCAAGGGCTTGTGCGCCGCCGTGAGGGGACGCGTCGGGCTGCTGCGGATAGCCTGCGGGACTATCGAGGCTGATGCTGAGCGGCTGACTGCTGCGTCTTCCTCCGGCGCGGCCGGATCGTCGGCGCGGGCTGCGGGCGAAGCCGGGCCGCGTGCTGAGCGGCGGCGATTGGCGGCGGTTTGGTTGGGGGCGGGGAGCGCGGTGGCTGCGAT
>JAPPHF010000101.1 GCA_028821115.1 Deltaproteobacteria bacterium | reverse complement strand
AAGGGGACATCTTAGCTTTGTTGAAAAGGGGACATTATCGCTTTGCGCTAACAGCCCGTTGACACGGCGTGCGAAAATGCCTACGGTCCGGGACGTTGGGACTGAACCTTCCGTTCATCGGAACACCCGTCACAAGGAGGCAAGACATGATTCGATCGATTTCGAGTTTCCTGATCGCCCTGGTGGCCCTGGCCGGCGCCGGCACGGTCCTGGCCCAGAGCATGCCCACGGTAAGCATCGGCTCGTTCGACAAGCCGTCGTTCGGCCACACCACGGCCTCCCTGATCGAGGCCAACAACTTCGACAAGAAGCACGGCGTCGACCTCCAGTGGTCCTTCAAGAATGGGCGCGCGGCCAACACGGACTTCGCCACCGGCAGGGACAAGATCACCATCGCCTCGGCTCTTCTGTCGGAAGCCAACCGCCGGCTCAAGGGGGTGAAATCGGTCTACCTCTTCAACGTGCTCAACGGACACGGCGCGCTGCTGACCATGGACCCCGAGATCAACAGCATCGCGGACCTCGAGGGCAAGAGCCTGGGGGCGTTCACCGTGACCACCAACTACGCCATGTTCCGCTACTTCGCCCAGAAGGCGGGGGTCGACCTGAACAAGGTGTCGGTGCAGTCCACCGCCACCGGGGGATTGGCGACCCTGCTGATGGCCAAGCGAGCCGACGCAGTGCACTTCTGGGAGCCCAACTACTCCAAGATGCTGGTGAGCAGTCCCGGCAAGCTCAAGATGATCGAGTACTTCCACCAGTGGCAGGCCATACACGGGGCGCCGCAGAGGGGCTTCCTCGGTATCGCGGCGCACGAGGACTGGATCGCCGCCAACAAGGCGCTGATCCCGAAGATCTACAAGGCCTTCGAGGAGCTGGCCAAGTGGCTGCCGACGCATCATGACGAGGCCGCCGCCATCATCGAGAAGGCCGCGGGCGTGCCCAAGAAGGCGTTCCTGATGGCGCTCTCGACCCGCCGCTATCCGCTCGACGTGGTGCCCGCGGCGGAGATCGAGAGCAACATCAAGGCCCTGTTCCAGGCCGGCATCGACAGCGGCTACATGAAGCAGATGCCGGACGACGGCATCATTTACCGGGGCAAGGTCCGTTAAGCGGCCGCTTCCCGAATGGAATCCGACGCACCGCACACCGCGTTGTCTCCGCCGCAGGCCCGGGAGGCGTGGCATTCGCGCCTCCTGGGCCTCATGGCCGCCCGGAAAGAGCCGATCATCTCGTTTGCCGTGATCCTGGTGTCGTGGCAGATCGCCTCCTTCTTCCTGCCCCCGTACCTGATTCCCAGCGTCGGCGTCATCGTCGCCGCCTTCATCGAGATCGTGGTCAACATCGGCCTGTTGGGCGACGTGCTGATCACCATGGGCCGGATCTTTCTGGGGCTCGTCCTGGCGTTCATCAGCGGCACCATCCTGGGCGTGTTCATGGGCTTCACCCAGACGGTGGAAAAGCACACCCTGCCGGTGCTCCACTTCATCATGGGGATACCGGCGCTCTCCTGGGTGGTCTTCGCCATCATCTGGTTCAGCCACGTGGAGACCCGCATCGCCTTCATCCTGCTGGCGGGCAGCCTGCCCAACTTTGCACTGATCATCCACGACGGCATCAAGAGCATCTCCAAGGAGTACCTGGACATGCTGCGGGCCATGCGTCCGACGCGGAAGCAGCTCTTCTCCAAGCTGATCCTGCCGGGCATGATCCCCGCGGTGCTCACCGCCTGGAAGGTGAACCTCGGGCTGGCCGCACGGGTGGTCATCGTCGCCGAGCTGGTGGGCGCCAGCCGGGGAGTGGGCAACAAGCTCCTGCTGGCGCAGGAGTTGTTCGAGATGCCCAAGGCCATCGCCTGGACCCTGGTGCTGGTAACTTTTCTGCTCGTCACCCAGTTCGTCATCCTCCTTCTGGAGCACAAGCTGCTGCGCTGGCGCCCCGCAAAGGAGGGAGGAATGGCCACATGAGCGCCGCCGGTCCGGTCGTCCAGATGCGGGACGTAAGCAAGGTGTTCACTTCGGTGGACGGCGACCGCTTCACGGCGGTGGAGAGCCTCGATCTCGAGGTGGGCAGCGGTGACATCGTCGCAATCGTGGGCAAGACGGGTTGCGGGAAGTCAACGGCGTTCAACCTTCTCCTCGGCCTGGAGGAGGCCACCACGGGATCCATCGAGCTCCTGGGACACGACCCCTACACGGAGTTCGACTGGTTCCGCTCCAAGCTGGGCGTGATCTTCCAGACCGACCGCCTGCTGCCGTGGCGCACGGCGCTGGAGAACGCCCGGGTGGGCCTGGAAATACTCGAGTTCGGCGAAAAGGAGCAGAACGACATCGCCCTGCAATGGCTTCACAAGCTGGAGCTGCAGGGATTCGAGGACGCCTACCCCCACGAGCTGTCCGGGGGCATGCGCCAGCGCGTGGGCATGGCCCGGGCCTTCTGCCTCACGCCGGAGATCTTCTTCGCCGACGAGGCCTTCGGCCACCTGGACCAGTCCACCGCCAAGCGGCTGCGCGAAGTCTTCCTGGAACTGGTCAACGAGAGCCAGAAGACCTGCCTCCTCATCACCCACAACATCCACGAGGCGCTGGAGATCGGCTCCCGCCTGGTGATCCTCGGCAAACCCGGCAGGGTCCTCGCCGACATCGAAACCCCCACCAACGCCTCCCGGGCGGAGATGGCCGAGTTCGAGGACCGGGTCCTCGACATCATCGAAAACAACGAAGTGGTGGGATAACCCCGCCGTCACCCCGGGCTTGACCCGGGGTCCGGGGTGACGGGGGATGATGTTCCGGGTGACGGGGCGGTGGCTATCCCAGCATCCGGTCCGGCAGCCAAAGCGAGATCTGCGGGAAGGCTACCAGGATGATGAGGGTCACGACGTCCATCAGGAAGAACGGCAGGATGCCCTTGAATATCTCCTCGAGGCGCACCATGCCGTGGGCCGCGGCGTTCACGGTGTAGACGTTCATTCCCACCGGCGGCGTGATGAGGCCGATCTCGGAGGTCTTGATCACCAGCACGCCGAACCAGATGCCGCTGAAGCCCATCTGGATGA
>JAPPHF010000120.1 GCA_028821115.1 Deltaproteobacteria bacterium | reverse complement strand
CTGAGAGGCCCTGAGAGGCCCTGTACGGCGATTCCGGGTCGCCGGGTGCTGAGGTCCGCGTGAAGCCGAGATCGTCCAACCTGGGCGACGTCCTCACGCAATTGCGTGTCTCTGCCGATACCGGGAGCGTGAAGCACTTCCACGTCTGGCTCAGGAGCGGCCGCGTGTTCACGATGCGGCCGCGGCTCTACGAATCCCGCCACACCGCCACGTCCGTCGCCCGCCGGCTCCGGCCGAACGCCGCCGACCGTCTCGTCCTGGGGTGCGAGGACTGCCCCGCGACCAGGCCCTCGAAGCGGAAGGCCCCGCGGTGGGGCGCTGTCGCCCGCCGCCTCGCGGCGCGGTTCGACCTGCCTGCCGGCGAGGTCCGCGAGGCCCTGGCCACCGAGCTCGCGGCCGAGCGCGGCCGCGACGTTCCGGCTGGACGCACAGCGCCGAGGCGGGCGGGGCCATCCCACCCCGCGGCGATCGCGGCCGAGCGGGGCCGGAGCTGACCCATAATTTCCGTTATGCAATGGCCGTCACGTAACGGATACAATAGGGCTCGATGGCCCTGACTCCGGCCGAACGACAGCGCCGGTACCGCGAGCGCCGCAACGCCGGCGTCCCCGTCCGAGAGCCGCGGCCGCCCAGGCCGAAGCCCAGGCCGAAGCGGTGGGCCGCGGCCCTCGACGAGCTCCGCACCCTGCAGGGCGAGTACGAGGCTTGGCGCGACCAGCTGCCCGAGTCCCTGGCCGAGTCGAAGACCGCCGAGCTCCTCGAGGGCGTCCTCGACGTCGACCTCGACGCCGTCGACGTCGAGCTGCCGCGGGGCTTCGGGCGGGACTGACGACCCGCGGGCGAGGTCCGCGCACGGCCGCCCTGGCCAGAACCTCCGCGTGCTAGACTCTGTCCTGCGGTTACGGATTGCGTCTCCTGTGGAGTCCGGGCGTGGGTTTGGCCACCCGAGCCCGGATTCCCCCGCACGCGGGAGGCGATCACGTGGCCCAGGAGACGCGCCGTGACAACGACACCTGCATCCGCGGGTCCGGTCCCGGATCCGTCTGCACTTCCACCAACTCCCGAACCTGACGGCCCGCAACAGCTCGAACTCAGGCTGTTCGCGCGGATCGACGCCTACCGCGGTGTCCCTCCGGATCGAGCGCTGTGGCGCGAGCTGGTCGACCTCGCAATCGGCACCGTCAAGCACTTCACTGGGTACGGGAAGACGCTGAGCGCGGGTTTCGTCCACCACCTGACTTGGGCCATCTACGGCAGGAGCGATCGGGCCGGCATCGCGCGCGTGACCGATCGCCAGCTCGCAGCCGACATGCGCCGAGAGCCGAAAGCGGTCACGGCGGGCATCCTCGTCGTCCGCCGCCTCGGGATCATCCGCACGATCAGGGCCAGCCGACGAGCGCCCCGATTCCATTCGTTGAACCTCGGGGGGCTGGACTGGCCCGCCGTTCGCCGGCGGGCCGTCGCGCACCGCCGCGAACGCCAGCTACGTCTCGACCTCGCCGATGGCCACCACCAGCTGCTGCTCCCAGCGAGTGGTGTTCATACGACACCACTCAATTCCCTGAGTGGTGTCCATACGACACCACTAAAGGGCGTACGTACGGAAGGGCAGATCTCAGAGCCGACCGCTGCTGCTGGTACGTCGCGCGCGAGCACGGCCGACCGCCGGCGACAGGAGCAGCAGCAGCGACAGGAAGACCGCATCGAGGGCTTGTTCGCCGCGATCGCCGCCAGGGCTCGCGAGGCGGGCCACGACTACGACGAGCGCGACGAGCGCCAGCGCCTCGCCGAGGGCGAGATCGACGTCGACCGCCTCCAGGTCCTCGCCGACAAGCTCGGCGAGGAGGTCCGCGAGAAGCGGCTACGCCGGGCGCACGGCCCCAGCTATGGCCGCCGTCGCTGACGCAGATCTCAGAGCCGATCCGCTGCTGCTGGTTACATCCCGCGCACGCGAGGCCGACCCGCCGGCGACAGGAGCAGCAGCAACGGACCGAAGACCGCATCGAGGGCCTGTTCGGCGCGATCGCCGCCCGAGCCCGCGAGGATGCATCCCGCCGGCTGGCAGAGATCGACGGTAACATGCCCAAACGAGGGAGGGAGAGCATGAACGCGAGCCTGATACGGAAGGTGGGTTGTTCAGTGACCGAGGCCGACTGCGACCTGTTCTCCAGCTTCCTGCTCGATGCTGCGCTCAACGCGGCGATGCGAGAGGTTGAGCGTGTCGATGTGCTCGGGGCCGGTGCTGGTCGCGATGAAGCGGTGCGAGCGGCGCTGCTCGAACAGGTGGATCGCTGGTGAGCAGGAGATCACGGTGACGTTCCCTGCGCCGGGGACGCGTGATTGCCGGGCCCCGGGGGAGGTAGAACCATGAATCGACGGCGCATCGGTTGCTTGCTGTGGCTCATCGTGGCGTTGGTGGTTGTCCTGGCGCTGGCGCAGTTTCTGGCCCGACGACGATGACCCCCCGCGTGATTCGAGGAACCGTCCCGTGCGACACGCCCGTGACGGAAGCTGTCCAGATTCTGGACACGCTGGATGTTCCGTTCGAGGCGTGGGTTGAGGCATGCAATTGAGGGGAACGGGACCCCCTGGGAGGATTCGATTCGATGCTCGACACACATGCAGTTGCTCGGTCGCTGACGGCGGCCGACTTCACGCCCGCCCAGGCGGACGCCCTCACCGACGCCCTGCGGGAGTTCACCGAGCGGGGTGACCACGTCACATCCGACCAGTTCAAGGCCGGCCAGGCCGAGGTGAGGGCCGAGATCGCCGAACTGCGCTCCGAACAGCGAACCCAGATCGCCGAGGTCAGGACTGAAATCGCGAACCTGGACACGCGGCTTTCGACCCAGATTGCCGACCTGCGGGCTGAGCAGCGGGCCGGAATCGCCGGTGTCCGCACTGAGATCGCGAGCCTCGAGACCAGGCTCATCCGATGGATGGTCGGGACCGTGCTCGCGACGGCGACGCTGACGGCCGCAATCCTGCGGTTCCTGTCCGGGTCGGCCGGGTAGGGTCTCTTGCCGGGCCGAAGGTCCCGGCCTCACCCGGCACCGTCAGGTGTCGGCGAATTCGCCAGAATTCGGTAGTG
>JAPPHF010000176.1 GCA_028821115.1 Deltaproteobacteria bacterium | reverse complement strand
CCCCAGGGCGGGCACCACGCGAGGAAGAGCAACGCCGCCGACGGCGAAAAAGACCCGCAGATTGTCGTGCGAATTGACCGGACAGGACACCAGGTAGATTGCAGCGAAGATGGCGAGGGGACCCGCACCGTTATTCCGGCGGAAGCCGGAATCCAGGCGGGCAGGGCAAAAGGAGAAATCATGCGCGTATTGATCACCGGAGCTGGACTGATCGGCTCCCACGTGGCCGCCGAGCTGAGCTCGCGGGGGGACGAAATCACCTTCTTCGACGTGGTAGCCAAGCCGGACTACATCCGCCACGTCACCGGCAGGGACCTGCCGCTGATCCGCGGCGACATCTGCGATCTGGCGGCCTTGATGGACGCCTTTCTTACGGCGAAACCCGAGTGCGTCATCCACTTGGCCGCGTCCGTCGGCGAGTCCAACATCCCCAACGTGTACGCCGGCTTTCAGGTCAACCTGGTGGCCACCCTGAACGTCGCGGAAGCCGTGCGGCTCGCCGGCGTGCGCCGGCTGGTGCATGCCAGCACCCAGGCGGTGTACCAGGACGCGGACCCCGCGGAGTTGCTCCGGGAGGACTCGCCCGTGGACGGCCGCGGACGGGTATACAACGCCTCGAAGCTGGCGTGCGAGCACGTGCTCAGGACCTTCGCCGCCAAGCAGGCCTTCGAGCTCGTGATGCTGCGCTTCGCCGGGGTGTACGGATACCGGGCGGTGGCCGGCGGGCCGGGGGTGGCGGTGCAGGAGGCCGTCTGGGCCGCCATGGCCGGCGAGGAGGCGGTGCTCAACGCCTACGAGACCGTGGACTTCGTCTACGTCAAGGATCTCGCCGACGGCATCGCCCGGGCAGTGCACACGGCGCCGCTGACCCACGACGTGTACAACCTGGGCAGCGGCACCCTCACCACCTTGGAGGACGTCGAGGCCGCGCTCCATGCGATCTTCCCCGACATCCGCCTGCGCCGGGGAACCCTCACGCCCAAGCGGCCGCAAATGGACATCAGCCGGGCACGGGACGAGCTGGGCTACGCTCCGGAATACAAGCTGGAAGCGGGTCTGCGGGACTATATCGCCGAGTTGAACCGCGAGTAGGCGCGGGTTTAGACGGCCCGTGCCCGGCCTACGGTGGACCGCCTGCGGGGGCGACCGGCGGCGCCCCTACCCTCACTACGATTGGACGGCTCGGATAGCCTTCAGGTCGACGCCACGCTCCGGGAGGCGGCGGCCTCCGTCAGGGTCGTGGTGGGGGAGACGTACTCCAGGTCCGTCAAGACCTCGATCAACGCGGGGCCGGGTGCAGCCATGGCCTGTTTCAACGCCGGCAGGAACTCGTCGTCCCGGCTCACCTTGATCCCCAGCGCACCGTAACCGTTCCCCAAGGCAGCGAAGTCGGGGTTCACCAGATCGGTGCCGTAGTTCCTCCCCGGATACTGGGCTTCCTGGTCCATGCGGATGGTGCCGTAGGAGCCGTTGGCGTACACGATCACGATAATCTTGACGCCGTACTGGCGCGCGGTGGCGACTTCCTGGCCCGTCATCAGGAAGCCGCCGTCGCCAACGTGGGCAATGACGGTCCGCTCCGGATGGGCCAGCCTGGCGGCGACCGCGGCAGGCACGGCCGGGCCCATGCTGCCCAGGTTGGGGACGATGTAGGAATCGGCGTGATCGAACTCGATGTAACGCTGCACCCAACCGCCGAAGCTCCCGGCGTCGTGCGTGTGGATCGTATCCGCCGGGACGTTCGCCTTGATATCCGCCATGACCCGTTCCATGGAGACAGCGCCCGTGGGGCGCTCGGGCGGGGTGGCATAGCGCCGCTGCCGGTTGTGATAGTCGGCGATCCAGGCGGCGCGGGCCTCGTTGGGGCCGGCGCCGTCGGATTCCAGCGCCGCCGCCAGGGCCTTGCGCGGATCCGCCAGCACGGCCAGGTCCGGGCTGAAGTTCTGGCCGATGTTGCCGGCGTCGGCGTCGATCTGGATGGTCGCCAGCCCCGGATGCGGCAACGTGTAATTGCCGGAAACCTGCTGGTTGAACCGGCACCCGACGATCAACAGCAGATCGGCATCGTCGTGCACGATCTGCTTGGCGTGATTGTTGCGGCTCCCGAGATTGCCCACGTAGTGCGGATGGGTGTTGGGAAAAACGTCCTGGCGCTTGAACGCGCTCACCACCGGCAATTGAAACTTCTCGGCGAAGGCCACGAGCTCCTCACGGGCGCGCGCGTACTGGACGCCGGAACCCGCCAGCAATACCGGGTTCCCGGCCCGGTTGACGCGTTCCACCATCTCCCGGATCAGCTCCGGGTCCGGGCTCGGACGGACCTCGGGGTAAGGATCCACCATGGCGATGTCCGCTTCTTCCTCGAGCATGTCCCTGGGAAGCGACACAACCACCGGGCCCGGCCGGCCCGAACGCGCCACGTGGAAAGCACGCGCCATGATGCGCGGCACCTCGCGCGGGTCGTTGATCTCGATGACCCACTTGGCGATGCTGCCGAAGAAATGCGTGTAGTCGATCTCCTGGCCGGACTCGCGGCCCCGGTGCGCCCGCGCCACCTGGCCGATGAGGAGGACCAGCGGCGTCGAGTCGTATCTGGCGAGGTGCACTCCGATGCTCGCATTGGTGGCGCCAGGACCACGGGTGACGATGCACACGCCCGGCGTACGCGTGGTCTTGCCGTAGGCCTCGGCCATGAGGCAGGCGCTGCCCTCGTGCCGGTTGGTGACGAGGGTGATCTCCGGAATATCCCGTAGCCCGTCCAGCAGGGCGATGTAGCTCTCGCCCGGCACCGAGAAGGCGTGGCGCACCCCTTCGTTGAGTAGCGACCACGCGACGGCGTGGCCTCCCGACATCCTGCGGCTATGCTGGCTTCCACTCAACAGTCTACTCCCGGGTACACGTCCACGGCATCTTCCGGCAGCGTGGGAACGCGTTGAATCCCCTACCGCATTTGGTGTCGTGGGGCAAGCGAGGGGCGCGTGTGGATGCCGCTGGAACGACTCGGCGGAGGCCGCGATCTCACATGGTTCACGGGCCGGGCGCAGCGCCCTTTAAAGGGGTTTGCGAGCGAGGAAGCAGTACAACGGTGTGAAGACCCCGGATCTACCGCCC
>JAPPHF010000077.1 GCA_028821115.1 Deltaproteobacteria bacterium | reverse complement strand
CCGCATGGAAGGGCCATCGCTCAACGGATAAAAGGTACGCCGGGGATAACAGGCTTATACCCCCCAAGAGTTCACATCGACGGGGGTGTTTGGCACCTCGATGTCGGCTCGTCACATCCTGGGGCTGAAGTAGGTCCCAAGGGTTCGGCTGTTCGCCGATTAAAGTGGCACGCGAGCTGGGTTCAGAACGTCGTGAGACAGTTCGGTCCCTATCCGCCGTGGGCGGAGGATACCTGAAGGGAGCTATCCCTAGTACGAGAGGACCGGGATGGACGCACCTCTAGTGTTCCGGTTGTGGCGCCAGCCGCATCGCCGGGTAGCTACGTGCGGAAGGGATAACCGCTGAAAGCATATAAGCGGGAAGCCCACCCTGAGATTAAGTATCCCGGGTCGTAAGACCCCTGAAGGCCCCTTCTAGACTAGGAGGTTGATAGGCCGGATGTGGAAGGCCAGTAATGGTTGAAGCTTACCGGTACTAATTGGCCGTGCGGCTTGACCATATTCACCAATGCTACTCCGCAGTTGTACTATGCAGTTTCTACCTTTCTTCAGCTTGTCAGGTTACCGTTTCCCAGGTTAACGAGAGGCCGCGTCGGATGACGGCGCAGCTTTCCAGAGTTTCTCGGTGGCGATGGCGGAGGTGTCACACCCGTTCCCATCCCGAACACGGTCGTTAAGCCCTCCAGCGCCGATGGTACTATGGGGTCCCCCCATGGGAGAGTAGGAAGCCGCCGGGATTTTTCAAAGGCCCGATCTTTCGAGATCGGGCCTTTCTTTTTGTCTCCTTCGTGTGTTCCTTGATTGTTGCGCGCGTTCGAGTGATGATGAACCGCATGACCACTGTGGATGAGGCGGTGAAGCTCGTTCTCGAAAACGTCCCTCTGCTTCCCTCCGAAAAGGTCCCGGTCGCCGACAGCCTGGGCCGGGTGCTCTGCGAGGACATCCGCTCGCGGCGGGACGTGCCGTCGTTCGCAAACTCGGCCATGGATGGGTTCGCCGTTCGCTGGAGCGACCTCGACGGCGCCTCGACGGCCGCGCCGGTATCTCTCGGAGTGCGAGGTGAGGTCGCCGCCGGCGGGGCCTCCCGCAAGCGCGTTCTTCCGGGAACCGCCATCAGGATCATGACCGGGGCTCCGGTTCCGGCCGGAGCCGACACTATCGTCCGGGTCGAGCACACCGAGATGCGCGGCGACCGCGTCGCCGTGTCCCGGACCGATGGAAAGGGGAGTCACATCCGTCCGGCGGGGGAAGACATCGGCAAGGGCCAGCTGATCCTCGAACGCGGCAAGTTGCTGGGGGCTGCGGATATCGGACTCATGGCGTCCATCGGCAAGGCCGCGGTAACGGTGCGCCGGCGCCCCGTGGTAGCCATCATCGCCACCGGCGACGAGCTCATCGGCGTTGACGACAAGCCGGCGCGGGGAAAGGTCGTCAACAGCAACGGCTACACCTTATCCTCGGCGGTCCGGGAGATCGGCGCCGTGCCCAGGTCCTTCGGCATCGTCCGCGACAGCCGCAGCCGCTTGGCGGGTGCCTTCAGAAAGGCGTTGCGCTGCGACGCGTTGATCACCTCCGGCGGCGTGTCCGTGGGCGACTACGACTATGTGAAGGACGCCCTCGGCGATGCCGGCATGCACATGCTGTTCTGGAGGGTCGCGCAGAGGCCCGGGCATCCGATGACGTTCGGACGTGCGGGCGCCCGGCCGGTGTTCGGGCTCCCCGGCAACCCGGTTTCGTCGTTGGTGTCGTTCATGCTCTACGTCCGCCCCGCCTTGCTCAAGATGATGGGCCACGAACGGCTCTTCTTGCCCGTGGTGCGCGCCAAATTGGCCCATGACATCAAGACGGCGCGCGGTCTCAAGGAATTCGTGCGCTGCCGCCTCGAGGAGGACAAGGGCCGTTTCGTAGCGTCGAGCACCGGGACCCAGAGTTCGGGAGTGCTGCGCTCATTGTCGCTGGCTCAGGGACTCATCGTCGCGCGAGAAGACCAGACGGTGCTTCGGAAGGGCAGCCACGCTCCCACCATCCTGCTCGATCACCGACAGCGCTGGCTGCAAGAGGAGATGGGCTTCTGAGCGGCGACTACAGGGTCGGCCACGGCTTCGACATCCATCGCCTCGTGCCCGACCGGGACCTCGTCCTCGGTGGCGTCCGGGTTCCCCACGAGACCGGCCTGTCGGGTCATTCCGACGCCGATGTGCTCCTCCACGCGCTGATGAACGCCCTGTTGGGGGCCATGGGCAAGGGCGACATCGGAACCCACTTTCCCGACACGGATCCGGAATTCGAGGGAGCCTCGAGCGCCAGCCTTCTCGGCCATGTGCTCGAGCTCATGCGGGAGGCCGGTTTCGGCATCGTCAACGCCGATGTCACCGTCATTGCCCAGCGTCCGCGTTTGGCCCCGCACTTCGGCGCTATCACCGCACGCCTGGCGGAGCTTCTCAAGGTGCCCGAGGCGGCCGTCAACGTGAAAGCCGGCACCACGGAAGGCCTCGGCTCCATCGGCGAGGGAAGGGCCATGGCCGCCATGGCGGTGGTGTTGTTGCGCGCGGAGTAGGCCCGGCCCGGAGGGGTTTCCCTATTGCCAACCCGAGGGCCGTTGCTTAGAATCCGGGGACCGTTGAAGGTCGAAATCCGCTCCGCCGTGGCGTCCGGGGGGCATATGCCTCGCGCATGCCGGCGGCGTTCGTCAAGGAGGGATCATGGCAGACGATGCAATCGAAGTCCTGTTGGAAGAGGGAAGGACCTTCCCGCCGCCGGACGAGTTCAAGCAGTCCGGAAACCTGAACGACCCGGCGGTGTGGGAAAAGGCCGACAAGGACCCGGAGGGGTTCTGGGCCGAGCAGGCGCAACAGCTCGACTGGTTCAAGACCTGGGACAAGGTGCTGGAATGGGACTGCCCGTGGGCCAAGTGGTTCATCGGCGGCAAGCTCAACGTCTCCTACAACTGCCTCGACCGGCACGTCAAAACCGCGCGCAAGAACAAGGCCGCGATCATCTGGGAGGGAGAGCCGGGTGACGAACGGGTGCTGACCTACCGCGACGTCTGGCGCGAGGTCAACAAGTTCGCCAACGTGCTCAAGGGGCTCGGGGTGCAGAAGGGCGACCGCGTGGCGCTCTACCTCGGCATGGTGCC
>JAPPHF010000052.1 GCA_028821115.1 Deltaproteobacteria bacterium | reverse complement strand
AGGCCGACGCCTTGCCCTTGCCGGTGACGGGGTCGACGCCGCCGCGGCTCTGGAAACCGGCGTTGCCGAACAGGCTGCCGACGGCGCCGCCGAAACGGGCCCGGAAGAGGTCGCCGATGGCGAGGCGCCGCTCGGGCACCCCGGCCACCTGCACGTGGCCGTCGTGCAGCTCCAGGTCCGCCGGATCGGCCTCGAGCTCGCCGGCGCCGATCTCCAGCAGCTGGTCCGCCACCTGCCGGGCCGCCCGGATAGCGGCGTTGCCCATGCTGAAGACCGTGCGGCTCGAGCTGGTGGACTGGTCGAAGGGCGTCACATCGGTGTCGGGGAGGGTGACAGCGACCCGCTCCCGCGGCAGCCCGAGCACCTCGCTCACCATCTGCGCCAAGCTGGTCTGGACCCCCTGGCCGATCTCGACACTGCCGGCCAGCAGGGTCGCCGAGCCGTCGGCATTGAGCCGGACGCTGGCGGACGAGTGCGACGGCGTCATGGTGGTCTTGATCATGACCGCCACGCCCTTGCCGCGGACCAGCGGCACCGGGGACCGCGGCGCCTGCTCCGTCCCGCCTTGCCATTCCACCGCCTCGGCCGCCGCCCGGAGGCAGTCCTCCAGTCCCACCGCTTCGAGAGTGTCGCCGGTAACGAAGACATCGCCGTCGTGCACCAGGTTGCGGAGGCGCATCTCCACCGGGTCAAGCCCGAGCCGCCGCGCCATGTCGTCCATCTGCGCCTCGTAGGCCCAGCACACCTGGGGCACGCCGAAGCCCCGGTAGGGGCCGGTGGGCGGGGTGTTGGTGTAGACGCAGTAGGAGGTCAGGCGCTGGTGCGGAATGCGGTAGGGTCCGCCCGACACCTCGCCGCCGTTGCGCGAGGTGGAGGGGCCGGTCAAGGCGTAGGCGCCGGTGTCGTAGACCGCTTCCACCTGCCGGGCCAGAATCGTGCCGTCGCGCTTGACCCCGGTCTTGATGCGCACCACCGCCGCGTGGCAATGGCCGGTCAGGAACACTTCTTCGCGCGTGAGCTTCCACTGCACCGGCCTTTGGGCCTTGCGCGCCAGCGCCGCGGCCAGGGGCTCCAGCCGCAGGTGCACCTTGCCGCCGTAGCCGCCGCCGACGTAGGGCACGATCACCCGCACCATGGACTGCGGCAGCTCGAACAGTTCGGCGAGCTGCACCCGGATGGACGAGGGATTCTGCGTGGCGGAGTAGACCGTCAGCTTGCCCGCCGCGTCCCAGAAGGCCGTGACCACGTGGGGCTCGATGTGGCTGTGCTGGATCTTGGGGGTGGTGTAGACGTCTTCGAAAACGAGGTCCGAAGTGGCAACCCCCTCGTCGATGTCACCACGGCCGACGCTGTAGGAAGTGAGCACGTTGGCCCGGTCCTCGTAGTGGTAGTGGCCCTTGTCAAGACGGCTCTCGGATTGCACCCGGGTTTCATGGAGGATCGGCGCGCCACGCTCCATGGCCTCCACCGGGTCGAAAACCGCCATCAGGGGCTCGTACTCCACCTGTATGAGATCGACGGCTTCCTCGGCGATGTCCGATTCCTCGGCCGCTACCGCGGCCACCACCTCGCCGGCGTAGCGCACGCGGTCCACCGCCACGATGGGCTGGTCCTTGACCACGGGGCCGAAATGGGAGCGTTCCGGCGGAAGGTCCGCCCCGGTGAGCACCGCGGTCACGCCGGGCAGGGCCGCGGCGGCGCTTGCGTCCACGGAAACGAGCCGCGCATGCGGATGAGGGCTTCTCAGGACCTTGACATGGGTGAGCCCGGGAAACTCCAGGTCGCCGGTGTACTGGGCGGCGCCGGTGACTTTCGCCGGCCCGTCGACCCTGGCCGCGTTCTCGCCGATGAAGCTCATAACTGGGACAAGCGTGCGTCCCTACGACTCGGCCGCTGCCCAGAGTACGCGGATGGCGGGCAGGCCGAGGAGCTTGGTGCCGCGCTTCTGCTGTCCGATGCGCTCCCAGGTGTCGCCGCGGTCGGGGGTCCGGTAGATGTCCCCTTCCCCAGGCGGCCCCGCGGTGTGCCCCCGGGCCACGTCTCCGAAGGCCGCGATGACGGCGTTGTCATCGTAGGGGTCGCGGACCAGTTGCCAGCACATGCCGGGATGGGTCACCGGCAGGCCGGCGCCCACCTGTCGCCACGTCCGGCCGGAGTCCTCGCTGCGGTAGAGCCGGCCGTCGGCGCCGGTGGGGCGGTCCCAATACTGCGGCGACCCGTGTCCGCCGGCGAGGAACAGCGCCGGGGGGTCTCCGGGCAGCATGAGCACGTCGTGAAAGTAGTCGCTCTCCATCCCCCTTTCGGCGCGTTGCCAGCCGGACTCGGGCGGATCGCCGCGGAAGAAGCCGCGGGAGGTGGCGGCGAAGAAGACGGAAGGGTCGGCGGGCGAACGGGCGATCATGTGCACGTCGGGGTACTCGATGCCCTCGCTCACGTCCTCCCAGGTCTCGCCCCGGTCGAAGCTGCGCACGATGCCGCCGTGCTCCAGCGCGAGGTAGAGCGTGTCGGTGTTGTCCGGGTCGACGTAGATGTGGCGCACGTGGCCGTGGTGCGGCGGGTAGGGAAACCACCAGTGGTGCTGGACCTCGGGAGGGAGCGCGCGGAGCCCCTCCAACTCCTCCCAGGAGTCGCCTCCGTCCTCGCTGCGGAAGAGCATCACCGGCTCGGTGCCGGCGTAGACGACGCGGTCGTCGGCGGGGTCCACGGTGACCCAGCGGATGTCGCCCTCCAGCACCCGTTGCCAGTGGCGCCCCTGGTCGCGGGTGCGGTAGAGGCCGTCCTGGGTCACCCCCGCGTAGACCACCTCAGGGCTGGCGCGGCATCCCCACACCGAGTCCACCACCTGGTCCGGGAAGAAGCTCTGGTACTCCCGCGATCCGCGCATGGAGGTCCAGATGTCTCCCACCCCGCGCAGGATCACCATGCCGGCCTGGGTGCCGGGATAGAGTCTTAGAGCCTCGGGCACCTGCAATCCCTCCGAGCCGTCCTCGCCACGGTTAGGCCTGCTGCAGCCTTTCCAGGAAGGTCGCGGTATCCATCACCACGCCGAAGTGCTTGTCGAAGTTCTGGAGGGTGGCGGCCTGCTCCTCGTCGGAGAAGCAGGCATTGCTGTCCGACAGGAACAGCACCTTGAAGTCGCG
>JAPPHF010000019.1 GCA_028821115.1 Deltaproteobacteria bacterium | reverse complement strand
CACCTGCCACTACATCATGGGCGGCGTCCGGGTGGACGCCGACACCTCCGCCACCGCGGTACCGGGCCTGTACGCCGCGGGCGAGGTGGCCGGCGGGCTGCACGGCGCCAACCGGCTCGGCGGCAACTCCCTGTCCGACCTGCTGGTGTTCGGACGCATCGCCGGTGAATCGGCCGCGGACTACGCCCTGGGCGCGGAGGCGGCGGCAAAGGCCGATCCGGCCGAGGTGGACCGGGTCACGACGCTGATGCTGGAGCCCTTCAACGACCGCGGAGACGAGAACCCCTACGCCATTCACAGCGAGCTTCAGCGCACCATGCACAACCTCGTCGGCATCATCCGCACCGAGAGCGAGATGCTGAAGGCGATGGAGGAGATCGCGGCGTACAAGGACCGGGCCGAGCGGGTGAAGGTCGAGGGCGGCCGGCGCTTCAACCCCGGCTGGCACCTGGCGCTGGACCTGCGGAACCTGTTGGCCGTGGCCGAGGCCGCCACCCTGTCGGCCCTCGAGTGCAAGGAAAGCCGCGGCGGCCACACCCGGGACGACTACCCGGACCCCGACCCCAAGTACGGCAGCGTCAACGTGGTCACGCGCACGCAGGACGGAACCATCTCGGTATCCCTCGAGCCCCTGCCGGAGATGCCCGAGGACCTCAGGAAGATCGTCGAGGAGCAAGTTTGATGTCTGAAGCAGCGGTCGCAGGAAACGGTGGCGAAGCGAAAATGCGGGTCTGGCGCGGCGACGCCGGCGGCGGAGAGTTCCGGGACTACACCGTGCCGCTCCAGGAGGGCATGGTGGTGCTGGACGTGATCCACAGCATCCAGGCCATGCACGCCGGCGACCTCGCCGTGCGCTGGAACTGCAAGGCCGGGAAGTGCGGCTCGTGCAGCGCCGAGGTCAACGGCAAGCCGAGGCTCATGTGCATGACGCGCATGAACACGTTCGAGCCCGGCGAGACCATCACCGTGGCCCCCATCCAGACCTTCCCGCTGATCCGCGATCTCGTCACCGACGTGTCCTACAACTACGAGAAGGCCAAGACCGTCCCGCCCTTCAAGCCCAAGCCCAAGGAAGCCGACGGCACCCGGCGTATGTACCAGGAGGACATCGACCGCGTGCAGGAGTTCCACAAGTGCATCGAGTGCTTCCTGTGCCAGAACGTCTGCCACGTGATCCGCGACCACGACGACAACAAGCCCAGCTTCGCCGGGCCGCGCCTATTCGTGCGGGTGGCGAGCCTGGAGATGCACCCGCTGGACACCGACGACCGGCTTGAGTTCCTGCGCAAGGAGGCCGGGCTGGGCTTCTGCAACATCACCAAGTGCTGCACCGAGGTCTGCCCGGAGCACATCAAGATCACCGACAACTCCATCATCCCCTTGAAGGAACGCGTGGTGACGCGGTTCTACGACCCCATCGCGCGGCTGCTCGGAGCGCTGAGCGGCAAGGGCTCCTGACGCCGGCAAGTCCGGTTCGCCGATCCGTCCCCACGGAATGGAACTGTCGGAACGAGTAGCGCTGGTCACGGGCGGCGGCACCGGCATCGGCAAGGCGGTGGCGCGGGCCATGGCCCAGGAGGGCGCCCGCGTCGTCATCGCGGCGCGCGACGGAACGAGGCTCGAGGCAGCGGCCGACGAGCTTCGGGCCGAGGGGTATTCGGTGCTGCCGGTTGCGGTCGACGTCAGGGACAAGGCGGGCGTTCGGGAGTGCGTGGCCACCATCCGGGACCAATGGGGCCGGGTCCACATCCTGGTGAACAACGCCGGAACCTCGGGCATGACGCCCATGGATGACGCGGACGACGGTCTGTGGCATACCATCGTCGATACGAACCTGACCGGCGTCTACCTGCTGACCAAGGAAGTGCTGGGCATGATGAGCGAGGACGGTGACGGCCGCATCATCAACATGTCCTCGGTGCTCGGCAAGTTCGGCGTCCCCGGCTATGCCGCCTACTGCGCCAGCAAGCACGGCCTCATCGGCTTCACCCGGGCGCTGGCGCTGGAGTTGGTGTCCCGGGGCATCACCGTCAACGCCCTGTGTCCCGGCTGGGTGGACACGGAGATGTCCCGCGCCGGCATCGAGCAGATCGCCGCGCAACAGGGAACCGATCCCGAGTCGTTCAAGCAACAGGCGCTCGCGGGCGTGCCGATCCGGCGCTTTCTGGACCCGGAGGAGATCGCCCGGTTCGCAGTGTACCTGGCGTCGGACAAGGCATCCGGCATCACCGGACAGGCTCTCAACATCTGCGGCGGGCAGACCATGGTGTAACCTATGACGATCCCGGAACTCGAGGCCATAGCCAAGGAAATCAGGGTCGACGTGATCCGCATGCTGGTGGAGGCGGGCTCCGGCCATCCCGGCGGTTCGCTGTCCTGCACGGACATCGTGACGGCGCTGTACTTCCACCAGATGCGCCACCGCCCGGACCAGCCCGACTGGGCGGACCGGGACCGGTTCGTGCTCTCCAAGGGCCACTGCGTGCCCGCGGTGTATGCCGCCCTGGCCCGGGCCGGCTACTTGGAGCGAGAGGAGACGCTGAGCCTGCGCAAGCTCAACAGCCGGATGCAGGGACACCCGGACCGGCACCGCTTCCCCTACGTCGAGGCCTCCACCGGCTCCCTCGGACAGGGCTTGTCGGTGGCCGTGGGAATGGCGCTGGCCGGCAAGGCCGGGGGCAAGGACTACCGCACGTACTGCGTCATCAGCGACGGCGAATGCCAGGCCGGACAGATCTGGGAGGCGGCCATGTCCGCGCCCCGCTTCAAGCTCGACAACCTTTGCGTGCTCATGGACTACAACCACATCCAGTTGAGCGGGGTGACGGACGAGATCATGAGCCTGGAGCCGCTGCTGGACAAGTGGCGGGCCTTCAACTGGAACACCCTGGAGATCGACGGCCACAGCTTCCCAGCCATCCTCGACGCGCTGAAGGCCGCTGAGCAGCACCACGACGGCCCCACCATGATCGTCTGCCAGACCGTCAAGGGGAAGGGCGTCAGCTTCATGGAGAACCGCTGGGAGTGGCACGGCAAGGCCCCCAGCCGCGAGGAAGGCGAACAGGCCATCGCCGAAATCGTAAACGGCGGATAGGGACCACCGCCCCGCGGGGACAACCTCGGGTAGGGGCGACCGGCGGTCGCCCTAGCCGGCGCCGGCAACCCGCCCTTGGGCGACCGCGGGTCGCCCC
>JAPPHF010000177.1 GCA_028821115.1 Deltaproteobacteria bacterium | reverse complement strand
CGTTGCAAGTGCCTCGATTCCCGCGAATCAGCCATTATTCGAGGTCCCCTCAAGTCGATTCGATCGGTGACTATCACCCCATTGACCCTAAAGAGCTTCGAATTCAGGCGAAACTTCGTAATGCAACCACCGGGGACGCTGGGGTTGCGGCGACCGTCGGCGTCCCTGTATTCCTGAATCTTGGCCTCGATCTTATCATTCAGGCATTCCTCGGGGCTGGCGATCAGAACTGCCACACCCAGCCCCATCAGCGCAATGCCGCCCAACGTGCGCTTCATCGACCGCCGCCGAGTCGGTGCGTTCTGTGGCAGCCCTTCGCGCCACCCTATCTGCCACTCGGGTCGCGTTTTCGCCCGCCGCTGCCATTGCAACGGCTTCGAGGCCAATGCTGCGTTCGATGCGTCCGATGTCCGCCCACGATATCTGCCGGGGTTCCCTGTCTCTGCTTCGGCCACGATGGCCGTGTCGTCAACGCGGGTGGCGTCGCTGATGATCTTGCTTCCACCGACGGACACCCGACCCCGCTCGTTGGCGCTCTGGGCCGCTACGGCGGGAGCAAGGGCAAGGCCCACCGGCCCGCTCAGGGGCGCGACGAGCAGCGCCGCGAACACGAGGGCAATATGGGCTCCGCGAAACCGAAACACGGTCATGAGTCTGTTCCTTTCCTTAAGGTTGTCGATTGCGCCCGGATGTCTCTCACCCGGATGTCTCTCAGAAGCGGCTGGTGCGGACACTCCTTCTACTGGCGGGGCCGCTCGCGGCCACCCTTCCCGACAGCGTCCGATTTCAGAATCGGGGATTCGGCGGGCGGCGCACCGCGCGCATCTTCATCCGTCCATCCCACGGAATGGATGCTGACATCGCACGTCGGCGGTATCCGGCTTCGTGCGCGGACTCCGGTCCCCATTGGGCTCATCTCGACCTCGATCCAGAGCTCGGCGGGGTGCTTCCATGTCGGGGCGGGCGCCGGGGCTCGATGAGCACTTCGCGCCGGGGGAGTGGCCAGCGTTCGGCTCCAGGCGGCGGCGGAATCACCCGGACGACGCGGCCATCGGTATCCAAGACGATGACGGGTCCCCACACCACATCGTTGCTCAGATCGAAGACCCGCCCGGTGCTCCTGCGGTCCTGTGTGTCGGGCAGCTCGTAGTCGTCGGCCCGGGACACGTCGACCTTGTAGCCGACATCGGCGAACGACTGCAGGGTGATCGCGCTGACGGGGGCCTCGTCATTCTCCAGGTCGATGAAGGGAGACATGATCTCGTCTCCGAAGACGGACTCCCGCCAATGGCCGTATCTCCTCAGCTGAATCGGGACCTTCTCTCCGTCGTAGTCATCGCCTCCGGCGTCATCGAAGGCCTCGATCGCCAGCTCGCCCTCGAAATGCGGGTCGTCGGCATCGAGGGTGTCGACCAGATCGTGGTAGAACCAGTACCCGGGGAAGCCGAGGGCGTGGCCCATCTCATGGAACACCACCGGAACCAATGCGTCCTCGTCGATCATCTCCTCGATGTCGTCCTCGTCGATCACCGTTGCGGACAGCAGGGGGGATCCGTCCGACGTTCGCCTGTAGCAGTAGCGCGCCACGGCCAGAATGCCCCCCTCGCCGTCGATGCTGTCGGCGTGAACGAATAGCCGGTGGTCGTCGATGGTGCCGACATAGCCACGGATGCCGAGGCAACTGAGCGTCCTGTTGACCCTGATGTCGTCGAACTCCGTGTTCTTCAGAACCAGCTCCCATTCGTCCCTCGCTTCCTCGATGTGCGAGCGGACAGTGCTCGAGACGCCGGAGGTGAAGTTCATTTCCAAGTCGAAAGTGCCGCAGGCCTTTCCGCCCCGGTGATCGTCGATCGAACGGAGCCAATCCTGAAAGCTCTTGGTGGCTGGCGAGCATAGACCGGTGTTGCCGTCCCAATAAAACGTCGTCAGTGACAGGTCAACGAAATCGAGCGGAATCTCGCCCGAAAGGTCGTTGTCGTCGAGGTACAGCTCCTCCAGGTCGGCGAGGTCTCCCAACCCGCGAGGAATCTCGCCGGTCAGCGAATTTCTGCGGAGATTCAGGTTTTCGAGATTCGACAGGTCTCCCAGCTCAGGTGGGATCTCGCCGGCAAGACGGTTATCGCGCAGGTCCAGCCCGACGACTCGACCGGAAGCATTTGTGTCCACCCCGTACCACTCCCCAAGGGGCTTGTCGGTCAGCCAGTTGGTGTTGTCGCGCCAATTCGGGCCGTCCGTCGCCTCGTAGAGCGCCACGAGCACCTCGCGGTCGGGCGATGTGACCGCGATGACGCTCACGCTCGCCGTCTGTCGGGCGGTCAGGCGGCCAGGATCCCGAGCGGTCACGGTGACCGTCGCGCGTCCGGCCGCAACCGCCCGGATCGTGACCGTCGATCCCGAAACCGAGACCGTGGCCACATTGGTCTTGGACGACCTGGCCGTGTAGGTGAGATCGTCCCCGTCCGGATCGCTGAAGTAGTCCTCGACATCAATCTCCACGCCGGTGTCCACCTTCATCTTCTGGTCCGGGATATTCCCCACGGCCTTCGGCGCCCTGTTTGTCTGCCTGACGGTGACACCAGCCCGCTGCGTCGCGGTCAGGCCGCCCGGATCCCGAGCGGTCACGGTGACCGTCGCGCTTCCCGTCGCAACCGCCCGGATCGTGACCGTCGATCCCGAAACCGAGACCGTGGCCACATTGGTCTTGGACGACCTGGCCGTGTAGGTGAGATCGTCCCCGTCCGGATCGCTGAAGTAGTCCTCGACGTCAATCTCCGCGTTGTCGTCCACCTCCATCTTCTGGTCCGGGATATTCCCCGCCGCCTTCGGCACCCGGTTCGGGACGGTCACCCGGAAGGTCTGCGTGGCCGCAAGTCCCTCCGGGTCCGTGGCCGTCACCGTCACGGTGGCGCTGCCCTTCGCCACGCCCCTCACAGTGACCGTGCTGCCCGACACGCTCACGCCGACGCTGTGCGTCTTCGACGACTTGGCCGCGTACGTCAGCCGGTCCCCGTCGGGGTCCGTGAAGTGCCGGGAAACATCCACCTCCGCCGTGGCGTCCGCCGCCACCTCCCGGTCCGCGATGGTTCCCACCGCTTCCGGAGCCCGGTTCGGGACGGTCACCCGGAAGGTCTGCGTGGCCGCGAGCCCCTCTGGATCCGTGGCCGTCACCGTCACGGTGGCGTTGCCCTTCGCCAGACCCCACACCGTGACCAGGCTCCCCGACAACACGGACGAGGTCGCGTTGGCCGGGCTTGACGACGAGGCCGTGTACGTCAGCGCGTCCCCGTCCGG
>JAPPHF010000116.1:17195-32997 GCA_028821115.1 Deltaproteobacteria bacterium | reverse complement strand
GGCATGGCGAACTCGTAGTAGGTGTCCGACAGCAGCACCACCTGGAAGTCCTGGTAGAGGTCGTCGAGGAAGTCCCTGGCCCCGGGCAGCGGCTCCATCCCGCCGATGACGCCCTGGATGTCGGCCAGCCGGATCCGGTTCTTCCGGAGGATCTTCAGCCGGTACTGCATGAGCTGGTCGTAGTCGGAGATGTCCCTGGTGGTGAGCCGGAGGTCGTCGTTGTGGAAGTGCTCGGCGACGGCGATCCAGATTTCCGGCAGGAGGACGCCCTCCAGGTCTAGGCAGCAGATTCGCATGGGTTCGTTACGTCCCGGTTCGGTGCGGGGCTGGCCAACGGGTTTCTAGCATATGAGGGAACGCGTGCAAAACGTGGCCTCCTTGACAGCCTCGCGAACCCCGTGTCAATGAGAACACTCACTGACCAAACATCGAACAGGAGGAACCCGATGAGCATCAATACCGCAATGGTGGATATCGCCGCCGAAGACGGCAAGTCCATGGGCCTTTACGTGGCTGCTCCAGACGGCGACGGCAGGAAGCCGGCCCTGCTGGTGATCATGGAGATCTTCGGCGTGAACGCCCACATGAAGGAAGTCACCGACCGCTTCGCCGGCGAGGGCTACGTGGCCATATCGCCCGATCTCTACTACCGGCTCGACGAGCGGGTCATTCCCAACACCGACCGCGACGGCGCTTTCGCCGCACGCGGCACGCTCTACGACACCAAGGTCATCGAGGACTTGAACCGCGCCATCGCCTATGCCAAGGGACGCGACGACGTGGACCCGGACCGGGTGGGCATCATCGGCTACTGCTTCGGCGGCCGGGTGTCGTGGATGGCGGCGTGCAACTGCCCGGGCCTGGCGGCCAGCAGCCTGTACTACGGCGGCCAGATCGTCGGCGGCCAGCGAGGCGAGAAGAGCCCGGTGGAGCCGGTGACCCAGGGGAACAACATCAACATCCCGATGCAGTGCGTGTGGGGCGGGCAGGACCAGGGCATACCGCAGGAGGCCCTGGACACCATCGAGGCGACTCTCAAGGCCAACAACGTGAACTACGAGTGGCACCTGTACGAGGACGCCGGCCACGCGTTCTTCTGCGACGACCGGCCGAGCTACCACGAAGCGGCGTCCAAGGACATCTGGCCCAAGACCTTGGATTTCCTGGGCAGGCACCTGAAGGGATAGGGCGGCGACCTTCCAATGAGGACGAGTACAATGGCAACGAAAGAATACAAGACAGTGCTGGTAGAGAAAGAGGACGGCATCACGTGGGCCATCCTCAACCGTCCGGAGAAACGCAACGCCATGAACCCGCAGCTCCACTTCGACATGTACGACGTGGTGACCGAGGCCGAGGGGGACCCGGAAACCCAGGTGCTGGTCATCACCGGCGCCGGCAACAGTTGGTGCGCGGGCATGGACCTCAAGGAGTTCTTCCGCGAGGGCGACAAGAACCCCGAGTTTCAGCGCCAGGTGGCCTGGGCCAGCCAGGAGTGGCGCTGGCGCAAGCTCTTCACCTTTCCCAAGCCCACCATCGCCATGGTCAACGGCTTCTGCTTCGGCGGCGCTTTCAGCCCCATGATCGCCTGCGACTTCGCCATCGCCTCCGAGGACGCGCTCTTCGGCCTGTCCGAGGTCAACTGGGGCATCCTCCCCGGCGGTCTCGTAAGCCGCGTGGTCACCGACGTGTTGAGCCTGCGCGATGGGCTGTACCACGCCATGACCGGAGACCCGTTCGACGGCAGGAAGGCGGCGGAGATGAGGCTGGTCAACTACGCGGTGCCGGCGGACCAGCTCCGGGACGAGACCGTGAAGCTGGCGAAGAAGCTCATGGAGAAGAACCCCTGGGCGCTGCGGGCCACCAAGCAGGCCTACAAGCTGGTGCGCGGCATGGACTATTCCCAGGCCGAGGACTACCTGGCCGCCAAGGGCGCCCAGATCAAGATTCAGGACCGGGAGAGCGGCTACGACGAGGGCATCAAGCAGTTCATCGACGACAAGACCTACAAGCCGGGTCTCGGACCCATGGCCCGCGTCAACAAGGATTCCTGACGCGGCTTGACGGAACTTGTGCCTTGACTCCGCCAACCCGACTGCATAGAGTTGGCAGGATCATCGATCAGGGGAACGCTTCAAGGAGGTATACGTTTAATGGCAACGAAGGAATACAAGACGGTCCTGGTGGAGAAAGAGGACGGCATCACATGGGTGATCCTCAACCGTCCGGAGAAGCGCAACGCCATGAGCCCGCAGCTCCACTTCGACATGTACGACGCGGTGACGGATGCCGAGGGTGACCCGGGAACCCAGGTGATGGTCATCACCGGCGCGGGCAATAGCTGGTGCGCCGGACAGGATCTCAAAGAATATTTCCGCGAGGGCGACAAGAACCCGCAGCTTCGGCGGCAGGCGAGCTGGTGCAGCCAGGAGTGGCGCTGGCGCAAGCTCTTCACCTTTCCCAAGCCCACCATCGCCATGGTCAACGGCTTCTGCTTCGGCGGCGCCTTCACGCCGCTGGTGGCCTGTGACTTCGCCATCGCGTCCGATGACGCGCTGTTCGGCCTGTCGGAGGTCAACTGGGGCATCCTGCCCGGCGGTCTCGTGAGCCGGGTGGTCACGGACATGATGACGCTCCGCGACGGCCTGTACCATGCCATGACCGGCGACCCGTTCGACGGCAAGAGGGCGGCGGAGATGAGGCTGGTGAACTATTCGGTGCCGGCGGACCAGCTCCGGGACGAGACCGTGAAGCTGGCGAAGAAGCTGATGGAGAAGAACCCCTGGGCGCTGCGGGCCACCAAGCAGGCCTACAAGCTGGTGCGCGGCATGGACTACTCGCAGGCCGAGGACTACCTGGCCGCCAAGGGCGCCTGGATCAAGCAGGCGGACGGTGAGAGCGGTTACGACGAAGGGATCAAGCAGTTCATCGACGACAAGACCTACAAGCCGGGTCTGGGTCCCATGGCCCGGGTCAACAAGGCTTCGTAGCTCAATCGGGATAACCGACGAATGTCACGTGGCGGGGCGTCGGACCGGACGGTCCCGGACCGGCGCCCCCAATGCCGGACGACGGCAATCACTGACCCAAGGAGGGAGCAAGCGATGAAGTCCACATTACAGAAAGCCGTGCTTTCCATCTGCGCCGTGCTCGTGTTTGGGCTTTTGCTCGGCGCCCAGGCGTCCGCGGCGGACAAGCCGTTCTACCAGGGCAAGACGCTCAGGCTCATCGTCGACTACTCGGCGGGCGGGCCCACGGACATCGAGTGCCGGATCTACGCCCGTCATCTGAAGAACCACCTCGCGGGCAACCCCACCATCGTCATCCAGAACCGCGCGGGCGGCGGCGGTAACCTGGCCATGAACTGGATCTACGAGCGGGCACGGCGCAACGGCACCATAATGGGTTGCCAGACCGCCAGCGGCCGCTACCAGGAGTGGTTCGTGGGCGATCCCAAAAAGGCCGGTCTGCGGGCCAACATGGAGGAGATCATTCCGGTCATGTTCACGCCCGTGGTCAGCGTCGGCGTGGCGAGAAAGGACCTGGACCCGCCGCTCATGAAACTGGCGGACATCAAGAAGGCCAAGAGCTTCAACGCCGGCGGGTTTCGCGCCGACGGCAGCAAGGACCTCAAGTTCCGCGCCCTGTTCGACTTGGCGGGCGTAAAATTCAACTATGTCACCGGCTATCAGGGCTCCGCTGACCTTCTGTCGGCGTTCCTCCGCAAGGAGCTCGACTACGTGGATGGGAGCACTCCGTTCTACTTGACCCGGGTCAAGCCCATATCCGTGGAGAAGGGCACCGCGGTTCCGCTGTGGTACCATAGTGACGTCGAGATTCCCGCCATCGCGCCGGGCGTAACCGCGCATCAGTTCGTCAAGCAGCTTTCGGGCAAGGAGCCGTCCGGACCGCTGTGGCAGCTCTTCCAGATCCTGAGCAGCTATCGCCAGATCCTGGCGCCTCCCGGGGTCCCCCAGGCGGCCGTGGACGCGGTGCGCGCGGCGTTCGTCTCCATGAGAAAGGACCCCGCGTTCCTCGCCGAGTACAAGAAGTCCGTTGGCATCGAGCCCCAGATGCTGACCGACGCCAAGGCCATCGAGAAGGCCATGGTGCCGTGGAAGACGGCCGGCGATGAGATGAAGAAGTTCCGCGCCAACTACGTGGAAGAAGGACGCAAGCTCGCGGCCAAGAAATAGGTTATCAACCGTGTCCCGTTGCCGGCCGGCTGTCTGTCTCGTCTCAGGCCGGCAACGGGATGCCCACAACCAGCCTAACGCCCACTCAGCATGCTAGAAGCAGCCCAACTGGGACTTCAGGGTATCCTGGCTTGGCCGGCCTTCGGCTATTTGCTGCTGGGTATCACACTGGGTGTTTTCTTTGGCATGGTCCCCGGCCTCTCCGGACTCTCGGGGATGGCCATTCTGCTCCCTTTCACGTTCGATCTCCAAGCTTACGAGGCCATGGCCCTGCTCATGGGCATGTACGCCATTACCTCCACCTCGGACACCATATCGTCGGTCCTGCTGGGCGTTCCAGGTACCGCCGGCTCCCAGGCCACCATCATGGATGGCTACCCGCTGGCAAAGAAGGGCGAGGCTGCCCGGGCGTTCGGAGCGGCCTACACGGTGTCGGGTTTCGGCGGCGTGGTGGGCGCCATCCTGCTGGTCTGCTCGATACCGATCCTGAGCCCCCTGGTGCTTTCGTTCGGCGCCCCGGAGTTCTTCCTCCTGGGTGTGCTGGGCATGGCCATGGTGGGTGCGCTGAGCGGCAACGCGCCGGCCAAGGGCATTCTGGTGGGCCTGCTGGCCCTGCAGTTTTCCATGATCGGCTATTCGCCGCAGGACGGCATCCCGCGCTTCTGGTTCGGCATGCCGTATCTCCTGGAGGGGTTTCCCATCGTCCCCTGCGTGCTGGGACTGTTCTCGCTTCCCGAAGTGGTGGAGCTGGCCGTACGCCGCGGCACCCTTTCGGAGGTGCCGAAGATGGGGAAGGGGCTCTGGGACGGAGTGCGCGACGCCGCCCGGAACTGGTGGCTGGCGCTCCGGTGCGCGGTGATCGGCGCCTACATCGGCTTCATCCCCGGCCTCGGAGCCAGCATCGTCGACTGGGTGGCGTATGGCCACGCGGTCCAGTCCAACAAGGACCCGGAGGCAGAGTTCGGCAAGGGCGAGATACGCGGCGTCATCGCCCCGGAGAGCGCCAACAATGCCATGAAGGGCGGCTCGCTGATTCCCACGATCGCTTTCGGCATCCCCGGAAGCGCCACCATGGCCATCCTGCTGGGCGCTTTCCTGATCCACGGAATCTACCCGGGCCCAGAGCTTCTGAGCACACGGCTTGATGTCACCTTCTCGGTTATCTGGGCGTTGGTCATCGCCAACGTCCTGACCGCGATCCTGTTGATGGGTTGCACAAACCAGCTTGCCAAGGTCACCACCATCCGCGGCAGCGTGCTGATCCCCGTCATCCTGGTGCTGGTGTTCATGGGGTCGTGGATGGCGACGCAGGAACTTGGTGACTGGCTCGTGTTGATGGGCCTGGGCGCGCTGGGCTACCTCATGAAGCGCTGGGCTTGGCCGCGGCCGCCCATCGCGCTGGGGATCGTCCTGGGCCCGATCATGGAGCGCTACCTCGACATCAGTGTCAGCCGTTACGGATGGGCGTGGTTGTGGCAGCGGCCTATCTGTATCATCCTGATCCTGATGACCCTGGCGACGCTCTACTACGCGACCCGGGCCCAGATGCGTCGGCAGCAACCCGGCGAGGTTTGAGATGGTACCACGTATCCGCGAGCACTACGTCGAAGCCCTGTTTACATTGGCCCTGGCCGTCATGTTCGCCGCCGGGGTGATGACCGCCAGGGAGTGGCCCGCGAAGACCGCGTTGTTTCCGACCCTGATAGGGATCGCCGGCTGCGCCATCGCGGTGATTCTCTCCCTTTGGACCGGCATCCGAGGGGGCGATGAGAAGGCTCCGGACGCGACCGGGGCCGCGGACCTTTACCTAGACGTGAACCTCCGTAGCGGCGAAGCGCTGAAACGGACCTTCATCATCTGTGCGTGGCTCGTCGGAATATTCGCCGGCACGTGGCTCCTGGGACAGCTCATCGCGTTGCCGCTGTTCGTCTTTCTCTACCTGAAGGTCGGGTCGAATGAAGGATGGGTCGTTTCCCTGTTCCTGACGGCGGGCGCCATCGCCTTCCTCTACGGGGTGTTCGACCAAGTCATCCACGCTTCGTGGTACGAGGGAGAGCTGTTCCGCTTCCTGGGCATCGAATTGTTTTAAGCGCCGGTCCGAAGTCACCGAAAGGCGCGGGTAAGGGCGACCGCCGGTCGCCCTTACAACTCTGAAAATCGAATCGTTGCGGGTAGGGGCGATAGGCGGTTGCCCTTGCTAGGGTTCACTTCAACCCAGGCTTCCGGAAAGAAGACACGACATGACCGAAACGACGGAAAGAACCACCATTCTGCCGGCGGCCAATCTGCTGCACGCCAAGAGCGTGGCCATCGTCGGCGCCTCGCCCAAGGGCAACTGGCCCAACCTGCTCTTCCACAGCCTCAAGGCGGCCGAGTTCCCCGGCAACGTCTTCCTGATCAATCCCAACTACGAGGAATTGTGGGACGCCCCCTGCTACCCGAGCCTCGAAGCGCTTCCGGAGCCGCCCGAGCACCTGCTGATGCTGGTGCCCAGCCGGGCGGTGATCCCGACCCTCAAGCAGGCCGCGCCGTTGGGGGTCAAGGCGGCCACCATCTACAGCGCGGGCTTCGGCGAGGGGACCGATCCCAAGAGCCATGAGCGCGGCCGCGAGCTCGCCGAGTTCTGCGAGGAGAGCGGCATCGTCTGCTGCGGCCCCAACTGCATGGGCGCGGCGTCGGTGAACCAGCGCATGATGACCTACGCGCAGCGCCAGCCGCTGCTCAGGCCCGGCCCCGTGGCCGCGGTGTTCCAGAGCGGCGGTTCCCTGGGCAACTGGATGAAGGGTGCGGCCGAGCGCGGAGTCGGTTTCAGCTACGCCATCTCCAGCGGCAACGAGGTGAGCCTGGACGTCGTCGACTACATGTCCTTTCTCGTCGACGATGCCGACACGAAGATCATCCTGCTCATGGTGGAAGGCATTCGGCGCCCGAAGATGTTCCTGGAGACGGCGGCCCGGGCGCTGGAGGCCGACAAGCCGGTTATCGTGGTGAAGCTCGGACGCTCGGAGATGGGCAAGCGTCAGGCCATCTCCCACACCGGCTCGTTGGCGGGCGACGACGAGGTCTTCTCGGCGGCCTGCGACCGCTACGGCATGGTGCGCTGCCACAGCCTCGAGGACCTGACCGAGATGACCCTGGCGTTCCTGCCGGGCCGGCGCCCCCGGGGCGGGCGCGCGGCCATCGTGGTCAACTCCGGCGGCATGAAGGGCATTCTGCTGGACCACATCGAGGAGGTGGGTATCGAGCTGGCCACCCTGAGCGACGAGTCCAACCAAGCGCTCCGCCCCCTGATCCCCGACGACCTGGTGGTGGAGAACCCGCTGGAGTGCGGCGTCGCCGGCTTCGGCAACGAGAACACTTTCGCCGAGATCGTGCGTATCCATGCCGAGGACGACGGCGTGGACCTCCTCGCGATCCACGGTGAGCTGCCGCGTTTCGGCGAGAAGCGCAACCCGGACCTGCTGAAGAACATCTCCCGGAGCATCGACAAGCCCATCGTGGCCCACGCCCGCTCCACCTACAGCCTCCAGGACGAAAGCCGCGTCTTCCAGGAGGCTTCGGAAATACCCCACCTCCAGGGCATCAAGGCGACCCTGCGGGCGCTCAACGGACTCGGCGCCTACGGCCATCGCCGCCGCGTGGGGATCCCGGAGATCGCCGCGGCCGACGGCAGGCCGGAAGACCTGGAGGGGGCCGCTTGGCAGGAAAAGCTCGCTGCCTGCGGACTCACACCGCCCAGGGAGGCCGTGGTCGGTACTCCCGCGGATGCTGCCGCGAGGGCAGGGAAGATGGGCTTCCCGGTGGTGTTGAAGCTCCAGTCGCCGGAGGTGGTGCACAAGACCGAGGTGGGCGGCGTGGTGCTGGGACTGGAATCCGCCGCCGGCGTCGAGCAGGCAGGGTCGGAGTTGCTTGCCAAGGGGCCAGCCGGATCGAAGCTGCTGGTGCAGGAGATGGTCACCGGCACCGAGGTCATCCTCGGAGCCCGGGTCGATCCGCAGTACGGCCCCTTCGTGATGGTGGGCCTGGGCGGGATCTTCGTGGAGGTGCTCAAGGACGTGGCGCTTCGCCTCATTCCGGTCACAACCGAAGAGGCGCAGACCATGCTCCGGCAGCTCAAGGGCTACAGGATCCTTGAAGGGGTCCGCGGCCAGAAGCCCCGGGACATCGATGCGCTGGTCCAGGCCATCACCGGACTGTCGGATCTTTTCGCCGCGCATCGAGCCCATCTGAGCGACCTGGAGATCAATCCGCTGATGGTCAAGGAGGCGGGCGCGGGGGTGGCGGCGGTGGACGTGAGGATCGTCAGATACCCATAAGACCGCTGGCGCCGTATCCCGAACACCGAGCTCTCCGGGCCATCGGTCCGGTTCTCAACCCGAAGCGGTGATGGATTCGAACCGGCGCTGGAATGCTGGTGCAGCCGCGGCCCTGCGCCGGCTGGACGCACGACTACATGACCGCTCTCGAAAAGATCGCCGTAGTGCTGATAGCAGGGTCCTGGGTGGTGACCGCGGGGATCCTGCTGCTGCCCTTCCTGGACATGGAGCACAACCTGCTGGTGGCGGCGGCCGGAGTCTACTTCGTCAGTCAGGTGATTTTCTGGGCCGGTTGCCTCATCGGCGGCAGGGAACTGGTGCGGCGCTACCGGCAACGGTTCCCGTGGCTGTCGTGGGGCCGCTGGCTCGGGAGAAAGGGCTGACGGACTCCCGCGATCACGTCTCGAAGTCCGGATAACCCGCCACGGCAGCCTTGGCCTTGTAGTCCCTCACCAGCTCTTCCCGGTCCATCTCCGTGCGCCATACTGCCTCGGTGAAGCTCCACAACAGGAACGGATGCACGCCCATGGCGTAGAGGCTGCCGTAGTCACGCCGTTCCAGCGCTCGTCGTTCTTCCGGCGTGAACTTGAGCCGCTCGCCTTTTTCCCACTGGGCCACGAAGCCCGGCGGATTCTCCACGTAGGCGCCCTCCGCCTCCTCGTTCATGTTCACCACGTGCATGAACTTGTTCACCAGGTACTTGCTCACAGGCCCGCCCCCTCTTCCTTTTGCTCCCAGGCGAAGAACGG
Organism: Deltaproteobacteria bacterium; assembly: GCA_028821115.1. GTDB lineage: Bacteria > Desulfobacterota > Binatia > UBA9968 > JAJDTQ01 > JAJDTQ01. The sequence continues at coordinate 23,736 of JAPPHF010000116.1, read as the reverse complement.
CACCGCCGGGAATCCCGCGTCAAGTCCTTCCGCGTGGGTGGGAGACGCGCCGCCGGCTACGCCCATGGCCATGAGGAAGTTCAGAAAACCCATGGTCATGTTGCCCGAGGGGACCATTTGCTCCACGTTGCAGTCCCGCGCCGCCGCGTCGATGTCGCCCGTGGTGATCCACCCCACGGCGCGGGCGTCGAAGTCGGGGTCCATCAGGCGCCGCTCGAACTGTTTGGGACCGCCCACCTCCAGCGACAGGTGTCCGCTCACCAGGACGCCGATGCGCTTGCCGTCCGGCAGCCCGTCGATGACCGAACGGATGGCCCGTCCCACTTCGTAGAAGCGGCGGGCGGTGGGCAGCGGCGGCGCGATGCAGTTGGTCAGGATGGGGACGATGGGGATGTCCATCTCCGGCCTGACGAACAGCATGGGCACCACGATGGAGTGGTCGATGGTGAGTTCGCTGGAATAAGCGAAATCCACGCCGCGTTCGTAAGCGCCCTCCAGGAGCCGGTTGCACATCTCCAGGTCGCCCGGCACATCGCACTCGGGCAGGCCGAACTCCCGAACCTCGTCGTAGAAGGTGCCGTGGAACCGGTCCATCTTCCCAATCATGAAGGCCGGCATGTTGTCCATGAAGAACTGGTGCAGGTGGTCGTTGCCGATGGTGATCAGCACGTCCGGCTTGTGGTGCGCCAGCTTGGCGCGCATCATCGCGATCCGCTCCTGCACCTTGGCCGCCCCCGGCGGCTGCTGCGCCTGCTTGAAAAGCCGAGGCATGAACGGGTTGTGGGTGATGCCGAGCATGGTGACGAGTTGCGCCATCGACTTTCTCCTTGGTCTCTTGGTATGGCCGGACCGACTCAGGAATCGGCCGGTTCCACGACGCCCGTGGGCGCGGGATTCATCGGAACGTGGCCGGGCTGCCCCGCAACGCGGGCGAGCCAGGCGTTGACCGCCGGATAGTCCGACAGGTCGAAACCGCCGTCTCCCGCCACGTGAGTGTAAGCGTAGAGCGCGATATCGGCGATGCTCATGCCGTCGCCCCCGAACCAGTCCGACCCGTCGAGGTGTTGCTCCATGACCGCGAGCGCGGCCCGCCCGCCTTCCTGCTTGGCCGGGAGTTGGGCGCGCTGCGCCGCGTCCATCTCGACGTGTTGCATCCAGTGGCGCGCCACCGCGATGCAGGGTTCGTGACTGTACTGCTCGAAGAACATCCACTGCAGGCATAGGGCCCGGGCCAGCCGGCTGGAGGGAAGGAAGCGCGAGTCCTCCGCGAGAAAGAACAGGATGGCGTTGGATTCGGCAATGCAGGTGCCGTCCTCCAGGACCAGCACCGGGATGCGTCCGTTGGGATTGATGGCGAGGAATTCGGGCGTGCGGGTTTCGCCGGTCAGGATATCCACTTCGACGCGTTCGTAAGTCCGGCCCAGATGGGCGAGCAGCAACCGGGGCTTGTAGCCGTTGCCGGACAGGTGGTTGTCATAGAGTCGAAGCATCGAGCGGTCTCTTGTGGAAGCCGGCGGTGGAAAGCTGCGGTTCGGTACGAACTCACGACTAGCGGAATTGCAGGAACGGCACAAGCTGGACAAAATAATGGCGTTCTTCGACTTCGCTTCGCTCAGGACAGGCTTCGCGGAGCGAAGTCGAAGGACGCCGTCTAGCCGATGGTGGGATCGAGGACGATCTTGCCGATGATGCCGCCCCGCTCCAGCAGTTCGTGCGCCTCCTTCACGTCCGCCAGAGGCATGGTGCGGTCGATGATGGCTCGGACCGCCCCCCGGCCAGCCAGCGACAGAGCCAATTCCACGTCCTTGCGGGTCGCTCCCGGCTGTCCGATGATGCGGATGCGCTTGAGGTAGAGCCGCTTCACGTCCAGCGGCACGGTGCCGCCCCCGTGGGCGCCCGCGGTCACCAGGCGGCCCGCGAAGGCGAGGCTGTTGAAGGCGCCGGGCCACAGCGTCGGGTCGGCGATGTTCTCGAACAACACGTCAACCCCATGGCCGTCCGTGATGCGGAGCACTTCCCGCTCCAGGTCTTGCTGGCGGTAGTTGACGGTGAACTCGGCGCCGTAGTCCCGGGCCGCCTCGGCCCGCGAGTCGGCGCCCGCGGCGGCGATGACCCGCGCCCCCTGGTGCCGGGCGATCTGCACGCCGCAGCTCCCCAGGGCGCCCGCCGCTCCCATGATCAGCACCCACTCGCCCTTCTCGAGCTTGGCGTGGTTGAGCAGCAGGTTGATGGCCGTGGGAAAGTGGCGGGTAACGACGGAGGCTTCGGCGAAGGACAGGTTGTCCGGGATCGGGAAGACGTTCTCCACGGGCACGGTCACGTACTCCGCGTACCCGCCCCAGCGGTCGAGACCCAAGTGCTTGCTCCGGGGGCAGGAGTCCTCCCGGCCCATGCGGCAGAAGCGGCAGTCGCCGCAGCGCATCGAGGCCACCACCGACACGCGCTCGCCGCACCGCGATTGCGGCACCCCCGTGCCTGTCGCCACGACAATCCCCGCGGGGTCGGTGCCGAGGATCACCGGAAATTGCAGGTTGGTGCGGTAGCCGCCCTGCCGCACCGTGACGTCCAGGGTCTGATTGACCGAGACGGAATGCACCTCGATCAGCACTTCGCCCGTCGCGGGCGATGGGATGGGGAGTTGCTCCATCCGCAGCACGTCCGTGTCGCCAAACGCTCTCATGGTGACGGCTTGCATGGTGGATTGCATTCGTGGGCTCCCCTCGGATACCTGGCCCCGAATCCGGGGTGTACGATTCCGTCCCGGTTGGACGTCGCAGGAGTCTACTACCAACGGCCGCCGTCACCAAACTTCCCCCTATCGGGCCGCGGATCCTCTCTTCCGGTTTCCCCACCGGGACGCCGGAGAGCGCCGATGAGATCCCGGAGGAAGGAGGGCCGGTTGACCGTACGATCCGTGCCGTAGTATCCCCGCACCCCATGAGCACGCGCAACGGAACCATTGAGAACATGCTGGCGGGGTTGGGGTCGACCGAGCTTCTGCTGAAGATGGACTGGGAAGGCTGGCTGGCTATGCCCCCGCCCTACGGCGAAACCGGATGCAGCAGCAGGGAAGTGACGGCGCGATACGAGCGCAACGGCTACGAGTGGGACATCCACGGCACGCTCTACACGCCCGGGCGAGAGGCGGTGCCCGGCCGCGCCGTGGTGGTGTTCCATGGCGGCGCGGGCAGCGAACGCATCATGGACACGACCCCGGACGGCCGTCCGGGACTGGCGCGGGTGCTGGCGTCGCAGGGCTTCGTGACCTTGGCGGTGACCTATCCGGGCCACTACCCGCCCGGCGGGGTCTGGACCGAGCCCGTGCCCGAGCGAATGCCAGTGTACCTCCTCGACCGGGAGCTCCCCTTGAAGGAGATCCTGGACCGCAACCTCAAATGTACGTTCAACACCATCCTTCAAGGCGCCGGGCTTCTCGCCGACACGTACCTGGCGGATCGGGATGTGCTCGCCTTCGGTCATTCCACCGGCGGACCCATGGCCGCCCACCTGCACCGCTTCGTGCGAAGCGCCCGCATCACCGGGGTCCTGGGTTTCGGTTCCGGCGGCCCGGACGGCTGGCGCAAGGAGTGGCGCGACCGCACCGGGGCGGAGGAGTACCAGGAGATTCCCGTGGAACAGATATCCCGGCGTTCGCCCGAGAGCTTTCGTGCCGCACGGTACGAAGACCCGGAGGACTTGACCCCTTGGGGCGGCCCCGAGGAGTACATGGCGTGGGCCAACCCGATGCGTTCCCAGATGAAGACCAGCCTGTGCGACAACCAGCACAACGGCGCCGTCGGGATCCTTGACCGCTACGTGGAGGCTACCGGCCTTCCGCGGGACGAGTACTACGATCACCTCCAGGACCCCGACCCCGAGTGGCTCGGGAACGTCGGCGTGCTCCTGGTGGTGGGCGAGAACGACAGGGGGCACTGGATCCGGGGAGAGCGCCTGGAAGACAAGCGCGAGATGTTCATGGCCGCGAAGTATGCCGCGGGGAATGCCCGTTGCCACGTGGTGCTGATCCCCCGCTACGGCCACGTGGGCTACGCCGAGCTCCACAACGAGAAGATCGCCCACCTGTGGCTGTGGGCGGTGAGGGAGGGGTTCTTCGACGGGTAGCGGCGGCTGCCTTCAGCCGGCCCCGTCCCGGGCCAAGCGTGTTACGCCGTAAGCTTGCGATGCAGCCACTCCGTCAGCACGTTCAACGCCGGCTCGTTGGATTTGCCGGGCACCCGGCCCATGTGCCCGCCGTCGGGGAAGATGCACACGTCCTTGGGGTCGCCGTGCTCCAGCAGCAAGTAGAAGTCGTCGATGGGATGCTGATCGTCGAGCTTGCCGTTGATCAGCAGCAGCGGAGCGCACGGCTGATCGATGAGGTCCTGGGTCACCAGCGATAGCCGTGGCGCCAGCTTCAGGATCTCGTCGAGGTCGCGGGTGCGAAAGATGTAGCCGCGCGCGTCCATCAGGCTGGCCGGCCCGAGGAGGTACTGCTCCGCGCGGGTCGTCAACGCCGGCCGCAGCCACTCTTCCTGGAAGGTCAGGTGTACGCCGCCGCCCCAGTCCACCGCCCCCTTGAGCCGCTTCGCCTCCACGTGGGCCACCTTGGCCGCCCAGTATCCGCCGAAGCTCCCGCCCATGACGCCCATGCGCGAACCGTCCACGTCCGCGCGCGTCTCCAGGTAGTCGAGGACCACGGAGAAGGTCCGCTCGGCCTTGGGGTCGGACCCCAGAACGGGGCTCTCGCCCACTCCGGGCATGTCGATGTTCATGGTGGCCAGGCCGAGGCGGTGGAACGCCTCGTTAGGCCTGCGCCGGTCCTCCTTCCAGCCGTCGACGCCGCCCCAGTGGAGCACCACCGGAGGACGGTCCGCGCCGGCAGGGATCTGGAGGTAGCAGATGATCGACGTCCCTTCGAAGGGAATCTCCACCCGCTCCACCGGGGGGTCCAGATGCCGGGCTGCCTTCAGGAAATTGCGCAACGAGGCCTCGTAGCACGCCATCTTGCCCGATGTGGACGACACCGGATACCGCCCGATGCGATAGTAGTCGTAGGCGAGATAGAAGGACTCGCCACAGGGCTGACCGTTCTTCTCCTGTTCCTCGCCCAGCGCCTCGTACCGCTCCCCCATCCGGCTCCACACCTCCGCCCAGTGGTCGTCTTCGGTGGACTCAAGCCACGAGACCACCTCCTCGACGTCCTCCCGCCTGACCCACTCGAAGGGGTTGGCGCGCCCGGCGCGCCGCAGGATCTCCGGCTTCAGCTCTTCGAGAGGGCGCATTCTCGATTCCATCATCACCTCCATCCTCGTGTCGCGACACGAGGGTTGTGAATGCGGCGGACCGCGCCTCACGTCTATTGGAAAGGTCCGCGGGCGTCAATCCATGTGGTAACCATCGCCCTCTGTGCTACATGTGGTGCTGCCGCAAAAACTCACGAGGTGCATCATGACGGAACGAAGAGTCGGCATCGAGATTCCCGGATCCGATGTCCACGGGTTATTGGCCGATGTCCGCGAAGCCGAAGATCTGGGCATCCAGGCCGTCTGGCTGACCACCGGTAGTCCCAGGACCGCGGATAACAACATCCGCCGGGATACGCCGAGCATCCTGGCGGCGGCGGCCATGAGCACCAGCACCATCCAACTGGGCACCGCCATCGTCCTGACGTGGCCGCGCCATCCGCTTTCCTTCGTCGAATATTGCGAGGCCATGGCGCAACTCGCTCCGGGCCGGTTTCGCTTGGGCGTGGGGCCGGGCAACAAGGCGCCCATCGAGCGCACCTACGGCTTCGCGTTCGAGCGTCCCTTGGCTCATCTCACCGAGTACGTGCGGATCGTGCGGTCGGTGCTGCGCGAAGGGATGGTGGATTTCGAGGGGCGCTACTACCGTGCGCAGACCGCGGACAACGAGCCCGTGGACGTGCCGGTCATGATCTCGGCGGTGAGGCCGAAGTCCTTCGAGTTGGCCGGCAGGTTCACGGACGGCGCCATAAGCTGGCTGTGTCCCGGCGCCTACCTGCGCGACTTCGCCCATCCCGCCATGGTCGCGGGCGCGGAGAAGGTCGGGCAGCCGACACCGCCGCTCATCGCTCATGTGGCCGTCAGCCTGCACGAGGACTGGGACGAAGTCGAAGCGGTGGCGCGGGAGCGCTTCGAGTCCTACATGCGCCGCGATCCTTATGTGGAGATGTACCGCATGGCCGGCTTCGCGGAAGCCGGGAAACCGGGGTGGAGCACCCCGATGCTCAAGGCGCTGGTAGTCTCCGGCGATGAGGCGGAGGCTGAGCGGCGGCTGCGGGAGCTTTTCTCCTTCGGCGCCGCGGAGATCATGGTGAGCGTGCTTCCCGCCGGCAAAGACCTCGAGGCCAGCCGCCGGCGGACCCTGCAATTCCTCGGACAGTTCGCAGGCAGCCTCTAAGGAAGCTCTGATTGATTGTCACCGGGCCACGATGGCGCCCATAGAAAAAGCGGATAGGATAGAAATGGGAAGGGGGCCGCACAATGGAAAAAGAGCTTTGAAAAAATGTAATAGAACAGCC
>JAPPHF010000116.1:0-17185 GCA_028821115.1 Deltaproteobacteria bacterium | reverse complement strand
CCCCGCCCCCCCCCCCCCCCTGCCCGCCCCTTCGTCTCGGCCCCCCCCCCCCGACACAGTCGATCAGAGTCTTCCCAAAAGGTACAGTCAGACGCCCGGGCAGGTGGCGGTGATGCCGCCGTCCACCGGCAGCATCACGCCGGTGATGTAGTCGGCGTCGTCCGAGGCCAGGAACAGCGCGGCCTTCGCCACGTCCCAGCCAGTACCGCCCCGGCCCAGCGGGACGATGCCGTCGCGAGCCTTGCGGTACTCCTCCGCCGACGTGAACCCCTTGTACTCGTAGCTGGGCTTCCCCCCCACCAGCCGGCGGGTGAACGGCGTGTCGATGTAGCCCGGCAGCACGCAGTTGGCGCGGATGTGCTTGTCGGCGTATTGCAGCGCCAGGTTCAGGGTGAGTTGGTTGACCGCGCCCTTGGCCGCGGAATAGGAGGCGGTGGGCACGTTGAGGTGACGCATGCTTGCGATGGACGAAATGTTGACGATGGCGCCGCCGCCCTGGCGGATCATGATGGGGATGACCGCCTTGCAGGTGAGCAGGACGGACGTGACGTTGCGGGCCAGCACCTCGTCCCAGTCGTCGCGCTCGATCTCCAGCACCCACCGCCCCGGGCCCTGACCGCCGACGTTGTTGTGGAGGATGTCGATCCGGCCGAAGGTCTCCACGCAGGCGTCGACCATGGTCTTGACGTCGGCTTCCGATGTCACGTCGCCGGAAAAGGTGGCGCATGTGCCTCCCTCGGCCTCGATGATCTGCCTTGTCTCCTCGGCTGCCTCCGCGTGGTAGTCCACCGCGAAGACTTTGGCCCCCTCCCGCCCGTAGAGCACCGCGGCGGCCTTGCCGTTGCCCCATCCGGGCCCTATGGAGCCGGCGCCGGCTACCAGAGCCACCTTGTCCTTCACGCGTTCACCTCGCTTGATTGCTTGCATGGGTCGTGCCTCCAATACGATTTACTTGCCCGGCTCCGAGACCCGCCGAGTGGCGCCCTCCGAGTAGCTGAACCCGGAGGCGCACGGGAATCGGGGGTTGGGCGTCAGATATAGTACATGTGAGGTCGTTCGTCTGGCTCGCACACGTCGGCCAGGGTGACTCCGTCGATGACCTCTTCCATGGCGGCGGTCGCCCTCCTCCACGTCTCCAGCACCTTTCGCGCGGCCACCGAGTCGGCCGTGTACCTGCGCAACGTCTCGTCCGTCCCGGTCACGGGTCCGCTCAGGACATCCAGCACCTCGCGCAGCGGAATCTGCTCGGGGGCGCGGGTGAGGTAGTAGCCGCCTCCCGGCCCACGGTTGGCGCGCACGAGATCCGCCTGTTTCAGCGAGATCATGATCTGTCCCAGGAACTCTTCGGGGACCGCCTTCCTGGCCGCGATCTCCTTTACCTGAATCGGCGTCTTCGCATCCCAGCGCCGCGCCAATTCCTCCAGCGCCAGGATCCCGTAAGTACCGCGAGAACTGATTTTCATGGACAACCCCAAATTATCTTACTTTATTACTCGGTAATCCAATTCGGAGCAAACCATGCCCCATGCGACCGGGGAACGGAGTCGTCCATTGCCGTGGTCATCAGCGAGTGTGGTGTCTGGTTAATTCGCGGCATAATCTGCGGAGGATTTTTCGTTGTCGGCAAGGCGCGATGACGAGTGGGGGCGACCGTAGGTCGCCCCAGGGCGGGCACCACGCGAGGAAGAGCAACGCAGCCGACGGCGAAAAAGACCCGCAGATTATGCCGCGAATTAACCAGACACCACACTAGGTGACGGCGCAACCGCCGCGATCTCGTCCAGGGCCTCCGGATTGGCCAGAGCTTCCCGATTCCGCACCGGCTCCCGGTCGAGAATGGCGGACACGGCCTTTTCCACCTTCTTGCCGTTTCGCGTGACCGGCACTTGGCTGATCTGTTGCAGGATGGTCGGGACATGCCGGGGCGTGGCCTGCGCGCGGATCGCCGAGCGAATGGCCTCGGCCGTCTCCGTGTCCAGCGGCCGGTCGAGCACGACGAAAAGCGCCACTCCGGTTTCGCCCCTTTCCTTGTAGCTTGCGACGATACTGTCACGGACGAAGGGCAGCCGTTCGACGATACGGTAGATCTCGGCGGTGCCGAAGCGGATCCCCGAGGGGTTGAGCGTGGTGTCGCTGCGGCCGTGGATGACGAAACCCTGCTCCGGGGTGGCGGCGACGTAGTCGCCGTGACGCCACACGCCGGGGTAGTCGGCGAAGTAGGTCTCGCGGTACCTGGCGTCGCCGGGGTCGTTCCAGAAACCCAGGGGCATGGAGGGAAACGGCTTGCGGCACACCAACTCGCCCTCCTCGCCCGTCAGCGGCCGACCCTGTTCGTCGAACACGCTTACGTCCACCCCCAGCGCCGGCCCCTGGATCTGCCCCGGGTACACCGGGGAGATCGGATTGCCCAGCACGAAGCAGCCGATGATGTCGGTGCCTCCCGAGATCGAGCAGACCTGCACGTCCGGAAGGATGGCCTCGTGGACGTAGTGGAACTGGGAGGCCTCCAGCGGCGAGCCGGTGGAGAGCAGGGCCCGCATGCCCCCGAGCCGGTAATTGCCGGCGTTTCGGAAGCCGGCCTTCTCCAGGGTGGCGAGAAGCTTCGGGCTGGTGCCGAAGACGGTGATGCCGTGGTCCTCCGCGAGCCGCAACAGCCTGTCCTCTCGCGGGTAGGCGGGGCTTCCGTCGTACAGCACGACGGTGGCGCCCTGGGCCAGGCCGCTCACCAGCCAGTGCCACATCATCCAGCCGCAGGTGGTGAAGAAGAATACGGTGTCTTCCCGGCCGACGTCGGTATGGAGCTTGTGCTCGGTGTGGTGCTTGAGGGCCGTGCCGCCGGCGCCGTGCACGATGCACTTGGGGAGTCCGGTGGTGCCGGACGTGTAGAGGATATAGACCGGGTGGTCGAAGGGAAGCTCGGTGAACGTCGCTTCCGCGTCGTCGCCGCCGAGAAAGGATTCCCATGGGATGGCCCCGCCGGGAAGACTCTGGTCCGTGCCGGTGACCATGACCCAGCGTTCCAGGCTGGGAAGGGATTCCACCAGCCGCCGGGTCTTCTCGATGCAATCGTGGCGCTTGCCGTTGTAGTAATAACCGTCGCACGACACCAGCACCTTGGGGTTGATCTGGCTGAAGCGGTCGAACACGCCCTGGAAGCCGAAATCCGCCGAGGTGGCGGTCCACACGGCGCCCAGGGAGGCCGTCGCCAGCATGGCCACCACGGTCTCCAGGACATTGGGCAGATAGCCCGCCACGCGGTCCCCGGGTCCGACCCCGGCGCGCCGCAGGGCGGCCTGACAGCGACCCGTGAGCGCGTGGAGCTCGCGGAAGGTCAATTTGCGGCAGTGACCAAGCTCGTTCTCTTCGATGATGGCGACATGGTCGTCGTTGTGCCGCAGGAGCTGCCCGGCAAAGTTGAACCGCGTCCCCGGGAACCATACTTCGCGCTCCAGGCGGCGGGCCGGGGGCATGGAGCCGTCCGCCAGCACCGCGCCCGACGGCTTCCGGCCGGTGGCGTCGACCCAAGCCGCCGACCAGAAATCCTCCAGCCGGGACACGCTCCAGTCGTGAAACGCCGCAAAGGAATCGCCGGGTATGTCATGGGCGGCGCGCAGTTCTTCCCGGAACCGGTACAGGCGGGATTGCCGGATCCTTTCCTCGGTGGGTGACCAGAGCGGCGTCATCCTTTACCTCTTAGACGGCGTCCTTCGACTTCGCTTCGCTACGCTCAGGACGAACGGTTGGTAGACTTCTCCGTTTCGTTGCGAAGGCCTTCCCCGTTCGTCCTGAGCGTAGCGAAGCGAAGTCGAAGGACGCACTCACTGCCCCCGGGAATACTCGGGCAGGCCACTGGTGCGGTGGGGCCGGGCGAAGGGGCACAGGCGGTTGGCCATGACAATGGCCCGATTGGGTGCATCGAAGCCGGTCCTCAACTCGAAGTCCCGGTGCATCACCGAGTCCGGGTCGTCGGTGTGGACCGCTCCCAGAAGGTGCCCCATCTCGTGGATGATCGCCACCGCGTCGTGGGTCAACTCGCCTTCGTCGTAGTCGAAAGACTCGCCGACGTGGCTCACGATGTAGTTCCCCAAGCCCTGGGTGCAGTTGCCGAAACGGTCCGCCCGCGCGCGCCCTCCCTTGTAGAAGTTGAGCGGCTGCCGGGTCAATCCGATGACCACGTCGTAGGGCGCGTCGCCGCCGGCGCGCGGATAGGAACGCTTGAGCCATCTCATCAGCGTGACCGACGACGACGTCGTGCCCTCCACACGCCAAGGCTCGGTGGCCTGATGCGCCAGCCGAATGCCGAACCGCTCTTCGTAGTAGTCTGATGCTGCCCGCAGCAGGTCCCGGGCGGTGTCGCGCCAGTGCGTTTCCGCCCGCCGCAATACCGAATCAGCCACCAGCTTGACCTGTACCACCCGGACCGGCCGGTGGATCTTTCCCGGCAGGACCGCGGTGCAGCCCGCCAGCAGCAGGGTGCTAGAGACGCACCAAGTCGTCAACCGGCGTAGCATCATCGGTGAGAAGCTCCACGTCGTCCTGCTCCAGCGGGCCGGTGTAGTAGGATTTGCGAATCTTGCTGATGGGGTCGGGGAACAGGTCGCGGCCGAGGCCCGCGGCGCGCCGTTCCATCTCCTTCATGCTCATACGCTCCCGCGCCTTGCTCGCCAGCACCACGACGTTCTGGATCTCGCTCAGCACGTAGCCGCGGTTGCCGAACGTAGGGAACGTGTAGACCTGGGGGAATACCTGGCCCAGCGTCTTGATGGCGGCCCGGATCGTCGTGCTGTCCGGTCCCCGCAGCGATCCGATGAGATTCAGCACCATCACGCCTTCGGGCGTCATCCTGTCCCGGGCGATAGTGAAGAACTCCCGGGTGACCAGGTGGAACGGCATGTTGTCCGCGTAGTAGGCGTCCAGCAGGATCAGGTCGAAACGTTCTCCGGTGCATGCCAGGAACTCACGGCCGTCGCCGCTGTGGACGCGCTGATTCGGGTCCACACGGTAGTGGAAGTACTGGCGGGCTATCTCGACCACGTCCGGATCGATCTCGATGGAGTCGATCTCCATCTCCGGAAACTCCTTGTGGTACTTCTTGGCCATGGAACCGCCGCCCAGTCCTATGAGCAAGGCCTTGGCAGCATCCGGCCTGAGCACCAGGCCCAGGGAGGCGAAACGAGAGTAGAGCAGCTCCAGTGACGAGGGGTCGCGTCGGTCCATGGAGCTCTGCAGCGTGCCGTCGAAGTAGAGGTAGCGGCGTTCCCGGGTCTCTTCCACCCGGATGCGGTGGTAACCCGTGTCCTTCTCGTAAAGCGTCTTGGCCCAGCCGCGCCCAAGGGGCGCCAGCACGGCTGATATGATGGATTTTGGCGACACCGGTGCGGCGTTACAGCTGACTGTAGTACCAGTCCTCATGGACCAGCGACATGGGTTCCAGCAGGTCCTCGGAGATCCCGTCGATGAACTGGGAAGGCCGCGAGAACACCATCCCCAGGGAACGGTCGTACACGCGAGAGGGATAGGCGAAGAAGAGGTTTTCCTTCGCGCGCGTGGCGGCCACGTACAGCAGCCTTCGCTCTTCTTCCAGTTCCTCGATGCTGTTGGTGTTGTAGTAGGAAGGGAACCGCCCCTCCAGCGCCCAGATGATGAACACCGAATGCCATTCCAGGCCCTTGGCGGAATGGACCGTGGACAGCACCAGCGGACCCTCGTCGGGATCCACGGGCTGGGCCTCGTCCACGCTGGCGGAGGGCGGGTCCAGCGCCATGTCGCTCAACAGCCGCTCGATGCTCTGGTAGCGTTCGGTCAGCCCCTGGAAGTGCTCCAGGTCCCGCAGCCGCTTGGGGTAGTCGTCGGCGTGCTTGCGCTTGAGGATCGGCAGGTAGTACTGCATCAGGTACTGCGCCATGTCCGCCGGCCGGGTCCGCTCCGAGCACTCGCCCAGCACCTGCCCCAGCGTCTTGAGCGGTTGTTTCGCCCGACCCCCCGATTCGATCCGCCGCAGGCACTCGGCCGGATCCGCGTCGCCCAGGAGCTGCTCGATGAGCTTGCGGCTCATCTGCGGGCCGACACCCTCCAGCAGCATGAGCACCCGCCCCCAGGACACCGCGTCCATGGGGTTGCTGATGACCCGCAGGTGCGCCAGCACGTCCTTGATGTGGGCGGTCTCCATGAACTGGAAGCCGCCGCGCTTGACGAAGGGGATGTCGTGGCGGGTGAGCTCGATCTCCAGGTCGAAGGAATGGAAGCTCGAACGGAACAGCACCGCCATGTCCCAGAGCGGGACCCCTTCCTCCCGCAGCTCCAGCACGCGCTGGCACACGAACCGCGACTGGGTGTGCTCGCTTTCCGCCTGGACCAGGAGCGGCATCTCGCCTTCGCTCTTGCGGCTGTGGAGGTTCTTCTCGTAGCGCTCCGCGGCCCTGCTGATGATCTCGTTGGTCAGCCTCAGAATGGGCTGGGTGCTGCGATAATTCTCCTCCAGGGGGATGATCCTGCTTCCCGGAAACTGGTTGGGGAAGTCCATGATGTTGCGGAAGTGGGCGCCCCGGAACGAGTAGATGCTCTGGGCGTCGTCGCCCACCGCCATGACGTTGTCGTGGGTGAAGGCCAGCCGGCGGATGATGTCGGACTGCAGCCGGTTGGTGTCCTGGTACTCGTCCACCATGATGAAGCGAAAGCGCTCCGACAACCGGCGCCGCAGGTCCTCGTGGGCTTCCAGCAGATCCTTCAGGGAGGTGAGCAGGTCGTCGTAGTCCAGCAGCGACTTCTCCCGCTTGTAGACCTGGTAGCGCTCCGCGATGACCGTCAACTCCTCCAGATAGTCCGCGAGGTGCGAGTACTCCCGTTCCACCAGCTCGGCGAGGGGCATCTGCCGGTTCCGCGCTAGGCTGTGGATCTCGCCGATGGTCTGCTTTCTGGGGAAGCGCTTCTCGCGCTTGTCGAGCCCCATCTCGGCACGCAGGAGCTGGATCACGTCCTCGCTGTCGGAGCGGTCCATGATGGTGAAGCCCGGCGCCAGTCCCATGAGCTGGCCGTATTGCCTCAGCACCATGTTACCGAACGAGTGGAAGGTTCCGCCCGCAATGCGCTCGCAGCGGGAATCGGTCAGCAGGCTGGCCCGCTGCAGCATCTCTTCCGCGGCCCGGCGGGTGAAGGTGAGCAGCAGGATGGAGCGCGGATCGATGCCGCGCTCGATGAGCCGGGCGACCCGGTACACGAGGGTCCGGGTCTTCCCGGTGCCGGCGCCGGCCACCACCAGCAGCGGACCTTCCAGAAACATCGCGGCTTCGCGTTGCGCCTCGTTGAGCTCCTCCTCGTAGTCGATCGTAGATGGGGCGGGCGACGGAGGGGGGTCGATGCTCTTGAGGACGTATTTGCGCGCCAAGCCTCTTCTCCGGTTGTTGCAGGGGGCTTCTCGCGCCGTTGCCGGGTGTGGCGGTGCACGGAAGCAGGACAAGGTTAACACAACCCGCGTTTCCCGGAAAGATTGGTTGTTGCAAACCGAGCGGCAAAGAAATAAACAGGCATGGGTTTCACGATGACGGCTTCCAGGGTCATGAAAGCTGTGGTTCGCATGCGGTCCTTCTTGGCCGTTCCGGTTCTCGGCGTTTTTTTCCTTTCGGGCTTGTCCTTTTCCCTGGCGCAAACCCGTCTCGACGGCGTCGTGGTATCGGACCACGATGTCGCGGTCAGGGCGGGAATGGGTATCCTGGAGCAGGGCGGCAACGCGGTGGATGCCGCGGTGGCGACCGCGTTCGCCCTGGCGGTGGTGGATCCGGCCTCGTCGGGGCTGGGCGGGGGCGGTGTGATGGTGCTCTACCAGGCTCGTGAGAAGAAGGCTCATGTGCTCGACTTCACGGAAGTGTCCCCCGCGGCCGCGGCCCCCGGGCTCTATCGGAATGGGGGACGCGTCCGCCGGGAACTCCTGGAGACCGGCGACCTGGCCGTGGCGGTTCCGGGAACTGTGGCGGGCCTCGCCGAGGCGCTCAAGCGGTTCGGGAGCTTGCCGCTGGAAACCGTGCTGGCGCCGGCCGTGCGCCATGCCGCCGAGGGGTTTCCGGCAACGCGCCGCTTGCGCCGCGCCATCGAGGAGAACCTTCCGGCGCTCCGGCAGCGCGCCAATTTCTCGCGCATCTTTCTGAAGGAATCCGGGGAGCCCCGTGAAGTGGGAGAGATGATCCGCCAACCGGAGTTGGCGGAAACCCTCAAGACCATCGCCAGGGAGGGAGCCGGCGCCTTCTACGAGGGCGCCATCGGCCAGGCCCTTGCCGCACGGATCAAGAATCTCACCCTGGACGATCTCAACAGCTACAAGCCGGTGTGGCGCGGTCCGATCATCGGCAGCTACCGGGACCGCACGGTAATCACGGCGCCGCCTCCGAGCCTGGGAGGTCTGGCCCTGGCGGGGATGCTGCGCGTCATGGAGGGCTATGGCCCGGACCAGTTCCGCCACAACTCGGGGGCTTATCTGCATCTGGTCGCGGAAACCGCCAAGGCGGGCGCGGCGGACCTTCTGAAGCACGCGGGCGAGCCGGATTTCGGCGAGGCGGCGCAGCGGCTCATTTCCCGCGAGCGCGCTTCCGCGCTTCGCAACGAGATATCCATGGACCTGGCCGCGCGGCGGAGCGGCGCCATGCCCGTGGCGGCCGCCGGCGGGCCAGGCGGCACCACCCATATCGGGGTGTTGGACGGCGACGGCAACGCCGTGTCCATGAGCCTCGCCATCGGGAGCTCTTTCGGCTCCAAGGTGCTGGTGCGCGAGACCGGCGTCATCCTCAACAACCAGATGTGCCAATTCTGGATTCCCGAGTCGTCGGCCGGCAACGCCCTTGCCACGCTCAAGCCCCGAAGGCGGCCGGTGAACCGCATGACTCCGGCGATCCTGCTCCGGGACGACCGGCCGGTGCTGATCGTCGGCGCTTCCGGAGGCGCCCGGACAACCGGAGCGGTGCTCCAGACCATCCTCAATGTCCTGGATTTCCGCATGCCGCTGACCGAGGCGGTGGCGGCGCCACGCCTCCACGTCCCCACGGATGGGGCGCAGGTCGTGGAGTTGGAGCCAACGGTGAGCGACGAAGCAGCCGCGGGGCTCGAGGGTAAGGGTCACACGGTTCTACGAGCCCCGAGGTTGGGCGAGGTTCAAGCCATCCGGGTCGAGGGCAAGCGCATCACCGGAGCCTCGGATCCGCGCGGCGCGGGTGCCATGCCGTGAAAGGTTGCCTCAGCGGCGGTCGAAGGGGTTCTTGATGAGGATCGTCTGATCACGGTCCGGCCCGACCGAGGCGATTACGATCTCTGTGTCCACCAGCTCTTCCAACCGCTGCATGTAACGCCGCGCGTTCAGGGGCAGATCGGCGACGCTACGGGCGCCGGAGACGGGTTCCTGCCAGCCTTCGAATTCTTCCCACACCGGTTCCACGGACTCCATCACTTTGAGGCTCGCCGGGAAATGGCGCAGCAGCCCCTGCCCCGACCGGTAGGCGGTGCACACGCGGACCGTCGGCAGACCCGTGAGCACGTCCAGCTTGGTTAACGCGATGCCGGTCAAGCCGTTCAGGCGGACCGCGTGTCGTACCGCCACCACGTCGAACCAGCCGCAGCGCCGCGGGCGTCCGGTGGTGGCGCCGTACTCGTCGCCGTCCTGGCGCAGCTTGTCGCCCTCGGGGCCGGTGAGCTCGGTGGGGAACGGCCCGCTGCCGACGCGGGTCGTGTAGGCCTTGGAGATGCCGATGACCTCGTGGATGTGCCGCGGCCCCACGCCGGCCCCCGAGCATACGCCGCCGATCACCGTGTTGGATGAGGTGACGTAGGGGTAGGTGCCGTGGTCGACGTCGAGTAGAGTGCCCTGGGCGCCCTCGAACAGGACGTTCTTTCCGTCCCGGAACATCTCCTCCAGCAGCACGCCGGTATCGGCGACGTAGGGCGCGAGTTGCTCCCGGTAGCCGCCGTAGGCGTGGTGGATCTCCTCGAAGTCCAGGGCCTGTTCCTTCAGGATCGCCTTGAGGTAGCCGTTCTTCTCGGTGATGTTGTGCTCGAGCTTGGCGCGGAAGGTGTCTTCTTCCATCAGGTCGATGACGCGGATGCCCACCCTTGCGGCCTTGTCCTCGTAGGTGGGGCCGATGCCCCGGCCGGTGGTGCCGATCTTGCCGGCGCCGCGCAACCGTTCCCGGGCCAGGTCGATGGCCTTGTGGTAGGGCATGATCAGGTGCGCCTGCTCGCTGATGCGAAGCTGGGAGGCGTCCTGCAGGTGACCCTGCTCCCGCAGCTCCCGCAGTTCGTGCAACAGGACCTCCGCGTCCAGCACCACGCCGTTGCCGATGACGCAGACCTTGTCCCGGTGCAGCGCTCCCGACGGGATCACGTGCAGGATGGTCTTCTCGCCGTTGACGACGAGCGTGTGGCCGGCGTTGTTGCCGCCCTGGAACCGTACGACCACGTCCGACTGTCGGGCCAGGAGGTCGACGATCTTGCCCTTTCCCTCGTCGCCCCACTGGGCGCCTATGACCACTACGTTTGCCACTTTCAGGATCTTCCGCCGTCAGGCTGCGTCAGAGCCTTACCGCCGTCGTCGAGATGACCTCGGGCAACGCCCTGAACCTGTCCAGAACCTCCCTCGGCACCGGGTTGTCCACGCGGATGAAGGAGATGGCGCGGCCGCCGACCTTCTCCCGCCCGAGTTCCAGCCCGGCAATGTTGATGCCGTTGTCGCCCAGGAGTGCGCCCATGGCTCCCACGACCCCGGGAACGTCGTGGTTGTAGGAGACCAGGATGTGGCCCTCGGGCACGGCCTCGAAGTAGAAGTCGTTGAGGCGCACGATCCGGGGGTTGTTGGTGCCGAACAGGGCGCCTTCGATCTCGGTCTCCTCGCCCGCGGTGCGGGAACGGACATTGATGTAGCTCGCGAAGTCCCGTGTTATCTCGCTCTTCGACTGGACCACCTTGATGCCGCGCTCCTGGGCGATGAACGGCGCGTTGACGTAGTTGACGGTCTCTCCCATCGCGAAGCTCAGCACGCCCTTCAGCACGGCCAGGGCGATGGGCGCGATGTCGTACTGCGCCACCTCGCCGCCGCCCTCGATGCGAATTTCCTCGGGGAACTTTCCTGACAACTGCACGTGGAGGCTTCCGAGCTTCTCTCCCAGGGTAAGGTAGGGTTGCAGCTCCCGCAGCAGGTCCTGGCTCACGCTGGGCGCGTTGACCGCATAGCGGATGACGCCGTCCACGAGGAAGTCGCGGATCTGCTCCGCCACCGCGATGGAAACGTTGAGCTGGGCTTCGTCGGTGGAGGCGCCCAGGTGCGGGGTGGTCACCACCTGGTCCAGTTGCACCAGCGGGTGGTCCGGGCTCGGCGGCTCGTCGACGTAGACGTCCAGCGCCGCCCCGGCCACCTTGCCCTCCTTCAGGGCCTCGGCCAGGTCGTTCTCGTCGACGATGCCGCCGCGGGCGCAGTTGATGATGCGCACGCCGGTCTTCATCCTGGCGATGGCCTCGCGGTTGATGAGCCCGCGGGTTTCCTCGATCAAGGGCACGTGGACGGTGATGAAGTCGGACCGGCGGTAGATCTCGTCGAGGCTGGCGGATTCCACGCCCATGCGCGCGGCGGCCTCGGCCGGGATGAAGGGGTCGTAGCCCAGCACCTTCATGCGCAGCCCCAGGGCTCGTTCGGCCACGATGCGCCCTACGTTCCCCAGGCCTACGACTCCGAGGGTCTTGTTGCACACCTCCACGCCCGTGAACTTCTGCCGGTCCCAGCGGCCGGCCTTGAGCGATGCCGCCGCCTGGGGAATGTGCCGCGCCAAGGCCAGCATGAGCGAGATGGTGTGTTCGCCGGTGGTGACGTTGTTGCCCCCCGGCGTGTTCATCACCACGATGCCCTTCTTGCTGGCAGCGTCCACGTCGACGTTCTCCACGCCCACGCCGGCGCGGCCGATGATCCGGAGCCGGTGCGCGGCCGCGATGACCTCCGCGGTCACCTTGGTGCCGCTGCGAATGATCAGCCCCTCGTATCCGCCGATGATCTCCTTGAGCTCTTCGGGCGTGAGCCCGGTCCGTACGTCGACATCGATGTCCGCCGCGTCGTGCAGAACCGCGAGCCCCACGTCGGGAAGCGGATCGGAAACCAGCACCTTCATCATGCAACCTCTACTTCTGTGCGTCCGCGCCCGCGCCCGACGCGTTGCGATGGTCCATCAGGCAAGGGATCAGTCCAGCGCCTCCAGCAGGATCTCCTGGGCCGCGGCCACACCCGTGCCGAGAGTGATCGGCAGGCCGAACTTCCGAAACGCCATTTCCAGCGCGCTGACGGCCACGATGACGTCGAAGGCTCCCATGTGGCCCACGTGGGCGATGCGGATAGCCTTGCCCTGCAAGTCGTCCTGCCCCTCCGCCAGCGTGACTCCCATTTGCACACGGAGATAGTCGAGCAAGGCGTCGGCGTTGCATCCTTCAGGGACGTAGAGGCCCGTGGCCGCGGGGCTGGGGTTGTCTGGCGACAGCAGCTTGAGCCTCATGGCGGTTGCCGCCGCGCGCGTGGCCCGCGCCATCCGGTCATGCCGGGCGTACACGAGATCGAGCCCCTCCTCGCGCATGAGCTTGAGGGCCGCGCACAGCCCGAACACCAGCGATACCGCGGGAGTATAGGCCGTGGAGCCCTTGGCCTGTCCCTTCCGCTCGCTTTCCAGGTCGAAGTAGAAGCGCGGCGACGCGGTTTCCCGAGCCCGTTCCCAGGCGCGGTCGCTGAGGCCGATGAAGGCCAGGCCGGGCGGCAGCATCAGCGCCTTCTGCGAGCCTGTCACCAGGGCGTCGATGCCCCACTCGTCCATGGGGACGGACAGCACGCCCACCGCGGTGACGCCGTCCACCAGCAGCAGCGGCCCGCCGTCGCGGGTCAGTTCCGCGATCTCGCGCACCGGGTGAAGCGTCGTGGTCGAGGTCTCGCTGGCCTGGATGAGGACGCCCTTGGCGTCCGGATGCGACCGCAGCGCCGCCTCCACCGCGTTCACCTCCACGGCCTTGCCCCATTCGACCTTGATCTCGACCACGTCGAGGGCGTAGGCGCGGCAGATGCGCAGCCAGCGTTCGCCGAACTTGCCGCCGTTGACCACGATGACCTTGTCGCCGGGCGAGAACAGGTTGGCCACCCCGGCCTCCATGGCGCCGGTGCCGGAGGAGGCCAGGATGATCACGTCGTTCTTCGTGCCGAACAGGGTCCTCAGCCCCTGCCGGGCCTCCTCCAGGACCGCCGCGAACTCCGGCGTCCGGTGGTGGATCATGGTCTGCGCCATGGCCAACTGCACTTCGTTGGGAATGGGCGTCGGACCGGGAGAAAGGAGGTATTGCTTGATCATGGGCTTACATCCGATGGCGTATGGGTTGTCCTCTCAACGGAAGGTGAACGAGACGGGTTTTGCACAAAAAAAAGCCTGAACCTCTCTGGCATAGAGACCCAGGCGTTCGGCCGTCCAGCAGTCAAGCACTCCCTCGTGGTGAACTCCACGTACACGCCAGTTGTGCGAACTTATTCGTAGCTTGAGCCGGGGTTTTTGTCAATTCCACGCACGGGGCGCGCCGACCCTTTCCATGCGTGTCGCGAGCGTATAAGTTTCCAGCCTGACATGGCCAACATACCCAAGATCGTCTTCTTCGACATCGACGGCACCCTGCTCCGTTCCCAGGACGGCCACGTCGCCTTCAACGACGCCATCCTCAAGACCTTCGGCATCCCCGGCGACATCCGCACCATCCGCCCCGACGGCAAGACCGATCCGATCATCCTGCAGGAGATCTTCGATGTAGCGGGCCACGATGTGGAATGGAGCCCGGCGGACTGGGCCACCTTCAGCAGGAACCTGAAGGAATGTTACACGCGCGCCATTTCCGAGGGACCCACCCGGGTGCGGGCGCTGGCCGGCGTGCCCGAGTTGGTGCGTGAACTGAGCCGCCTGCCCGACCTCTCCCTCGGTGTCGTCACCGGCAACATGGAGGTCACGGCCCGCTTGAAGCTCCAGGCCGCCGGCGTCGGCGAGCACATCGGCCCCGGCGCTTTCGGCAGCGACTCCGCCAACCGCAACGACCTTCCGCGCATCGCCATGGAGCGCTGGCGCCGCCACCTCGAACTCCCGGTGGAGCCCCGCCACTGCGTCATCGTCGGCGACACCCCCAGGGACCTCGAAGCTGCCCGGACCAACGGCATGAAGTGCCTGCTGGTCGCCACCGGCCGCTACAACCCCCTGGAAGAGCTCCGGAAGCTGGACGCGGACCGGCTCCTGCCCGATTTCGCCGACACCCGCGCGGCGGTAGATGCGTTGCTGGACCTGTTCGGGTAGGGCGGGCGCATTTCAAATTGTCAAAGACCGTCGTCCCTCGGCGGAATCTGCAGTCCCCGCTGCACCGCCGGGCGGGAGCCGACCCGCGCCAGCCACTCCGCGACGTTGGGATAGCGGTCAAGGTCTATCTCCTGGAATTTCCAGCGGTAGATCCACGGATACGCCGCCATGTCGGCTATGGAATACTCCCCCGCCAGATAGTCGCGTCCCTCAAGGCCGCGGTTGAGCACCCCGTAAACCCGGTTATTCTCCGTCTGCCAGACGCCCAGGTGGGCGTGCTCCTCGCCGGCGTCGCGGCAGCGGACTTGCCAGTGGACGCCAAGGCCCGTGTGAGTGATGTGCCCCGAGGCGAAGAAGAGCCAGTTCAGCGCTTCCATGCGGGCGGCCAGGTCATCGGGCAGGAGCCGCCCGGACTTCTCCGCGAGATAGATCAGGATCGCCCCCGATTCGAACACCGTGACCGAGCGGCCGCCCGGGCCGTCGTCATCCACGATGCAGGGTATCCGGCCGTTGGGGTTGATGGCCAGGTACCAGTCTTCCTTCTGCTCGCCTTCTTCCAGGGCCATGGGCCGGACCCTGTATGCGAGCCCCGATTCCTCCAGCATGATGGAGGCCTTGCGGCCGTTGGAGGTCGCCTTGCTGTAAAGCGTGATCATGTGTTCGTCCTTTTAGCTGCGGTTTCTAGAGACTTCATCGAATTCCTGTAAACTGAACACAGGGAATACATCTACCTCAAGGCTCTGCCTCAAAGGATCCTGTCTCATGTCTACACCCTATCGCGATGTCCTTGACAAGGTTCGGCTGGCGTTTCCACAGCCGGTATCCGATCCCATCCACGATTCGTACTTCGTCCACTCCATCATGCGCGCCCTCGACCAGGTGGATGCGTTGAAGTCCGACCTGCCGATCCTCGGCGAGTTGGCGCCGGGTGACTTCGAGGAGGCGCGGAAGGCGGTCTTGCCGGAGGGTCCGGCGTCGGTGGAGGCGGTGACCGCCGATCTCGTGGGCTATCTGCAGGGCATGACCATTTTCGGCCACCCCCGCACACAACAGAACGTCATTCCGCCGCCCACCATCCCCAGCATCATCGGCGTGCTGCTGGCCGCGTTGTACAACGCCAACGTCGCCTGGGACGAGTACAGCCGGCTGGTGGCGCTGGCCGAGGTGGAGGCCACGGGCATGACCGCGGGACTCGTCGGCTACGACCCGGAACGGGCCGGCGGCGTGTTCACGTTCGGCGGCACCGGCACGTCCCTCTACGGGGTGAAGATGGGGCTGGAGAAGGCGTGCCCGAACACGATCCAGAACGGGGTGTCCCAGGAGGCCGTGATACTGGTGTCCGACACCGGGCATTACTGCGCCGCCAACATCGCCGGCTGGCTGGGCCTGGGCACCCGCAACCTGATCACGGTCCCGACGACTCCGGAGAACGAGATCGATCTGGCGCAACTGGAGGAAGCGGCGCGCAAGGCGCTGTCGGAAGGCAGGAAGATCGCCGCCATCATCGCCACGATGGGCACCACCGATTCCTTCGGCCTCGACGACCTAGAGGCCATCGGGAGGTTGCGGGATACACTGGTGGACGAGTTCCAGCTCGCCTACCGGCCACACATACACGCCGACGCGGTCATCGGCTGGGCCTGGTCGGTGTTCAACGACTACGATTTCGAGGGCAACCCCCTGGGGTTCCGGCCACGCACCCTGCGTGCCCTGGCGGGGGCGTGCCGTCGCATCCGCCACCTGTCGCTGGCGGATTCCGTGGGCGTGGACTTCCACAAGACCGGCTTCACGCCGTACATCTCCAGCCTGGTGCTGGTCAAAGACCGCGCGGATCTGCAGCGGGTGGCGCGGAACCCGGAGCAGATGCCCTACCTTTACCACTTCGGCGAGCACCGTCCCGGCATGTACACGCTGGAGACCTCCCGGGCCGGCACCGGGCCGCTTGCCGCCATCGCCAACTACCGCCTGTTCGGGCGCGAGGGCCTGCGGGTGGTGCTGGGGCACATGGTGGAGATGGCCCAGCTCCTGCGCGAGCACCTGGAAGGACGCGAGGGCACCACCGTGCTCAACCGCGACAACTTCGGCACGGTGACCCTGTTCCGCGCCTATCCGCCGGGCGTGGATACCTTCGCCATCAAGCGCCAGGAGCTGGAAGACCCGGCCTTCCGCGATACCCTGCTGGCCCACAACGAGTTCAACCGGAAGATCTTCGGCTACGTCCACTCCGAAGCCATGGCCGGCCGCGGCGTGGTCATCTCCTCCACCGACTGCTACCGCCGCACCGCCTACGGCGAGCCCATCCACGCGTTGAAGTCCTACATCATGTCGCCATTCGTGGACGAAGCGGACGTCGAGGCCGTGGTCCACAAGATCATGGAGGCGCGGGAGAAGGTGGGGTAGGGGCTCTCCTGGTCACTCCCCGTCCAGCTCCCTGTGCAGCCACCTCAGTATGGTCGGGAACACGTCCGGCGACTCGCCCATGTGGCCGCCGGGGAAGAGGCGCATGGCCTTGGGGCTGCCGCACTCCAGCAGCATGAAGAAGTCCTCGATGGGGACCTGGAGGTCGTCCTTGCCGTTCACGAGCAGCATGGGGGCGCAGGGCTGGTCGAGCAGGCCCTGGTCCTTGAGGGAGAGGATGGGCATCACCTCGCAGAGCTCCTCGAAGGTGCGCCTGCCGAAGAGGTTGGCGCGGGCTTCGATGAGGTCGAAGAGATAGGACGAGGCGTTGCGTGACCGCTGTTGCCATTCGGGCTGGAAGAACCCGTGGATGCCGCCGCCCCAGTTGACCGCGGCGCGCAGGCGCCCCGGCTCCACGTGGGCCAGCTTGGTGGACCAGTAGCCGCCGAAGCTGGCGCCCAGGG
>JAPPHF010000108.1 GCA_028821115.1 Deltaproteobacteria bacterium | reverse complement strand
CGCCACTGCTCGTCATCGCGCCTTGCCGACGACAAAAAATCCTGCGCAACTTATGGCAGGAAATCACGGGACACGACACTAGTTTTTAGATCATTGGAACGGCGTTGACAAACGGCCCAGCACGCCGCGCCGCTTGCCGCCGGACTTCTTCATGCGCTGCATCATCTTCTTCATCTCCATGAACTGCTTCATGAGGCGGTTGACGTCGGTCACCGTGGTGCCGCTCCCTTCGGCGATGCGCCGCCGCCGGCTGCCGTTGAGCAGGCCGGGGTTGCGCCGCTCCTTGAGCGTCATGGAGTTGATGATGGCCTCGACGCGCTTCATTTCCTTCTCGGCGTGGGAAACATCCACCTGCTGGCCCAGTTGGCGTCCTCCTGGCACCATGTCGAGCAGGCCGCCGATGGAGCCCATCTTCTTGATGGCCTGCATCTGAGTCTGGAAGTCTTCCAGGGTGAACTCTCCCTTGCGCATCCGCTGTTCGAGCTTGGGCGCGGCCTTCTTGTCCACCGCCTGCTCGGCCTTCTCGATCAGCGAGAGCACGTCGCCCATGCCCAGGATGCGCGACGCCATTCGGTCCGGGAAGAAGGGCTCCAGGGCGTCCGCCTTCTCGCCGACGCCGACGTAGAGCACCGGCTTGCCCACCACTGCCCGTACGGAGAGCGCCGCCCCGCCCCGCGCGTCGCCGTCCATCTTGGTCAGCACCACCCCGGTCAGGTCCAGCGTCTCGTTGAAGCCCTGCGCCTGGTTCACCGCGTCCTGCCCGATCATGGCGTCGACGGTCAGGAGGATGTTCCGGGGCTCCAGCGCCGCGCGAATCGCCACCAGCTCCTGCATCAGCTCTTCGTCGATATGCAGCCGCCCGGCGGTGTCCACGATCAGCACGTCGCACAACCGCTGGTTCGCCTTGTCGACGGCGTTGCGGCAGATCTCCACGGGCGAAGCGCTGTCGCCCGAGTCGTACACCGGCAGCCCGTGCTCGTCGCACAGCGTCCGCAACTGCTCCCGCGCCGCCGGCCGGTACACGTCCGCGGACACCAGGTAGGGGGTCCGTTTCTGCTGCTGCTTCAGGTGCAGCGCCAGCTTGACCGCGGTCGTGGTCTTGCCCGATCCCTGCAGCCCCACCAGCATCAGCACCACCGGTTGCCGTCCCTTGAGATCCACCCGGGCGGCTTCCCCGCCCAAAATCTCCACCAGCTCCTCGCGCACGATCTTGATGAGCTGCTGGTCCGGCGTCAGGCTCTCGAGCACGTCCCGGCCCATGGACTTGGCCCGGATCGAGTCGATGAAGCTCTTGACCACCTTGAAGTTGACGTCCGCCTCCAGCAGTGCCAACCGCACCTCGCGCAGCGACTCCGCCACGTTGGACTCGGTGATCCTGCCGTGCCCCCGCAACCGCTTGAAGGTCTGCTCCAGTTTGTCGGTGAGGTTTTCGAACATGGCTGGTCGGCCGGTAACGGACTTTCCGCGAAGAGAACCCGGACAAGTCAGAATAGCAATATAGTCTGCCCGCCTCAACAACGAAAAAGGGCCTGAAGCCTCTCTCCGGAGACTCCAGGCCCTTAACTGCCGCAACGGCAGGGTTACATGGTTACATCATGCCGCCCATTCCACCCATGCCGCCCATTCCACCCATGCCGCCGCCCGGAGGCATCGGGGGCATGGCGGGCTTGTCCTCGGGCTTCTCGGCCACCATGGCCTCGGTGGTGAGCAGCAGGCTGGCGATGGACGAGGCGTTCTGCAGCGCCGTCCGCACCACCTTGGTGGGATCGATGATGCCCGCCGCCAACAGGTCCTCGTAGGTCTCCGTGGCCGCGTTGAGGCCGACGTTGCCCTTGCTGTTCCGGACCTGCTGCAGGGCGATGGAGCCGTCGATGCCGGCGTTGGTGGCGATCCGGCGCAGCGGCTCTTCGAGGCACCGCTTGACGATGTTCACGCCCACCTGCTCTTCGTCTTCCACCTTGAGCTTCTCCAGCGCGGGAACGGAGCGCAGCAGCGCCACGCCGCCGCCCGGCACGATGCCTTCCTCCACCGCCGCCCGCGTCGCGTGCAGGGCGTCCTCCACCCGCGCCTTCTTCTCCTTCATCTCGATCTCGGTGGCTGCGCCGACGTTGATGACGGCAACGCCGCCCACCAGCTTGGCAAGGCGCTCCTGGAGCTTTTCACGGTCGTAGTCCGAGGTGGTCTCCTCGATCTGCGCGCGGATCTGCTTGATGCGGCCCTCGATGTCGGCCTTGGAGCCGGCGCCGTCGACGATGGTGGAGTTTTCCTTGTCCACCACCACGCGCTTGGCCTGGCCGAGATCCTGCAGCGAGACGTTCTCCAGCTTGATGCCGAGCTCCTCGGCGATGAGCTTGCCGCCGGTCAGGACGGCGATGTCCTCGAGCATGGCCTTCCGGCGGTCGCCGAAGCCCGGCGCCTTCACCGCCACGCAGTGCAGGGTGCCGCGGATCTTGTTGACCACCAGGGTGGCCAGTGCCTCGCCCTCGACGTCCTCAGCCAGGATCACGAAGGGCTTGCCGGTCTTGGCGATCTGCTCCAGCACCGGCAGCAGGTCCTTCATGTTGGAGAGCTTCTTCTCGTGGATGAGCAGGTAACAGTCGTCCAGGATGCACTCCATGCGCTCCGGATCGGTGACGAAGTACGGGGAAAGGTAGCCGCGGTCGAACTGCATGCCCTCGACCACCTCCAGGGAGGTCTCCAGGCCCTTGGCCTCCTCCACCGTGATGACGCCTTCCTTGCCCACCTTGTTCATGGCTTCGGCGATGACCTCGCCGATGGTCTCGTCGTTGTTGGCCGCGATGGTGCCGACCTGGGCGATCTCCTTGGGGTCCTTGGTGTCCTTGGACATCTTCTTGAGGGATTCGGTGACCGTCTCCACGGCCCGCTCGATGCCCCGCTTCAGGGTCATGGGGTCGTGCCCGGCCACCACCATCTTCAGCCCCTCGGAGAAGATCTGGCGCGCCAGCACGGTGGCCGTGGTGGTGCCGTCGCCGGCCACGTCGGACGTCTTGCTGGCGACTTCCTTGACCATCTGGGCGCCCATGTTCTCGAACTTGTCCTCCAGCTCCACCTCTTTCGCCACGGTGACGCCGTCCTTGGTCACGTTGGGAGCGCCGAAGGACTTGTCGATGACGACGTTGCGGCCCTTGGGTCCGAGAGTCACGGTAACCGCGTCTGCCAAAATATTGACACCGCGGACAATGGACTCCCTTGCATCCTGATCGAACTTGACGATTTTCGCTGCCATTGAATCCTCCTTGACAAAGTGTGCGTGATTAACTGCGTGGCAAAGGGTGTGCGGTTACTTCTGGACGATGCCGAGGATGTCGTCCTCGCGCATGATGATGTGCTCTTCGCCGTCCAGG
>JAPPHF010000062.1 GCA_028821115.1 Deltaproteobacteria bacterium | reverse complement strand
GCTACCTGATGAAGAACCGCGTGCCCAAGTACGTCGGCGGCAGCATGAAGACCGCTCCGGGCGCGGAGGAGTGGCTGGAGTTCATCGAGGAGACCGGCATCGCCTGGAGCGTGCTCTATCCCAGCGCCGGGCTGGGGTTCGGGCGCATCGTCTCGGTGGAGTGGGCCATCGCCGCCTGCCGGGCCTACAACAACTGGCTGCACGAGCGCTTCATCAGCAAGACGCCGCGCCTCAAGGGCGTGGGGCTGATCCCGATACAGGACGAGGAGGAGGCGGTGGCGGAGCTGCGACGTTGCGTGCGCGAGCTCGGCATGGTCGGCGCGATGCTGCCGTCCAACGGCGAGGGCATCAAGGGCCACCTGGGCGCCAAGGCCTACTGGCCCATCTACGAGGAGGCCGAGAAGCTCGGCTGCTGCCTCACCGTGCACGGCGGCGCGCATCACCACCTGGGCCTCGACGGCTTCAGCGTCTACTACCCGGTGCACGCCCTCGGCCATCCCTTCGGAATCATGGTGCAGGCGGCGGCGATGCTGAGCCACGGCATCTTCGAGCGCTTCCCGGGGTTGCGGGTGGCCTATCTGGAAGGGGGCGCCACCTGGGTGCCGTTCTTCATGGACCGGCTCGACCGTTCCTACAACGAGGGGCACCTGCAGATCGATCTCGACGGCAATCCCGTCCCCGGGCCCATGCCGGGGGAGAAGGCCAGCGAGCATTTCAAACGTCACGTCCGAGAGGGAAGGATCTTCGTGGGTTTCGATTGCGACGACGCCGGACTCGCCTTTGCCGTGCAGCAGGCCGGCGCCGAACCCTTTCTGTTCGCCAGCGATTTTCCCCACGAGGTCTTCGATGCGGCATCGTGCCGGCACGAGATCGACGAGTTGCTGCAGCGGGACGACCTCACCCGTGAGCAGAAGGAGGCGGTGCTGGGGGGCAACGCCGCGCGCCTCTACGGTCTCGAGTAGATCATGCTCTTCATCACGGAAAACGACGTTCTCAAGGCCATCGAGGGACGGGAGGCGTACGTGGAGGCGGTCGCGGTCATCGAGGAGGTGCTGCGCCAGCAGTCCGAGGGCAGCACCTTCCATCTCAAGCGCCTCACCATGGAGCACCCGGACCACCCCGGACACCTCTGGCACAACATCCGGATCCTGCCGGGGATGGTGCCGGAACTGGGTTATGCGGCGGTGCGGGTCTACTCGGGATACCAGGGGACGAACCGCTCGGAGGTCATCTGCCTGTTCAACTGGGAAGACATGGAGATGTCGGCGATTATCTCCGACTACCATCTCCATGCCATCCGTACCGCGTCGCCCTACGGCGTGGCGGCCAAGTACCTGGCGCGGGCCGACGCCCATACCCTGGGGGTGATCGGCACCGGGCGCTATGCCAAGGGCTTCGTGCAGGCGTGCTGCGCGGTGCGTGACATCCGGCACGTCAAGGCCTACAGCCGGAGCGCGGAGAACCGGCGGCGTTTCCGCGAGGAGATGACCGAGTTGTTGGGCATCGAGGTGGTGACGGTGGAGTCGGGTCGCGAGGCGGTGGAGAACACCGACATCATGCTGCTGGCCACTTCCGGCAACACCATCGTGTTCGAAGGCGGCTGGCTGGAGCCGGGGACGCTGGTCATGTCTCTTGCCCCCGGCGAATTCGACGAGGCCACGGTGGAGGGATCGCGGGTGTTCCTCTCCGGCACCGACCAGGTGCTGGGCGACAGCCCGCCCCGCAAACCTTTCCCCGCGTTGCTGGCCAGCGGCAAGTTCAGCAGAGACGACGTGGCGGCCGAGTTCTGCGACGTGGTCTCGGGCAAGAAAGCGGGACGGCGGAGCGACGACGAGATCATCCTTTACGAGTCCCCGGGCATGGGCATCCTGGACGTGGGAGTAGCGAGCTGGATCTACCGGCTGGCGCGGGAAAACGGCCTGGGAACCGAGCTGCCGTTTGGGGAAGAACAGGGTTAGCTCACAACGCACGGTGATGGGGGCTATCTTTCCTCGGATGGACGCGTGACATGCGTACGTTGATTCGCGGCGGTTGGATCGTCGGCTATCAGGGTGACAGCCACGCGCTCGTGCGCGACGGGGTGGTGGTGTTCGAGGACGAGGTCATCCTGCACGTGGGCGGCGGCTTCGATGGCGAGGTGGACCGAGAGATCGACGCCCGCGGGATGCTGGTGGCGCCGGGTTTCATCGACATGCACGTCCACGGCGGCCACCGGGCGTCGCACCGGCTGATCACCGACGTCGGCCGTCCGGACTATTTCGGCCAGCCGTTCCTGGAGATCAGCGTGCCGCGCGAGGGCAAGCGCCCGGCCGGCGATCCCCGCTACACGCGGCCCGACCAGGCCGGCGCCGCCGAAGGCACCGACCTGCACGCCACCTTCACCGTGGCCGAGCTCTTGCGCAACGGCGTCACCACGTTCATGGAGATCGGCAGCCAGCTCCGGGTCCAGGAAGGCCTGCTCACGGAAGTGGACCGGCTCGGAGCGCGGGCCTACCTGGGACCGGGGTTCGACTCCGGCCGCTGGGTGGCGGACGACCGGGGCCGCCTCAAGCGCGCGCTGAACGAGGCCGCCGGCTGGCGGGAGTTCGATGGTGCCGTCGACTTCATCAAGCGCGTCAACGGCAGTTGCGGCGACCGTGTCCGCGGGATCCTGATCCCGCGGGAAGCCGAGTCCTGCACGCTGGACCTGCTGCGGGCCACCCGGAAGGCGGCGGGCGAGCTCAAGGTGCCGATATCGACCCACGCCGCCTACAACATCATCGAGTTCTACGAGCTCGTGACCGATCATCGCATGACCCCCGTGGAGTTGCTGGAATCGGTGGGCCTGCTGGGACCCGACCTCACCATCGGCCACGGCAACCTCGTGGCCGAAAACCCGCAGCTCAACTTCTCGGGCGGCCGCGACATCGAGCTCATGGGAGAGTACGGCGTGTCCATCTCCCACTGCCCGGTCAACATCGCGCGCCGGGGACGATGCCTCGATTCCT
Source organism: Deltaproteobacteria bacterium (assembly GCA_028821115.1). Classification (GTDB taxonomy): domain Bacteria; phylum Desulfobacterota; class Binatia; order UBA9968; family JAJDTQ01; genus JAJDTQ01. The sequence goes on along the minus strand of JAPPHF010000062.1, from coordinate 30,258 downwards.
GGGAGAAGTACCGCAAGGCCGGCGTCAACATCTCTCTGGGCAGCGACACCTACCCGCGGGACTTCATGATGCAGATGCGCATCGCGTCCTACTTCGGCAAGGTCATCGGCCACAACCTGCGCGCGGCCAGCGCAGCCGAGGTCTTTCAGGCCGCCACCCTTGGAGGCGCGCGGGCGCTGGGGCGGGACGACCTGGGGCGCTTGGCGCCGGGCGCTCGCGCGGACATCATCATCGTCGATCTTTCCGGCCGCGGCACTCTCAGGTACGGGCCGGTGCGCGACCCCATCAAGAGCCTGGTGGAATGCGGCATCGGCGACGACGTCCGGACGGTCATCGTCGACGGCGAGGTGCGCGTGGAGGAAGGGCGAGTCCACGGGGTGGACATCGAGGCCCTGCGGGCGCAAGCGCAGGAGGCGGCGGAATCCGCCTGGGATCACCTCCAGGACTGGGACGCGCTGGGCCGGACCGCGGAAGAGATGAGCCCCTGGTCCTACCCGTTCATGAAGTGAAGGATTTCTCTCCGGCCTAGTGTCGCGTCCCTAGCCGCTCCGGCGTTGCAGCACGATGCCGCCGACGATTAGCGCCAGCCCCGCCAAGGTGCTCGCGTAGATGGGTTCTCCCACCACCAGCCTGATCACCAGGAGGGAGAGGAACGGTGTCAGGTAGATCAGTTGCCCCACCTGTGCGGTGGTGCGGGAGAGCTTGAGAGCACGCAGCCACGCGACGAAGGCGATGCCCATCTCGAACGTGCCGATGTACATGGCCCCGATCAGACCCGCGGTTCCGGGTACTTCCAGGGAACCCGAGAGCCATAGGTAGCCCCCCGAGAGGACACATCCGAACCCGAAGTTGACCAGCAGGCGCGTTACCGGGTCACGGCTGTCCTTTACCCCGTAGATCCAGTAGAGCGCCCATATCACCGTGCTTCCCAAAGCCAGCGCCACCCCCAGCGGGTTGGCCAGGTCCAGTCCCAGCAGGTCGCCGCGAGTGGCGATGACCACCACCCCGGCAAAGCTGACGGCCATGGCCAGGAGCGCCCGCGCGCCGATGGGCTGCCGCAGCAGCAGGATGGAGAACAGCGCCAGCACCACGGGCCAGGCGAAGTTCAGCGTCAGGGCTTCCTGGGCGGGCAGGAGATAATAGGCTCGGAACAGGACCAGGTAGTAGAGGAAGGGGTTCAGGAAGCCCAGATAAAGCGACGTGCGGATGTCGGCGGACGTCCACCTTCGCAGTTGCCGGATTCGCCCGGTGGCCAGCGTGATGCACAGCAGCACGACGGCGGACGCCAAGGAGGAGTAGAACACCAGGGCGTCGGCGTTTACGTGGCGCAGGGAGAGCTTGAACGCGGTCGCCACGGTGGACCAGAACAGCACCGCGACGCCGGCGTAAAGATAGGCCGTGGTCTGGTTTTGCATGGGGCGTTTCCGGGAACGCTAACATGATTTCGTTCCGGCATCGACGCCGCCCCCGGCCACGAACAAAAACGTGTGGTGGCGCGTAGTTGCAATTGTCCGGGAGTTCGGCTAACGTTCCTCTTCGGTCCCAATCCTTCCCCCTCGAGGTTTTCATTGAGCCGTAGAGAATCGGTAGATGCCCTCCGAAAAAAGATCGATCAAGTTGATTCCAGGATTGTAGCGCTTCTCAACGAGAGAGCATCCCTTGCCCTGAAGATCGGGGATCAAAAGAGTCTCACGGGAAGACCCGTCTACGTCGCCAGCCGCGAGCGGGCCGTCTACCGGCAGGTATCCGACGCCAACGGCGGGCCGTTGTCGGCGGCGTCCGTCCGCGCCGTCTACCGCGAGGTCCTGTCGGCCTGCCGCGGAGTCGAAGCCGAGATGAAGGTGGCCTTCTTCGGCCCCGAGGCGACCTTTACCCACATGGCCGCGCAACGGCACTTCGGCAGCACCGTGCGCTATTCCCCCGAGCCCACCATCGGCGACGTCTTTCGAGAGGTGAGCGCGCGCAACGTGGACTACGGCGTGGTGCCCGTGGAAAACTCCACCGAAGGGGTGGTGGCCCACACCCTGGATATGCTGCAGGGCTCGGATGTGCAGATCTGCGGCGAGGTCAGCATCGACATCGAACTGTGCCTGCTGTCTCGATCAGGCCGGGCCAGGGACGTCCGGCGCATCCTTTCCCACCCTCACGCCCTCGGTCAGTGCCGGAAGTGGGTCGCCGCGCACTATTCCGACGCCGTGATCGAGGAGGTGGCGAGCACCGCGCAGGCCGCCAAGGAGGCGCGTTCGGACCGGACCGCGGCGGCGGTCTCGAGCCGGCTGGCGGGCGACGTCTACGGGCTCAGGATCGTGCAGGCCAACATCGCCGACAACCACGACAACATCACGCGCTTTTTCGTCATCGGCGACGATGCGCCGGCGCCCACCGGCGAGGACAAGACCAGCGTCGTTTTCGCCGCCAAGGACCGCGTGGGCGTGCTCCATGACCTGTTGGCGCCTTTCGCGAAACACGGCATCAACCTCACCAAGATCGAGTCGCGGCCCTCGCGCCAGAAGGCGTGGGAGTACGTCTTCTTCATCGATTTCATGGGTCATCAACAACAGCCCCGAGCTAAGCGCGCGCTGGACCAGCTCGCCAAGAGCTGCGTCTTCCTCAAGGTCCTCGGGTCCTATCCTCGCAGCCTATGAGCATCGTAGACCAGGTCCCGGACTATATTCGCCGCATCGTCCCGTACGTTCCCGGCAAGCCCATCGACGAGGTGGAACGGGAATACGGCATCGAGGGATCGGCCAAGCTGGCCTCCAACGAGAACCCCCTGGGCCCCTCCCCCAAGGCGGTGGCGGCGCTGCGCGAGCGGCTGGAGGAGCTTCACCTCTATCCGGACGGCGGTTGTTTCCACCTCCGCCAGGCGCTGGCGGCCAAGCTGCGGGTCGCCCCCGAACGGTTGATCTTCGGCAACGGCTCCAACGAGCTCATCGAGCTGGCGGTGCGGACCTTCCTGCGGCCGGGAGACGAGGCCTTGCTGTCCGAGGGCACCTTCGTGGCCTATCCGCTCTCGCTCAACGCCATGGGCGCCGTGATGCGGACCGTGCCGCTCAAGGACTACGGCTATGACCTCGAAGCCATGGCCGGGGCGTTGACCGCGAAAACGCGTTGCGTCTTCCTGGCCAACCCCAACAACCCCACGGGCACGATCTATCGGCGGCCCGAGTGGGAAGCCTTCCTGGAGCGGGTGGGGCCGGACGTGCTGGTGGTGGCGGACGAGGCGTACTTCGAGTACGCCACCGATCCGGACTATCCCGATTCCCTCGACGACCAGCGGGACGACCGGGCTGTCCTGACCCTCAGGACCTTCTCGAAGGTCTACGGCCTCGCGGGCCTGCGGGTCGGCTACGGCATCGCGCACCCGGACATCGTCGCCATGATGAACCAGGTGCGGGAGCCATTCAACGTCAATGCCGCCGCCCAGTGGGCGGCCACGGCCGCGGTGCATGACACCGAGCACCTGCGCCGCAGCTTGGAGGTCAATGGCCAGGGTCTGGCACTCCTGGGCGAGCGTCTAACGGCCTTGGGGGTCGGGTGGGTCCCGAGTCAGGCCAACTTCATCCTGGTGCGTGTCGGTCAGCCGGCTAACGTCTTTGAAGCGATGTTGCGCTGTGGGGTCATCGTGCGGCCCGTGGGCCCCGAGTTTCCCGAGCACGTGCGGGTGACCGTGGGGACCCCGGACGAAAACCGCAGGTTCCTGGACTGTCTGGAACGAATCCTTGAAGGAGGCGCCACCGGCTGATGTTTCGAACCATGGTGATCGCGGGCGTCGGGCTCATCGGCGGCTCCCTGGCACTGGCGGCGAGGGAGCGGGGGTTGGTGGAACGGGTCGTGGGATACGGCCGCAACGAGACGACGCTGCGCCGGGGAAAGCGGATCGGCATCCTCGACCGCTACTTCCTGCACGCCGGGGACTTCCCCGAGGACACCGACTTCCTGGTGCTGGCCACGCCGGTCAGCGCCATCGCCCCCCTGACGCGGTCGTTTCTGCCGCGCCTCCACCGCGGTTGCCTCATCAGCGACGTCGGCAGCGTCAAGCGCCGGGTGGTGGCGGACATGGACCGGCTGTTGAAGACGGGACCGCCGTTCGTGGGCGCCCATCCCATCGCCGGCAGCGATCAGTGGGGGCCTGATGCGGCGAGGGCCGACCTGTTCGTCCGCCGCCGCTGTATCATCACCCCCACCGCCAGGAGCGCCCCTGCCGCCGTAAAGAAACTGCGGACGTTCTGGCGCCGGGTCGGAGCGAAGGTCGAGACCATGGACGCCGCGGTCCACGACAGGGTCTTGGGCGTCGTCAGCCATCTCCCCCACGTCGCGGCTTCCGCGCTGGTGAACGCCTTGGAGCGCACCAAGGTGGGTTCGCTGGACCTGGCCGAGTACTGCGGTTCGGGGTTCAGGGACACGACGCGCATCGCGGCCGGCCGTCCGGAACTGTGGCGGGACATTTGCCTGCTCAACCGCGAGGCGGTGCTGAAGGGCCTCCGGGAGTATGCCCGGGGCATCGAGCGCTTCGCGGAGTACGTGCGCCGGAACGACGGACCGGGGCTGGAGCGGGAGTTCGAGCGGGCGTTGGCCACCCGGAAGAGGATCACGTAGGGGTTCAAGGTTCAAGGATGACGGTCAGGGTCGAACAGGTCGTGCGTCCCCTCAGGGGCGAGCTGGAGGTTCCCGGAGACAAGTCCATCGCGCATCGCGCGGTCATCATGGGAGCGGTGGCGCGAGGCGAGACCCGCATCGAGAACATGTCCCGCGGGGCCGACAACTCGAGCACCGTGGCCGCGTTCAGGCGCATGGGGGTGACCTTCCGCCGCGACGGGGGCGCCCTGTGCATCGAGGGTGGCGGGTGGGACAGACTGCAGGCACCGCGGGAAACCGTCGACTGCGGCAATTCCGGGACCACCATGCGGTTGCTGGCGGGACTCCTGGCGGGGCGGCCCTTCGACGCCATCCTCGACGGCGACGATTCCCTCCGCACCCGTCCGATGAAACGGGTGATCGAGCCGCTGACGCGCATGGGAGGTCGGGTGGCCGGAAATGATGGGCGCGCGCCCCTCGAGATTCACGGCCAACCACTTCACGGCATCGACTACGCCTCGCCGGTGGCCAGCGCCCAGGTTAAGTCGGCGGTGCTGTTGGCGGGCCTGCAGGCACGGGGAGAGACGCGTATCGAGGAGCCCTACCGTTCCCGGGACCATACGGAGATCATGGCGCGGGGTTTCGGCGCCGTGGTGGAGCGCGACGGTCGGACGGTGGCGGTCAAGGGCGGGCAGGAGCTCTCGGGCACCCGGCTGAAGGTCCCGGGCGACGTTTCCTCCGCCGCGTTTATCGCCGTGGCGGCCGCCACCATACCGGGATCGGACGTGTCCATCCTGGCGGTGGGCTGCAATCCCACGCGCACCGGGGTGATCGATGTCCTGCGGGCCATGGGAGCGGACATCGAGGTGACGCGTTCCTGGGAGGAGGCGGGCGAGCGGGTGGCCGACCTCCGCGTACGCGGTGGCGAGCTTCACGGGACCGAGGTCCAGGCCGAGTTCGCGCCCCGCACCATCGACGAGTATCCGGTGTTGTTCGTGGCCGCGGCGTTGGCCGGAGGGACCACGCTGTTTCGGGATGTCGGCGAGCTGCGCTTCAAGGAATCGGACCGTATCGCCACCATGACCGGCGAGCTTTCGAAGATGGGCGTGAGGACGGAAGTGCGCGGCGACGATGTGGTGGTGGAGGGCGCCGATGAGCTCAAGAGCGCCGCGGTGGAAAGCCACGACGACCATCGCGTGGCCATGGCGCTGGCGGTTGCCGGTTTGTCGACGCCGGGCGGGATCTCGCTCTCGAACGAGGATTGTGTCAGGGTATCGTTCCCCGGTTTCTTCGAAAGCCTAGGGAAAATCAGCAATTAATGAGGTAAGGGCTTCAAGGCACCGGTTGTGCCCGCTGTCAAGTGAGGATAGGATAGTTGATCGTGGCCATCGACGGCCCGGCCGGCGCCGGCAAGAGCACGGTTGCCAAGGCCGTGGCGAAGCGTCTCGGATACCGCTATATGGATACCGGAGCCATGTACCGCGCGCTGGCATGGAAAGTCATGCTGCGCGGTGCGGATCCGGTGGACGAGGGCGCCCTGGAAGGGATTCTGGAGACCACGGTGGTGGATCTCGGCGCCGATGAGGCGGTGATGCTGGACGGGACGGACGTGAGCGGTGAGATCCGTACCGCGGAGGTCGGGCAGATGGCGTCCCGGGTATCGGGCATCGGCATCGTGAGGTCCCGGATGGCCGACCTGCAGCGCTCCATGGGCCGCAGCGGATGCGTCGTCGCCGAGGGCCGCGACATGGGAACCGTGGTGTTCCCCGACGCCGAGGTGAAGATCTACCTCGATGCGTCTCCGGAAACGCGTGCCCAAAGGCGTTTCCGGGAGCTGGCGGGGGAGGATCCGGCGCTGACGCTGGAACAGACGTTGGCGGACGTCATGCGCCGGGATCGGCGCGACAAGGAGCGCGCCGTGGCTCCGTTGCGCAAGGCCGACGACGCGGTCCTCATCGACTCCACCCGGCTGTCGGTGACGGCGGTGGTTGCGAAGATACTGAAAGAAGTGAACGCGAAATCCAATGAGAATGGGAGAATTGTTTCATGACGGAAGGTGAGGGGAACAAGAGCGAGGAGACCGCGCAGGTCCAGGAAACCCCGGTGGCCCACGATACTCCGGAGACCCAGGTTACTCCGGAGACCCAGGTTGCTCCGGAGACCGAGGAGACCCCGGCCACCGAGGACGACTTTCAGTCGCTGTTCGAGGAGAGTCTGCAGGCGGTAAAGCCCGGCGGAGTGGTCACCGGCAAGGTGGTCGACGTCAACCCCACCCACGTGGTCGTGGACGTGGGCTACAAGACCGAAGGCCGCATTTCGGTTCAGGAGTTCCAGGACCGGGACGGAACGCTGCAGGTGGCGCTCGGCGATGACGTGGACGTCTTCTTCGAGTCTCCCGAGGGAGACCGGGGCGAGATCGTGCTGTCGCGTCAGAAGGCCGAGAGCATCAAGGTGTGGGACCGGATCGAGAAGGCGCATGAGCAGATGACGCCCATCGAGGGCACCATCGTCGCCAGGGTCAAGGGCGGCTTCAAGGTGGACGTCGGCGTGGATGGCTTCCTTCCCGGCTCTCATGTGGACATTCGGCCGACCCGAAATCTCGACCAGTTCGTGGGCAAGCGGGATCGCTTCACGATTCTCAAGTACAACCGCATGCGCGACAACGTGGTGGTATCGCGCAAGGTCCTGCTCGAGAAGGAGCGGGAAGTGCTCAAGAAGGAGACCCTCGCGGTCCTCGACGAAGGGGTGATCCTCGAGGGCGTGGTCAAGAACATCACCGACTATGGAGCGTTCGTCGATGTCGGCGGCATCGACGGGATCCTGCACATCACCGACATGTCGTGGGGCCGGGTCAACCACCCGAGCGACCTGCTGAGCCTGGGTGAAACCCTCCGGGTGGTGGTCCTCAAGTTCGACAAGGAAAGAGAACGCATCTCGCTTGGAATGAAGCAGATCACGCCGGATCCCTGGGAATCGGTGGCGGAACGGTATCCCGTCGACTCGAAGATCACCGGCAAGGTGGTGGGTCTGACGGACTACGGCGCGTTCGTGGAGCTGGAGAAGGGAGTCGAGGGGCTGATCCACGTCTCCGAGATGTCGTGGGCGAAGAAGCTCTCGCACCCCTCCAAGGTGGTGCAGGCGGGGGAGACCGTGGAGGCCATGGTCCTGAACGTCGATCCCGGGCGCCGGCGTATCTCGCTGGGACTAAGGCAGGTGCTGCCCAACCCGTGGTTCCTGGCGAAGGAGAAATACCCCGAGGGCAGCGTCATCCAGGGGCCGGTGCGCAACATCACGGATTTCGGAGTCTTCGTGGGAGTCGAGGAGGGCATCGACGGATTGATCCACATTTCCGACCTGGACTGGACCAAGAAGATCAAGCATCCGTCGGAGCTCTACAAGAAGGGTGACATCGTCGAGGCGAAGGTGCTCGGCGTCGACCCGCAGGTGGAGCGGTTCTCGCTCGGCGTGAAGCAGTTGACCATGGATCCGTGGGAACGAGTGGTCAACGAGCACCCGCCGGGCTCCCGGATCACGGGCCCTATCGTCAGGGTGCTCGATTTCGGGGTATTCGTGCGCGTGTCCGAAGGCGTTGAGGGACTCATCCATGTCTCTCAACTCAGCACCGAGCACGTGGACAAGCCTTCGAGCCTCCATCAGGTGGGCGACGTCGTGGAGGCGGAAGTGGTCAACATCGACCTTCAGGAACGCAAGATCGGGCTCAGCATCCGCGCACTCAAGCGATCGGAAGAACGGGAAGAGCTGGAGACCTATCTCAAGCGGGAGAAAGAGGCCGGCCGTTTCTCTTTCGAGACTATCCTGAACGAGGAGTTGAAGCTGGACCGGGAGAATCGCCCGGGAACGGACGCGCAGGACGGCGAGAAAGACGACGTATAGAAAGTGTGGTGCCATTTGTGACGCACCGCACTGGCGGCGGGCGCACCTTCTTTTTTCGGGGAACGGCATGACAAAGCGAGACCTGATCGAAGAAATCAACGAGCGGTTTCCCCACCTGTCGCGTTTCGACGCGGAGGTGATCATCAACTCCGTCTTCGACTCCCTGATCGCCGCGCTGCAGCGGGAAGAACGCATCGAGATCCGGGGCTTCGGCAGTTTCGTGGTCAAGCACCGGAGGGCCCGGGACGGACGCAATCCCAAGACCGGGGAAGTCGTGTCGGTGTCTTCCAAAAGAGTCCCGTTCTTCAAGGTCGGCAAGGAGCTTCGCGTGCGGGTCAACCAGAGCCCCGCCGCCGAGGATGGATGAGGCAGCTTGTTTGTGACGCGACACTAGCAACAGGATCGAATGGCCTGGCAGGAGGTATTGGAGTGGAATCCAAAAAAACCTTGGGCGAACTGAAACGCAGCGGAACCGTCGTCAGGTCCGTGCGCGACGAGATGCGCCACAACCTCACGGCTCGTCTAAAGTCCGGCGAGAGGATCCTGCCGGGCATCGTGGGCTACGACGAGACCGTGATTCCGGAAATCGAGAACGCGATCCTGTCGGGTCATCACATGGTCTTCCTCGGAGAGCGGGGCCAGGCCAAGTCGCGCATCATCCGCGGTCTCACGACGTTGCTGGACGAAGAGACCCCGAGGGTGAAGGGCTGCGAGATCAACTGCGATCCCTACAACCTGATATGCGCTCCGCGCCGGTGCCCCCTGGCCAAGAAGGGAGACGATCTTGAAGTGGAGTGGATCAGCCGGGAACAGCGGTACGGCGAGAAGCTGGCCACCCCGGACGTTTCCATCGCCGACCTGATCGGCGAGATCGATCCCATCAAGGTGGCGGAAGGGCGGTATCTGGCGGACGAGGAGACCATTCACTACGGCCTCATACCCCGCACCAACCGCGGCGTGTTCGCCGTCAACGAACTTCCGGACCTGACCGAAAAGGTGCAGGTGGGGCTATTCAACCTCATGGAGGAGAAGGACGTCCAGATCAAGGGATACAAGATCCGTCTTCCCCTCGACGTGATCATCGTGGCCAGCGCGAACCCCGAGGACTACACCAGCCGCGGCCGCATCATCACGCCCTTGAAGGACCGTTTCGACGTGCAGATCAGGACCCACTACCCGCGTCAGGTCGAGCACGAGATCGACATCATGGAACAGGAGTCGGCTCCGCTGAACGGCCGCAGCCACGCGGTGACGATCCCGGACTTCATGAAGGAAGTGCTGGGACATTTGACCTTCGAGGCGCGCAACTCGAGCGAGATCAACCAGTCGTCCGGCGTCAGCGTCCGCATCAGCATCAACAACTACGAGAGCATGATCAGCAACGCGGAAAAGCGGGCGCTGCGGCTCGGGGAAACCGACATCGTGCCGCGGGTAAGCGACCTCCACGCCGTGCTTCCGTCTACCTGCGGGAAGATCGAGGTGGAGTACGTGGGCGAGGAGAAGAATGAGGAAGAGCTGATCGAGCGTCTCCTGAACCGGGCGATACTCAAGACCTTCGACACGCGGCTCGACATCAACGCGCTGCAGACCGTCATCGAGTACTTCAACTCCGGCTGGGGAGTGGAAGTGTCCGACGAAATGCGCTCGGAGGATTATCTCGAGGGCATCAAGGAGATACCGGGCCTCCAGGATGCCATACGCTCCCTGGGTGACGTGGACTCGCCCGGTTTTCTGGCCTCGGCCACGGAGTTGGTGCTGGAAGGCCTGCACCTGCACCAAAAGCTCAACAAGGAAGCCGCAGGCGGCCGAATCACTTACGGAAAGTGACTCCCGAACGATATAGGGGCGGCGCTTCGACCGGCCGCTCCCATTCACTCACGGAAGCACGCTGATGACCGCGGTTTACGCCTCATGATCCACGCCCGCTACAGTCGCTGGAACGGGGTGCAGGACAGGTCCATGCGGCCGGACGAGGTGTTCGACCAGTTGAACGAACACCTCGACGAGACCGGAGACCTGCAGCAGTCCATGCGCCGCCTTATGCAGCGGGGCATGGGCGAGGACGAGGAGCGCGTCGCCGGCCTCGACGACCTGCTGTCGCAGGTGGCCCGGGAAAAGCGCCGGATGTACGAGCAGTACCAGATCCGCTCGGCGCTTGACGAGATACAGGAAAAGCTTCAGGACATCGTCGCCAACGAACGCAAGACCCTGCAGGAGAAGCCTGACCGGGCGGAGGCGGAGAAGAAGGACGAATTCCTGCAGCACCTTCCGCCCAAGCTGAGCGACGCCATCGAGCGGCTGGCGGGCTACAACTTCGAGAATCCCGAGGCAAAGAAGGATTTCGAGGAGATCCTCTCTCAACTGGATAAGATACGCCGGCTTGAAAACTATATTCGACGTGAGGGAAACCTCTTCAGAGGCCAGGAATCGTTGAATTTCGAGGAAGCCTCGGAGCTCCAGGAACGCATGGAGGGGCTGCAGAAGCTGGAGGGGCAGCTTTCCAGCAGCCATCCGAAGGACGTGGACATGGACCTCCTGAACAGCCTGCTGGGAGCGCAGGCGCAGGAGGACTACGAGGGGGTGATGCGGCTCGAGTCGTCCCTCGAGGACGGCGGCTACGTCGCCGACAAGGGCGACCACTTCGAATTGACGCCGCGCGGCGTCCGGCGCATCGGCCAGATCGCTCTGCGGGACATCTACAAGCAGCTCAGCCGGGATGCGGCCGGCCGTCACCAGATCGCCCGGCACGGCTCCCAGGAGGTCGTGCCCGAGTCGAGCAGGCCGTATGTCTCCGGCGACCCCCTGAACCTCAACCTCAACGAAACCCTCCGAGCCGCCCTGCGGCGCGACGCGAAGCTGCCCTTGAGCCTCGAACCGAGAGACTTCATGGTCTTCGATTCGCAGTATTCGACCCGCGCCGCCACGGTCCTGCTGCTGGACATGAGCTGGTCCATGAGTTGGGACGGGCGGTTCGCCGCGGCTAAGAAGGTGGCCCTGGCCATGGAGTCCCTGTGCCGTTCCAAGTATCCCCAGGACTATTTCGGCATCGTCGGTTTCTTTACCCGGGCGGTGGAGCTGAAGGCGAAGGATCTGCCGGAAGCCACCTGGAACATGGGAGATCCCTTCACCAACCTTCAGGACGGGCTCCATCTCGCCATCGACCTGTTGAAGAAGCGGAGCTCGACCCGCAATCAGCAGATCATCGTCATCACCGACGGCCAGCCCACGGCGTACTGCCGCCAGGGACGGCTTTATTGCGAGTGGCCGCTGAGCTTCGGCGGCATCAGCCAGCGCGCGGCCGAGGAGACCCTGAAGGAAGCGAAACGGGTCACCCAGCGGGGCATCACCATCAACACCTTCATGCTGGACGACAGTCCGGTGTTGAAGGGCTTCGTGGACGAGATGACCCGGCTCAACAAGGGGCGCGCTTTCTACACCCGTCCCGATCGCCTGGGACAGTACCTGCTCGTGGACTACCTGCTGGGCCAGCGGCGCAAGGTCTAGTGTCGCCGCTGTGAAGTGCATCAGCGTTGTCGAATCATTGACATCGTTGCGTTCACAACGATCATTTCTTCACACCCCACGCATCCATGGTGCGCTTCGGAGCTCGCTGGAACTCCCTTGTGGCGCAATTCTGAAAAATCGACTCGCAAAGTCCGCAATGTCGGACTCGCTTGGAAACGGCGAGGGTGATCCCACCGAGGCTCAGATTCGACTTTACGAAAGATGGGCGGAAGGCGGAGCAGCAGTCTCGATCATCGGTGAAGTTCAAGGTGATCCTCGCTATCCGGAGAAACCGGGAAATCTGGTGTTCGGAGCGCATACGGATCAGCGCGCTATAGGGTCATTGGTCAAACGTGCCGTGATCGAGGGCGCTCATCTGTGGCCGCAACTCGGTCATGCGGGTGCTCTTTCACACCCGCCGATTAGTCAGCCGAAGGGGCCATCCGCGCTGGATATCGGAGGTCTGCAATGTGCAGGTATGTCAGTCGAGGACATCCAGGCACTACCTGACATGTATGCAAGAACCGCGGCATACGCAAAAGACGCCGGATTTACCGGCGTTCACGTTCACGCCGGGCACGGTTTTCTGCTCAGTCAATTTCTCTCTCCGTTGTTCAACCGCCGGGACGACGGCTACGGTGGTTCGATCGAAGCACGATGCCGGATAGTGCTCAAGGTGATCGACGAAGTGCGGCGCGCCGTCGGCCCGTTGTTTCCCGTCGGGATCAAGATCAACTCGACAGACAAACTGGAGGGCGGATTGACGGAGGAGGATGCTTTGGGGGTGGTTCGCCTTCTCGATCAAACATCGGTCGATCTGATTGACATAAGTGGCGGGACTTATTTCCCGGGTGCGAAGGCGAGTTCCGAGGGGTCGTCGGATGGCGGACCATACTTTCTCGAATTTGCCCGGCGCGCAAAAGGGGTAACCGATGTGCCGCTCATGTTGACCGGGGGCTTTGAAAGGCGTGAACAGGCGGTGGATGCGGTATCCAGTGGCGCCGTCGACATGGTGAGTCTGGCGCGCGCCATGGTTCTTGATCCGCGGCTCGCGGAGGTTTGGTTGACCGAAGAAGGCGGCGATCCTGAGTTTCCAATATTCGAGTCTCCGCCTCGGGGCGGGGTAACGGCCTGGTACACCATGCGAATTACCGCATTGGGAGAGGACAGGGAGAACACGTTCACGCTGGCCCCTCGGTCTGCCTTGCGTGTCTATGAAGAACGTGACGCGCAACGCTGCATCAGATGGCGAAAGAAGTTTCGCATTCGCCAGGAGCGGCCGGAACCCGGCCAAACATAGATTGAACGCAATACAGGTTGCTTGCTACAAAATCCCTCGGACTCTGGAAGGCGAGGCACCACGGGGAACATGATGGAGCGGACACGGCTCACGCCCATGATGCATCAGTACCTGGAGATCAAGGAGCGTCACCAGGACGCCATCCTGTTCTTCCGGCTCGGGGACTTCTACGAGATGTTCTTCGAGGATGCGGAAAGGGCGTCGAAGGTGCTCGATATCGCGCTCACCAGCCGCAACCGCAGCGAAGGCGCACCCGTTCCGCTGTGCGGCGTGCCGCACCACGCGGCCACCCCCTACATCGGAAAGCTCCTGTCCGCCGGCTTCAAGGTGGCGGTTTGCGAGCAGACGGAGGATCCCAAGCTCGCCAAGGGAGTGGTGCGGCGCGAGGTGATCAAGGTCATCAGCCCCGGCACTCTCACCGAGGGGGAGGGACTCGACGCCGAGGTCAACAACTTCCTCGTCGCCGTCGCCGCCGCCCGCGACGAGTACGGGCTGTCCTTCACCGACGTCACCACCGGCGAGTTCCGCTTCACCCAGATGACAGGCTACGCGGCCCTCACCAACGAGCTGGGGCGGATTCAGCCGCGGGAGCTGCTGATCCCCGACACTTCTTCCGGTCCTCTCGCCGGTCTGCGCGAGGACTATACAGGGGTGCACTGCACCCCGGGGCCGGAGACGTGGTTCTCGGGGGCCGCGGTCCAGAGGTTGAACAGCAGCGGCATCTACCAGGGTCCGCAGGATGAGTGGCCGCTGGGGGTGCGGGCCGCGGGCGCCATTCTCGCCTATCTGGAAGACCGCTCGCCCGGTGCCGTGCAGGTCTTGACCGCGCTGGAGCCGTATCGCGCCTCGCAGTTTCTCATGCTGGACGAGAACACCCAGGCCAATCTCGAGCTGGTGCGGGCCTTCGACGGAGGCAAACGCGGCTCGCTGCTCGGCGTCCTGGAGCCGGCGCGCACGGCCATGGGGGCGCGGGAGCTGCGCAAGTGGATCCTCTATCCCTTGCTGGACGAGCAACGGATCCGGCGCCGGCAGGACGCCGTGGAGGAGCTGGTTGCCGCCCCGGAGATGCGGCGGAGGCTGCGGGAGGCCCTCCACGGGGTCCAGGACCTGGAGCGGCTGTCCGGCCGGATCGCCTCCCGGAGCGCCTCGCCCCGGGACCTCACCGCCATCAAGGACACGCTGCGGGCGCTGGAAGCGGTGCGCGCGCAGCTCGCGGGGTGCGGCAGCGAGGCGCTGACCCGGCTTCGGTCGCAACTGGAGCCGGTGCCGGAGGTGGTGGAGCTGGTGCAACGGGCGCTGGTGGACGCCCCCCCGGCCACCGCCCGTGCCGGGGGGTTCGTGCGCGCCGGTTTCGATGAAGAGCTGGACACGCTCTCGTCCATACGCGGCAACGCCAAGGGCTGGATCTCGGACCTGCAGCACCAGGAGCGCCAGCGCACCGGCATCAACTCGCTGAAGGTACGTTACAACAAGGTGTTCGGGTACTATATCGAGGTCACCCGGGCCAATCTCGGCAACGTTCCGGACAACTACATCCGCAAACAGACGCTGGCCAACGGCGAACGGTTCATCACCCCCGAGCTGAAGGACTATGAGGCCCGGGTGCTGGGTTCGGACGAGGAGATACTGAAGCTGGAAGCGCGGATCTTCGCGGACCTGCTCGACCGTATCGCGGCCCACTACCCGGTTCTCAAGCAGTCCAGCCTGGCGCTGGCCAGGCTCGACGCGCTGCTGGCGCTGGCGGAGACCGCCGAAACCCGGCGCTTCGTCCGCCCGCGGGTGGACTCCAGCCTGACCCTCGACATGCGCGCCGCGCGGCATCCGGCGGTGGAGGCCGCGCTGGGACGCGGCGGATTCGTCCCCAACGATTGCGGCATGGATTCCGAGGCCACGCAGATCATGCTCCTGACCGGTCCCAACATGGCGGGCAAGTCCACCTACATGCGGCAGGTGGCGCTGGTGGTGGTCCTCGCCCAGATGGGCAGCTTCGTGCCCGCCGACGCCGCCCACGTGGGGCTGGTGGACCGGCTGTTCACCCGTTTCGGCGCCACCGACGCGCTGGCGGCCGGAGAGTCGACGTTCATGGTGGAGATGAAGGAGACGGCCCGCATCCTGCGCCTGGCTACGCCCCGGAGCCTGATCCTCCTGGACGAGGTGGGTCGCGGCACGAGCACCTTTGACGGCATCTCCATCGCCTGGTCGCTGGCGGAATTCCTGCACGAGTCGCCGCACCGGCCGCGCACCCTGTTCGCCACCCACTACCACGAGCTGACGAGTCTGGCGCGCACGCGGGAACGCGTGAAGAACTTCAACTTCGCTGTCAAGGAATGGCAGGGAGAGGTGATCTTTCTGCGCACTCTCAAGGAGGGTCCGGCCAGTCGCAGCTACGGCATCCAGGTGGCCGGCCTGGCCGGGTTGCCGCGTCCGCTCATCGAGCGGGCCAAGGAGATTCTCAAGAACCTGGAGGGCGAGGAGCTGAATGCCTGGGGGCAACCTCGTCTTGCCGGCGTCGAAGCGGCGCCGGAGGGAGTCCAGTTGATGTTGTACGACTCGGGTCAGGACCGGTTGCGGGAGAAGCTCCAGGCCATCGATACCAACGCGCTCTCGCCTCTGGAGGCGTTGAACGTCTTGGACGAGTTGGTGACCGAGGCCAGGAGCCCGTCCAAGTAATCGGGAGCCACGGGGAGGCGGATTGGCGCGTCTACTGGCGGTGTTGCTTGTGTTGTGCGCTGCGGGCACGGCGTTCGAGGTCGACGCCGTGGTGCCGAAGTCGTCGCTCACGGGCGTGCGACACCTCTCGTCATCCAACTACACGCGAGTGATCCTCGACTTGTCCGGGCCGGTCAAGTACACGATACGGACCCTGGCGGCGGTTCCCCGAAAGCGCCTGCCGCCGCGCATCTACCTGGATCTTGCGGGAGCTCGCCTGAAGGCCGGGCGGCAGGTCCAGGTCGGCGATTCGCTGGTTCGCCGGGTTCGGCTGAGTCAGTACAAGGCGGACGTGGTGCGGGTGGTGCTCGACCTCAAGCGACCCGGCAGCCACGACGCGGCGCTGCTGTCAAACCCCCACCGGCTGCTGGTGGACGTGGAGCGGAAGAGCGGGTCGGCGGCGGGCCGGCAGTTGGCGGTCCGCAGGATCGTGCTGGACCCGGGCCATGGCGGGAGGGATCCCGGAGCCATCGGCGCGGGCGGGCTCAAGGAGAAGGACGTGGTGCTTCGCGTGGCCAAGAAGCTGGCGCCGAAGCTCCGCCGTCGCATGGGAATGGATGTGGTTCTCACCAGGAACGCCGACGTGTTCATTCCCCTCAAGGCACGCACGGCCATGGCCAACGCGGAGCGGGCTGATCTTTTCCTTTCCCTTCACGCCAACGCCAGCCACAATCGCAGGGCCGGCGGCCTGGAGACCTACTACCTGGACAAGACCACGGATGAAGCCACCATGAAGCTTGCCGCGAGGGAGAACGGCACCGCGCGCAGGAACCTCACGGACTTGCAAATCATGCTGAGCGACCTCAAGCTGAACGTGTACCTGTCGGATTCCATCAGCCTGGCGAGCCACCTCCAGTCGTCGCTGGTGAAGAGGACCCGGCCGCACTATCCGCGCGCCAAGGACCTGGGGGTGAAGAAGGGGTTGTTCTACGTGCTGGTGGGAGCGCGCATGCCGTCGGCGCTGGCGGAGCTGTTTTTCGTCAGCAATCGCCGCGAGGCGCGGGCGCTGCAACGCGCCGAGTTCCAGGAGGCCATCGTCGAGGGCCTGTACCGCGGCATCAAGAACTACGCGGACGTGCTGCGGAAGAGGGGTAATCCATAATGACGACAGCCGTGGGGGGAGGCGGAGACATGCACGGTGCGGCACGCGGTGCCGGAGGGAACACGCCCTGGCGGACGCTCGCGGACGAGCACGTCCGGGGCGCGAATCCGGGAGAGGGCGTCCGGACGTACATCGACCAGGGGCGCGAGCGGCTGCTTCGATCCCATCGCTCGGGTGCGTCGGGCGCGGAGGTGGTGCGGGCATACGGTGAGATGATCGATTGCCTCTTGGGGCGCCTGTTCGAGACCGCGGAGGAAGACGGGGCCGCGCCTCCGAAGGGACGCTGCGCGGTGGTGGCCCAGGGCGGGTACGGCCGCGGCGAGCTGAATCCCTACTCGGACATCGACATCCTGTTCCTGTATGGCTGGCGGGCGGCGTCCTACGTGGAGTTCGTCACCCACAGGATCCTCTATCCCTTGTGGGACGCCGGGTTGACCGTGGGTCATGCGACCCGCACGGTGACCGAGTGCGCACGCCATGCCCGGCGCGACCAGGTGATCCAGACCGCGCTGGTGGACGCGCGTCTCATTTGCGGCGACGAGGAGCTGTATCGGGACCTGGAGCGGGTGTTCTGGAGGCAGTTCCGAGGGGGCGGCGCCGACCGCTTCGTCGGCACCAAGATCAGCGAACGCGATCAGCGCCATCAGCGCCACGGCGAGTCGGTCTTCCTGCTGGAGCCCGACATCAAGGAAGGGCAGGGGGGCCTCCGCGACATCCACACGGCCATGTGGATCGCGCGGGCAAAGAGCGGCGTCGTGGAGATCCAGGACCTGCCCCGTACGGGCCTTCTGGAGCAAGACGATGCCGACGCTCTGGAACGAGGGCGGGACTTCCTCTGGCGCACCCGCAACGAGCTCCATTTCCAGGCCGGCCGGCATCAGGACCGGCTGACCTTCGAGTCCCAGGAGCAGGCGGCGCAGGGGTTGGGTTTCGACGGGGAGGAGCGGTTGAGCGAGGTCGAGACCTTCATGCGGTCGTACTACCTGCACGCGGAGGAGGTCAGCCGGCTGTCGTCGCTGGTGATCCACCGCGCGGTGGATCACGATCCCGCGCAGCGCCGCGGGCCGCGGCCCGGGCGTGAACTGCGTCCCGGCGTGCGGATTACGGAGCGGATGCTTGCGGTAACGCCCGTCAACGGCGGGCGCCGGCCTCCCGAGGACCTGCTCGATCTCTTCGTGGAGCTGCAAAGGTATCGTTTGAACCTGGGACAGGACTCCCGGGAGATGGTCAGGGCGTGGGTGGGGGGCATGGAAGGGGAGCTTTCGGCATCGGCCGGGGCCAACCGCAGGTTCCTCGACATTCTGCGCGGCAACGACTGGATCTACGAAACCCTGCTGGAGATGCACCGCACCGGGGTCCTGGATGCCCTGATCCCGGAATTCGGCCGGGTGCGCTGCATGGCGCTGCATGACCTCTACCACATCTACACCGTGGACCAGCACCTGATGCGGGCGGTCAAGGAGTTCGAGCGCCTGCGGTCGGGGGAGTTCGAGGATTCGCTGCCGCGCCTGTCACAGCTTGCCCGGGAGGTCGAAAGGCCGGAGATCCTGATCCTGGGCATCCTGTTCCACGATATCGGCAAGGGCCAGGGCGGCGGCCACTCGGAACTGGGGCGCGTCATGGCCCTGCGGGTCGCCGAGCGCATGGGTCTCAACGTCGATCAGCAGGAGCTGCTGGCTTTTCTCGTGCTCCATCACCTGTTGCTCACCGGCACCGCCTTTCGCCGTGACATCCAGGACGAGAAGACCGTGCTGGACCTGGCGGATACCATGAGCACGGCGGAGAATCTCAAGGCCCTCTACGTGCTGACGTATTCGGACATGAAGGCGGTGGGGCCCGATGTCTGGAACAACTGGAAGGCGTCGCTGCTGGAGGAGCTGTTCAACCATACCCACGACGTCCTGGAAGAACGCGAGAAGGGAGAGTACGCCAGACCGGATCGCGACCTGAAGGTGCGGCGCATACAGGAGCGGGTCATGGCCGATCTCGGCGCCGAGCATCCTGCCGACGAGGTGTGGCGGGACTTCGTCGAGGCCATGCCCAGGCGCTACTTCCTCACCACTCCGGAGGAGGACATGCGCTTCCACTACCGGCTGCTGCGGCGCCTCCGAGACGAGCCGTTCCTGGCGGCGGTGTTCCATCATCCGGAGCACGGCCACAGCGAGGTCGCCATCTGCGCCCACGACCAGCCCGGTCTGTTCGCGTCCATCGCCGGCGTCTTTGCCGCCATGGAACTCAACGTGCTGAGCGCGCGCATCAACACCCGCCGGGACGGGCTCATTCTCGACGTCTTCCGCATCTCGCATCAGGGCAGGGCCGAGGTGGTCATGGACTCGGGGAAATGGTCCCGCATGGAGCTGTCCCTGGAAAGGGTCCTGAAGGGAAAGGTGGACGTCGCCGGCCTGGTGGGGCGGTCGCGGCCTTCGTGGTCGCACAGGCCCGCGGTGAGGGTTCCCACCCATGTCCGCTGGGACAATGCAGCGTCGGATGATTTCACCATCGTCGAGGTGTACACGCAGGATCGCCCAGGGGTTCTCTTCACCATCACCTATCTGCTCTCGACGCTCGGCTTCGCCATTCACCTGGCCAAGATTTCCACCGACGTCGACCAGGTGGCCGACGTCTTCTACGTTGCCGACGGAGAAGGCGGGAAGATCCTTGACGAGGGGCGCCTGCAGGCCTTGAGCGACGCCCTCCACCGGGAGCTGATTCCAGACGATGACGGACGAGCTGACGCGGCCGGTTGACCTCTTCATCGAGATGTTGGCCGTGGAGCGGGGGTTGCGGGCCAACACGCTGGAGGCGTACAGCCGCGATCTGAACCGGCTGGCCGAGTTCCTCTCGGCCCGCGGCGTGCGCGCCTGGGGCGATGCCGCCGCGTCCGACCTGCGGGCGTACATCGCCGCCCTCAGGGAACAGCGTCTCAGCGAGCGCTCGGCGGCGCGCCTGCTGGGCAGCATGCGCCGGTTCTATCGTTTTCTCCTCAAGGAGGAGATGATCTCCAGCGATCCCGTGCCCGAGTTCTCGTCCCGGGGCGCTTCGGGACGGCTGCCCGAAACCCTCGGCAGCACGGACATGCGAATCCTGCTGGACCAGCCCGACGAGGCCAAACCCCTGGGAGCGCGGGACCGCGCCATGCTGGAGCTGCTCTACGGTAGCGGACTGCGGGTTTCGGAGCTGGTCTCCCTGACGCTGCGGCAGGTCAGCATGGAAGGCAACTATCTGACCATCAAGGGCAAGGGAGCCAAGGTGCGGCAGGTCCCCTTCGGCCACTTTGCGTACGAGTGCCTGAACCGCTACCTGCGCGACGTGCGCCCGTTCTTCCTGCGCGGTGGTTACAGTGACTACGTGTTCCTCACGCGCTCCGGCAGGCCCCTCACGCGCCAGGGCTTCTGGAAGCTGCTGCGCGGATACGCCCGCCGGGCCGGCCTGCAGCACCGGGTGACGCCCCATACGCTGCGCCATTCCTTCGCCACCCACCTGCTGGAGGGAGGCGCCGACCTGCGCGCGGTGCAGTCGATGCTCGGGCACTCGGACATCGCCACCACCCAGATCTACACGCACGTGAGCCGGAGCCGCATCAAGAAGGTCCACCAGCAGTTCCATCCGCGGGAAACCCCGGGCGGCAAGGGTTGAGAGGCGGCGTTGTGTTTTCGCAACCCGTCACTTAAGAATGTGCAATGGCCCAAGAGTTCCTGTGGCAACTGTCGATTTGGGCATTCCCGGTGCTCGTGGCCATCGTCTTTCACGAAGTGGCGCACGGGTGGGTGGCCTATCGGCTGGGCGATCCAACGGCTGCCATTATGGGCCGGCTGACCCTGAACCCGTTCTCGCATATCGACATCGTCGGCACCGTGCTGCTGCCGGCTCTGCTCATCTGGGCCGGCGGGCCGGTATTCGGCTATGCCAAGCCCGTTCCCGTGGACTACGACAACCTGAAGGATCCCAGGCGCGACATGATCAAGGTGGCGCTGGCGGGGCCCGGCGCCAACATCATCCTGGCCGTCCTGAGCCTGTTGCTGGTGAAGTTCATCATCATGGGCGGCGGCGTCGCGGCCGGCTCGGTGTCCTCCTACCTGTGGTACATGTGCCTCACCAGCGTTCGGATCAACGTCATGCTGGCGGTGTTCAACATCTTTCCGGTGCCGCCGCTCGACGGGGGCCGGGTGCTGGTGGGCCTCCTGCCCGAGCCCCAGGCCATGCAGGTGGCCCGCATCGAGCCCTTCGGCCTCATCATCGTCGTCGCGCTGCTGATGACCGGGGCGCTGACCTACACGCTGGTGCCGATCATGGACTTCGTGATCTGGTTTCTGGCCGTCCTGGTCGGAGTCGTGTAAGTTGATGCCATGGATACGATCGTAAGCGGGGCGCGCCCCACGGGACTTCTTCACCTGGGCCATCTCCACGGGGCCCTGCTCAATTGGGTCGGCCTGCAGGACGACTACCGCTGTTTTTTCTTCGTCGCCGACTGGCATGCGCTGACTACGGACTACCAGTCCCCGGACGGCATTTCGGACGGTACCGGAGCCATGGTGGCGGAGTGGCTCAGCGTCGGCCTCGACCCGGAGAGGTGTACGATCTTCCGGCAATCGGACATCAAGGAACACGCCGAGCTTCACCTGCTGTTGTCCATGCTGACGCCGGTTTCCTGGCTGGAAAGGAACCCGACCTACAAGGAGCAGGTGCAGGAACTCAAGGAGCGCGACCTGTCGACCTACGGCTTTCTCGGCTATCCGGTCCTGCAGGCGGCGGACATCATCATGTACAAGGCTCACCGGGTGCCCGTGGGGGTGGACCAGGCGCCCCACGTGGAACTCACACGGGAGATCGTCCGGCGCTTCAACAGCTTCTACGGTCCGGTGTTCCCCGAACCCGAGGTGCTGCTCACGGAGACCCAGCGGTTGCCTGGCCTCGACGGACGCAAGATGAGCAAGAGCTACGGCAACTCCGTGCTGCTGTCGGACTCGCCGGAGACCATCGACCGCAAGCTGAGCCGCATGGTGACGGATACGGCGCGCGCCCGCAGGACCGACCCCGGCGAGCCGGAGAAGTGCCCCGCCTTCAACCTGCACAAGATCTACTGCACCCCGGAAGAGATCCAGGAGGTCTCGGAAGGATGCCGGAGCGCCGGCATCGGTTGCCTGGACTGCAAGAAGGTGATGATCCGGCACGTCGTCGAGGACCTCGCGCCTTTCCGGGAGAAGAAAGCCTACTACGACAACCGGCCGGACGACATCCGGGACGTCATCGCCGAGGGCAACCGTGTCGCCGGGGAGCAGGCCGAGGCGACCATGAGCGAGGTCCGTTCGGCGCTGACCCTGTAGTCCCACCATGACGGTGCATGTTCAACTCGAGATCTACGAAGGTCCGTTGGACCTGCTGCTCCATCTCATCAAGAAGAACGAGCTCAGCATTGTCGACATCCCCATCGCCACCATCACGGAGCAGTACCTGGAAGCGCTGGAGTTGATGCAGGGCCTCAACCTCGACGTTTCCGGAGAATACCTCGTCATGGCCGCGACCCTGCTCCACATCAAGTCGAAGACGCTGCTGCCTCCCGACGAAGAGGACGAGGACGACGACGAGGAGGGCGGCGACACCCGCGAAGAGCTGATCCGCCGCCTGCTGGAGTACGAACGCTTCAAGAACGCGGCTCGGGAGCTCGAGGAGCGGGAGCTCCTCAACCGGGACGTGTTCGTCCGCCAGGGCCGGCTCGAGCGGACCACCGAGGTGAGCTTCGAGCAGCTCTCGGTGTTCGATCTGATGTCGGCGCTGCAGCGGGTGCTCGAAAGGTTCCCGGGCCCGTCCGTGCATACGGTGGTGCAGGAAACGGTGTCCGTGCGCGAACGCATGACCTACATCCTCGACGAGCTGCACCGCGCCTCGTCGGTGCTGTTCCACGAGCTGTTCGACGCCGCGGGTTCCAGGATGGACGTCGTGGTGACCTTCCTGGCACTGCTGGAGCTCATCCGCATCCGCGCGGTGCACGTGTTCCAGAAGGAACGGCTGGGGCCCATCGTCATGGAACCGATGCTGTCGCTGTCCGAGGCCAACGCGGCCATGACGGCGGATTCGCCGGAGGGTGGGTATGGAGAGTGAGCGGCTCAAGGCGATCCTCGAAAGCCTCCTCTTGGCGGCGGACGGCCCCGTGTCCGCGGACCGTTTGAGGGATGCCGTGGGAGAGATTCCGCGCAAGGCGGTCACCGACGCTCTCGGGGAGTTGCGGCGGGAGTACGAGGAGGCGGGAAGGGGCCTCCGCCTGGCGGAGGTGGCCAACGGCTATCAGTTGCGGACGCCCAGCGAGCACGCGGAGTTCGTGCGCCGGCTGACGGCCGTGAAGCCCGCGCGCATGAGCCGGGCGACTCTGGAAACCCTCGCCATCATCGCGTACCGCCAGCCCGTGACCCGGGCCGAGATCGAGGAGATCCGCGGGGTGAACGTGGACGGGGTCGTGTCCACGCTGCTGGAGCGGCGCATGATTCGGATCGTGGCCCGGAAGGACGTGGCCGGCAAACCCTTCCTGTACGGCACCACCGGCGAGTTCCTCGAGGCGTTCAACCTCAAGGACCTGAAGAGCCTGCCGACCCTGCAGGAGATGGAGGAGCTGACGCAGTCGTTGCCGGAGCCCGGCGCCGAGGTCCAGGGCAAGGCCGGTCCGGAGGCCGCTCCGGACGAGGGTGAGGCCGCGGACAGTCAAGAGAACCCCGAGTGATCACGGCGGCGGAGGTCGGATCGGCAGAGCGGCACTCGGTATGGAACGGCTTCAAAGGATCATTGCGCACGCAGGCCTCGCTTCCCGGCGCCAGGCCGAGCAATGGATACTCGAAGGCCGCGTCACGGTGAACGGACGCCGCGTCCTCGAGATGGGAACCCGCGCGGACCCCGAATGCGACACCATCCGGGTGGACGGCCGGGCGCTCCGGCCCGTGGCGTCCCGGGTCTATCTCGCGTTCCACAAGCCCGCCGGCGTCATTACGACCATGCGCGACACCGAAGGGCGACCGGCGGTGGCCGACTACCTGCGTGCCGGGCGCCATCCGTCCGGCGTCGTTCCGGCGGGACGGCTGGACTACGGTACCTCCGGCCTGTTGCTCCTCACCAACGACGGCGATCTGGCCTACCGCCTGACGCACCCCCGGTACGGGGTCCGCAAGACCTACGAGGTCAAGTTGAGCGGGATGCCTTCGGAAGCACAACTGGAGCGGCTGCGCCGGGGAGTGAGCCTGGAGGACGGCGCTACCGCGCCGGCGGAGGTGAAGGTGTTGCGGCGATTGAAACAGAAGGTATGGCTCGAGGTCGAGCTCCGCGAAGGCCGCTATCGGGAGATCCGCCGGATGGTGGAGGCCCTGGGACACACGGTGGAACGCCTCGTCAGAAGCCGCTTCGGCCCCATCGCCCTCGGTCATCTGGCCCGCGGCGAAATACGTCCGCTGACCGAGACGGAGGTGACGCGCCTCAAACGCGAAGTAGCTCTGGACGGGCGGGTTTGAAACTTGGAAGGGAGGGGTTTGCCATGCAACCGAAGAAGGTCCTTGGAGTTCTTGTATCGGCGGGGCGAATGACGGCCGCGCTGGGCATCGTCGCGGCCGGCAGCCTGGGCATGGTCCAGCCCGTTTTCGGCGCCACGACCGGCACCTTCACCATGCTCATGGTTTCGACTCACGGCTACACCACGGTGAAGCAGCCGGAAGTGACCGTCTTCGGCGGCGGTTTGAACGGGGTGGGCGTTATTGTCGAGAGTTCCGGCGATCCGTTTACGAAGGGTACCGACGGTGACACGACATGCGTGGTCTACGGCAGGCAAACCCCGAAGAGCTTTCGCCTGGAGACGGCCTGCACGTTCGAGGACGCCCGGGGCGAGAACAAGCTTTACATGTCGGGCAAAAGGACGGGCGGGGGCGTGGAGACGGGCGGCAGCGGCCGAGGAAGCCTTGACGGAGGCACAGGCAAGTTCTCCAACGTTCGCGGAAGCTGTGACTACGAGGCGACCTACCGCGCCAACAAGCAGGTTCTCACGACCGTGAACTGCTCTTGGGAGCAGCCTTAAGGCGTGCGCCCGATGGCAGACCACGATCATCATCACCACCACGGGCATCATCACGGAGGCGGCGGCTACCGCTTCTGCCCCCGTTGCGCCGGGTCCCTGGTGCGACGCGTCCTCAAGAGCAACGAGCCCGGACGGCTGGTTTGCGAGAAGTGTTCCTTCATCTTCTATCAGGACCCCAAGGTGGTGGCCGGAACCATCTGCACGCTGGACGGCGGCGTGGTGCTGCTGCGTCGCGGCATCGAGCCGGCCATGGGGAAGTGGGTCTTCCCCGGCGGCTACGTGGACCGCGGCGAGAGCACCACCGAGGCGGCGGTGCGGGAGACCCTGGAGGAAAGCCACTTGGAGGTGGAGACGAGGTCGCTTCTGGGGGTCTACTCCTACCCCAAGTCGCCCAACGTGATCATCGTCTACGTGGCGGAAGTGGTGGGAGGAGCTCTGGCTGCCGGGGACGAGAGCACCGAGGCCGGAACCTTCCCGTTGGGGCGGATTCCCTGGGACGAACTCGCGTTTCCCAGCACCGTGGAGGCCCTTAGGGAATTCGAGCGTCTTTATGGGCAAAGGCAAGTGTGTTAGGAGACTCTATCTGCTGATTGCAGCGTGCCAATACGGGCGGGTTTGAAACCCGCCCCCTACACCAGAAAGGAGATCGTTTGATGGCGATGCCAAGCGTAGGGGAAAAGGCCCCCGAGTTCAGCCTGCCGGTCACCCGGGAAGAAAATGTGTCCCTGAGCGACTACGCGGGCAAGAAGAACGTCGTGCTGGCGTTCTATCCGCTGGATTTCACCGGCGGCTGACAGCGGGAGTTGAGCAACTTCGAGGCTGACAAGGCCAGCTTCGAGGCCAAAGACGCTCAGGTCCTGAGCGTGAGTGTTGATTCGGTATTCGCCCACAAGGCGTTCGCGGAGCAGATGGGCGGCATCAGTTTCCCGATGCTTTCGGATTTCTTTCCCCACGGGGCGGTGTGCGAGCAGTACGACTGCCTGCGCGACCAGGGTTTCCCCAAGAGGGCCGTCTTCATCATCGACAAGCAGGGGACGGTGCGGTTCGCCCAGGTCTACGAGGGCGGTATCCCCGAGAACAGCGACCTGCTCGCCGAGTTGGACAAGCTCTAGCAGGGTCCCCGCAACGAATCGTTGGACACACGAACAGGGGCGGCGCGCGCGTCGCCCCTGTTTTTTTGCTGGGCAATTCAGAAGGGCAGGGCACGGACCGAGGCGACGATCTTCTCGTCTCCGTGTCCGATCAGGACAGCGCTGCCCGGGGCGATGTGATCGCGATGGACGTAGCCGAGGGCGATGGGGCAACCGAACCGCGGCGAGGCCACGGCGCTGGTGATGCGGCCGACGGGGCTTTCGTCGACAAGGACCGGGTCCCCCGGAGCCGGAACCGTGTCCTCCTCGGCCACGAGGCCTACGAGCTTGCGGTTCACGTGGCCCCGCGAATGAATGCGTTCCACGGTTTCCTGTCCCAGATAGCACCCCTTGGTGAAGCTCACGGCATCGTCGAGAGAGGTCTCCAACAGGAGCGTGTCGGCGTCCATGTCCACCCCGTAACGGGGT
Source organism: Deltaproteobacteria bacterium (assembly GCA_028821115.1). GTDB lineage: Bacteria > Desulfobacterota > Binatia > UBA9968 > JAJDTQ01 > JAJDTQ01. The sequence continues at coordinate 3,565 of JAPPHF010000062.1, read as the reverse complement.
ATCCCTGCTTCAATCCTCAGGGTCTCCCTCGCTTCCGAGCCGACCCACGGAATGCGGCGGGCCTGCGGGAGTCCCGCCATCGCTGCAACCCTTGCCCTGGCCGCCACGAGATCGAATCCGGGCTCTCCGGTATGCGTCGCGCGGACGGCTCTGAGCCGCTCGCCGGCGCATTCGACTTCCTCGTGGCCCAGCTCTCCGGCCGGCAGCGAATGCCCCTCCAGAAGCGCGGATAGTGCCGTCTCCGCCGCCGGTCCCTGGAGGGAAATCACCGCCAGTTCGGCCGAGAGGTCGGCGATCTCCACCTCGTCCGCGATCAGGTAGCGGTTCAGGTGCTCCAGGACGGTCGCTAGCAGGGGCTCGTGCAGGTCGACGAGAAAGGCGTCTTTTGTGCGGAAGACCCTGACGTCGGCCACGATCTTTCCCTGGATGTTCAGGACCGCGGCGGGTATCCCCTCGCCGGGGTCGAGAACCTCGACGTCGTTGGACAGCATTCCCTGGAGCCACTCGACACTGTCGGGCCCGGCGATGGAGAGAATGCCCCGGTCGGCCAGGTCCAGCCAGCCCGCGGCGGAGCGTACCGCGTCGTATTCCGCGCCGGGGTCGCCGAAGTGCGCCGGCAGGCTCCATCCCTCGCTTTCGACGAAGCGCGCGCGGTTCTCTTTGTGGAAGTCGGCGAGGGGGGATATCTTCATGGCGAGGACTAGTGTGGTGTCTCACGAACACGCTCGTGACGAGACACCACACTACAGTAACCGGGTTGATGGTGCATGGCAATGGGCTCCGCCGGGGCCTGCGAGACACGGGGGAGAAAGCATGGCCAAGACTTCGAGAGACTTGGATCTTCGCAAGCTCGAAATCTTCTACTGGGTGGCGGAGTTGCGCAGCTTTTCCCTGGCTGCGGAGCATTTCTCCCTTAGGCAGCCCACCGTGACCGCGCATGTCCAGAGCCTTGAGCAGCAACTGGGGTGCAAGCTGTTCCGGCGGTCCGGCGGCAGGTTCGACCTGACATCCACCGGATGGATGCTGTATGAGCGGGCCGGCGCGGTGCTGAAGCTCAAGAACCAGGCGCTGGCGGCGCTCGACCGCATCCAGGGGAAGGTGGAAGGGGAGTTGCGGCTGGGTGGCAGCAACGTTCCCGGGGAGTACATCCTGCCGGGGGTGCTGGGAAGTTTCGTGGCGCGCTTTCCCGACGTGCGCCCGGTGCTCCGCATCGGCGATTCGGCGGCCATCGTGGCGGCGATCCTTGATGGCACGCTGGAGCTGGGCTTCACCGGCTTCCGTACCCGCGACGAGCGGCTGAGGTATCGGAAGACGTGGCAGGACGAGATGATCGTGGCGGTGCCCGCCAACCACCGCTGGGCGGGCCAGAAACAGGTACCGCTCCAGGACCTCGGCAAGGAACCGTTCATTTCCAGGGAAGGTGGGTCCGGGACCCTGCGCTCGTTCCTGCAGCTCGTGGCCAGGCGCGGCGAGGATCCCGAGCGCTTTCTCAAGGTGGGAATGGAGCTCGGCAGTACGGCCGCGGTCAAGGAGGCGCTCATGGAGGGGTTCGGGTTTTCCGTCCTTTCCCGCGCCGCCATCCGGCGCGAGGTCCAGCAGGGCCTGATCAAGGAGGTGCGCGTCAAGGGCCTGGACCTGGTGCGTCCCTTCTACCAGGTGACCCACCGCGAACGGCCACTGGCGCCGGTGCCGCGGGCGTTCGTGCAGTTCCTGAACCGCGCCCCGCGGACCCGTCTATGGGAACCCGTGGACCATAGCTGACGTCTATTTGACATATAGGTCATCTTGATATCCAATCGACGGAAAATACACCAGGAGGGTTCCATGAGACGTAAGCTGGCTTGGTTGTTGGGTGTGGTGATTCTGGTTGTCTGGACGGTATGCGGGGTTGCCGTGGCGGACACGCTGCGGGTGTCGGCGATCCCCGACGAGGACCCGCAAGAGTTGTTGCGGAAGTACAAGCCCTTCACAGACTACATCGCCAAGGAAGTCGGGATGAAGGTCAAGTTCGTGCCGGTGGTGGACTATGCCGCCACCGTCGAAGGGCTGGCGGCGAACCGGCTCGACATCGTGTGGTACGGCGGCTTCACGTCGGTCCAGGCCACGCAGCGGGCCAAGGGCGCTACGCGCCTGGCCATGCGCGAGGAGGACGCGAGCTTCAAGAGCGTCTTCGTCACGCGCACGGACTCCGGCATCAAGGAACTGGCGGACCTCAAGGGCAAGACGTTCGCGTTTGGCAGCGTGAGCTCGACGTCCGGACACCTGATGCCGCGTCACTTCCTCAGGGCGGCGGGGGTCGATCCCGAGCGGGACTTCAAGAAGTTCGGTTTCAGCGGCGCCCACGACGCCACCGCGGCGTGGGTGGCGGCCGGACGGGTGGACGCCGGCGCGCTGAACTTCCTGGTGTGGAAGAAGCTCGTCGACAAGAAGAAGATCGACACCGGTAAGACCCACGTCTTCTGGACCACGCCGCCGTACGTCGACTACGTGTGGGTGGCCCGAGGCGGCGTGTCCGAGGAAATCCGGGAGAAGTTCAAGCAGGCGCTGCTCAAGCTCGACTACTCGAAGCCTGAGGACAAGAAGATCATGGATCTCCAGCGCACCACGAAGTTCATCCCGGCCAAGGACTCGGATTGGGACGGCATCAGGAAGGCGGCCATCGCCGCGGGCATGCTCAAGGTCAATTGAAGTCTACGCAACAATACCACCTGGATCGCGTCCGGAAGGTGTTCGGGCGCGGACAGGTGGCGCTGGAAGGGTTCGACCTGGAGGTGGCCCGGGGCGAGCGGGTGGCCCTGATCGGCCCCAGCGGCGCCGGGAAGACCACGCTCTTCCGCATGCTCAACTGTACCATTCCGCCCACCTCGGGGCGTCTCCGTATCGGCGGGCAGGAGGTGGCGGAGCTGTACGGCCGGAGTCTGCGGGAGATGCGCCGCCGCATCGGGACGATCTACCAGCAGCACAACCTGGTGCCGCGCCTGCGGGTGCTCCACAACGTGCTGTCTGGCAGGCTGGGGAGCTGGTCGCTGCTGGGCTCCCTGGCGTCGCTGGCCAGGCCCTCCCAACTGGAGACCGCCCACCGGGCGCTGGCCGACGTGGGCATCGGCGAGAAGCTCTTCAGCCGCACGGACGAGCTTTCGGGCGGGCAGCAGCAGCGTGTCGCAATCGCCCGCGTCCTGATGCAGGACCCCGACGTCATCCTGGCGGATGAGCCCGTGTCGTCGGTGGATCCGTCCCTGGCCGAGACCATCATCAAGCTGCTCATCGCCATCAGCGACGACACCCGCAAGACGCTGCTGGTGAACCTTCACAGCACCGACCTGGCGCTGGCGTATTTCCCACGGGTCATCGGCATGAAGGCGGGGGTCAAGCTGTTCGACACCGCCGTGTCGCGGGTGACCCCGGAGCTTCTGCAGGAGCTCTACTCCGGCCACGCCCCGGTGAACGGCGCCGGCGAGCCCTATAGGGAACCGGAGCACCGGCCGGTCGCGGTGTAGTGTCGCGTCCCATGATTTCCTGGCATAATTTGCTTGTCCTTTTCGCCGTCGGCTGCGTTGCTCTTCCT
>JAPPHF010000001.1 GCA_028821115.1 Deltaproteobacteria bacterium | reverse complement strand
TGGCGGAGGACGCGGCCGACCGGCACCGGGTGCCGCTGCCCGAGTTCGCGCCCGAAACCCGAGCGCGCCTGCGCGAGCTCCTGGGCGAGGCCCAGCCCATCAGCAATCCCCTGGACGGCAACGGCTACCTCACCAACCGCCCGCTGGACGACGCCCTCAAGGTCGTGGAGGCCGTCTACAACGACCCGGGCGTCGACATGGTGGTGATGCAGGAGGATCTACCGCCCCACGAGGGCGCCAACGACGCCAACCGTCGCCGCGCCGCGAGGGTGCTGGCCACCATGGAAGCCATCGACAAGCGGTTCCTCGGAGCCGACCGCAAACCCTTCGCCCTCATTTCCCCGGCGTCCTATGACCTGACGGAGTTCAGCCGTACCGCCCGGCGCCGCTTCCCGCACATCGCTTGCCTGAACGAGCCCGAGCGCGCGTTCCGCGCCATCCGCGCGGTCATGGACTACCGCCGGCGCTGCCGCGAGACGGAGACCGCGACGGCGCCGGCCTTGCCGGATACCGCGACGGCGTGCGTCGAACGGCTGCGGCAGCGGGCCGCGGGCGCAACCACGGCGTTCCCGCTGACCGAGCCCGAGTCCAAGGAGCTGGTAAGCGCCTTCGGGGTCCCCTTGATCGAGGAGGGGTTGGCCGCCACCGAGCAGGAAGCCAGGGACCTGGCCGAACGCATCGGCTATCCGGTGGTGGTCAAGGGAGTAGCCCCGGACCTCACCCACAAGAGCGACGCCGGGGCCGTGCAGGTCAACGTCGGCGACGCGGCGGCCGTGGAGCAGGCTTGCCGGGACATCGCCCGCAACGTCGCCGTCCATGACCCGCGCATCCGCCTGGACGGTTGGCTGGTGGCCAGGATGGCCACGGCCGGACTGGAGCTGGTGCTGGGCATGCAGCGGGACCCCGAGATGGGGACGGTGGTCATGTTCGGGGCCGGCGGCGTATGGCTGGAACTGGTCAGGGACGTGGCCTTCGGGCCTCCGGGGATCAGCCGCGAGGGCGCCGCCCGGCTCATCGACTCCACCCGCGTCGGCAGGCTCCTGGAGGGATACCGCGGCGAGGGGTCCTACGACTGCGACGCTGTCGTTGACGCGTTGGTGGCGCTCGGGCGGCTGGCGGCCGCGGCCGGAGACGTCATCGAGAGCCTGGACATCAACCCCTTCCTGGTCTACCCCAAGGGTGCCGGAGGAATGGCGCTGGACGCGCTGGCGGTGATCGGACCGGGAGCGGCCGTTTCCACGCAAGAAAGGTGACTCAATGGAAATCGTCCTCGATGAGGCGCAGACGATTCTTCGGGAGAGCGCGAACAAGCTCATCGAACGGCACGCCGGTCCGGCCCGTTTCCGGGAGCTGCGTGCGACCGAGCACGGCTTCGACCCGGCTAGGCTCGCGGTAGTGGCGGAAGCCGGTTGGCTGTCGCTGCTGGTGCCGGAGGAGCGCGAGGGCCTGGGGCTGGGCACCACCGAGGCGGCGCTGGTGCTCGAGGCGGCCGGCCGTGGGCTCATGGCCGAGCCCATCGCGGCCGTGATGGCGGCGGCGCGGGCCGTGGCCCTAGGTCCCGAGGGCATGAGCGCAACCCTCGACAAGATCATGTCCGGCGCGGCCGTCATCGTCCCCGCGCTGCACGATCCGGCCGCGGAGGACCCGGAAGCCGCCCGCGTACAGGCCGCTGCCGCGGGCGGCGGCTTCAAGCTCACCGGACGCACCGGCGCGGTTCCCGGCGCGGCCGCCGCTTCGGGATTCATCGTGGACGCGCGGAGCGGCGACGGTACGGTCGTGTGCCTGGTAAAGCAAGACGCCGACGGACTGGAGATCCTGCGGAAGGGCCGCGTGGACGGCACCGGGCACGCGGTGCTGGCGCTGAACGACGTCGCCGTGCCGGCTGGCGCGGTGATCGCAAGCGGCGCGCAAGGCACGGAGGTGGCGACGGCCACCCTCGACCTGATGCTGCTGGGGACGTCGGCCGAGATGCTGGGCATCATGGAGCAGGGGCTGGCGCTGGCGGTGGACTACCTGGGAACGCGGGAGCAGTTCGGCCGGCCCATCGGCTCCTTCCAGGCGCTGCAGCACCGGGCGGTCAACGACCACGTGGACATAGAGCTCACGCGCTCGCTGATCTACCAGGTGTGCGCCGCTCTGGATGAGGGCCGCGGCAACCGCGCCATGGTGGCGGCGGTGAAGGCGCGCGCGTCGGACGCGGTTCTGTCGGTGACTAAGTCCATGGTGCAGATGCACGGCGCCATCGGCTTCACCGACGAATACGACGCGAGTCTCTACCTGCGGCGGGCCATGGCCCTGTCGTCCCAGTACGGCAACGCCGCCCGTCACCGCAAGCGCTACGCGAGGCTGTCGTCCCGAGCGGCGTGACGGATCTGCCCCGCGACAGAGCGGTGTCGGGTTACGCCTTCGGCTGACCCGACCTACCGGACATTACCGGCAGGGTCGCGGCCGTCTCGCGGCGCGCAATGCCGAAAGGAGCGAATGATGGCCCAGGACTCTCCTGACAGACGCACGATCCGCTGGCCGGACGGCAAGCTCGTCTGCTGCACCTTCAGCGTGGCCCTCGAAGCGTTCCGCAAGACCGGCCGCTTCAAGATGGACCCGCGTATCGACGTCAACCACAGCTCCCTCTCCCACGCCGAGTACGGCGGCAACGTGGGGATCTGGCGGATCCTGGAGATCCTCGAGCGGCAGAATGTCCGGGCCATGGTGCTGGTGAACTCGCTGGCGGCGGAGAAGTGGCCGGACGCGGTGCGCGCACTGCACGAGGCCGGTCACGAGATCGCCGGCCACGGCACCACCAACGAGGTCAGCATGGTGGAGCTCGACCCGGGACAACAGAAGGACGAGATAGAGTCCTGCACCCGCATCCTCGAGGACATCACCGGGACGAGGCCGGTGGGCTGGTTCGGCCCGGGCGGGCACCATACCGACGTCACCCTGGGGCTCCTGGCCGAAGCGGGCTACCTGTGGTCCGGAGACCCGTCGGACGACGACGTCCCCTATGTCGCGTCGGTCAACGGCCGCCGCATCTGCGTCATCCCCAAGACCTGGTACGCCAACGACTGGCGCGCCTGGGGCAACGGCCTGGGCAACGCCGGCACCTTCTTCACCGGGTTCAAGGACGGTTTCGATTTCATCTACGAGGAGGCCAGGCGAGGCCGGCCCGGCATGATCGACGCCTGCGTTCACGCCGAGCTAGGCGGCCGGCCGTATCTCGCCATCGGTTTCGAGCGCATCATCGAATACGCCAACCGGCACCGCAGCGAGCTCTGGCAACCCACCTACCGCGAGATCGCCGAGCACTGCCTGGGAAGCTGACAGGGCAGCGGTTCACGGGTCGGGGGGGGGGGGGGGGGGGGGGGGCCACGGCGCGGGGGGCCCAGCGGGGAGGAGAGGGGGGGGGGGGGGGGGGGGGGGGGGGGGGGGGGGGGGGGGGGGGGGG
>JAPPHF010000061.1 GCA_028821115.1 Deltaproteobacteria bacterium | reverse complement strand
CCGCCTTGAAGAAGTCGGAGATGTAGTTGAACATGAAGCGCTCGCCCTCGGAGTTCAGCAGGGTGCCGCCGTCGCCGCGCACCCCCTCGGTCACCAGGATGCCGCGGACGCTGGGGGGCCAGACCATCCCCGTGGGGTGGAACTGGACCTTCTCCATGTCGATGAGATCGGCGCCCACCTCCATGGCCATGCCCATGCCGTCTCCGCTGTACTCCCAGGAGTTGGAGGTCACCTGCCAGCACTTGCCGGATCCGCCCGTGGCCAGCACCACGGCCTTGCAGGTGAACACGACGAGCTCGCCGCTCTCGCGCCAGTAGCCCACGGCCCCGCTCACCCGGCCGTCGTTCATCAGCAGGTGCTGGATGTTGCACTCCATGTAGACGTCGATGCCCAGCGCCACGGCACGCTGCTGCAGGGTGCGGATCATCTCCAGGCCGGTGCGGTCGCCCACGTGGGCCAATCGCGCGTAGCGGTGGCCGCCGAAGTCCCGCTGCAAGATCAGCCCCTCGTCGGTGCGGTCGAACAGCGCGCCCCATTCCTCCAGCTCCAGCACCCGGTCGGGCGCCTGCTGGGCGTGGATTTGCGCCATGCGCCAGTTGTTCAGGAGCTTGCCGCCGCGCATGGTGTCGCGGAAGTGGACCTTCCAGTTATCCTCCGGCCAGACGTTGCCCATGGCCGCGGCGATGCCGCCCTCGGCCATGACCGTGTGGGCCTTGCCCAGCAGCGACTTGCAGATGATGGCGGTCCTGCAGCCCTTGTCGTGGGCCTCGATGCCGGCCCGCAGCCCGGCGCCCCCGGCTCCCACCACTACCACGTCGTAGTCGTGCGTCTCGTAGCTCTCGCCGGCCATCAGATGATCCTCAGATCCTGGATCACGCCGTGGGCCAGCAGCCGCACGTAGACGTCGGTCAGGCCCACCCACACGAGGCTCACCCAGGCGATCTGCATGTGCTTCTCGTTCAGCTTGGTGACGATTCCCCAGACCTTGAAGCGACCCGGCGCGGCCTTGAAGCTGTTGAGCCCGCCGCCGCACAGATGCCGGCACGAGTGGCAGGAAAAGCTGTAGAGCGACAGCAGGGCGGCGTTGGCGATCAGCACCAGGGTGCCCAGGCCGATGCCGAAGCTGCCGCCGAAGTTGAAGGCGATCAGCGCATCCCACCAGAGAAAAACCAGGATCGGTATCGAGGCCCAGAAGAAGTACCGGTGGACGTTCTGAAGGATGAAGGGGAAACGGGTCTCGCCCGAGTAGCTGCTGGCCGCGTCCTTCACCGCACAGGCCGGCGGCGACCAGAAGAAGGAGCGGTAGTAGGCCTTGCGGTAGTAGTAGCAGGTCAGCCGGAAGCCGCCCGGGATCCACAGGATCAGGATCGCCGGTGACCAGTTGTACCACGAGCCGAACAGCGGCACGCTCACGTGCTCGCAGTTGATGGCGAGGCACGGCGAGTAGAAGGGCGAAAGGTACGGGTCCGCGTAGTAGTTGCCGTTCTGCAACGCGGCCCAGGTCGAGTAGACGGCGAAGGCGCCCAGACCCAGCACCACCAGCATGGGCTCCACCCACCAAGTGTCCTGTCGCAGGGTTCTCTTGTTGTCGATTGCTACGGTACTCATGATTTGACGGTGTCCGCGCTCCTCTTCGCGTGTGGTTTCACTGTTTCTTCCGGACCACCTCGTAGCCCAGTTCGTCGATGCCGGACAGGATCTCCGCCAGGGCCGTCTCGTTCTCGACCCATGCGTGGCCGAGCCGGACCTTCACGGCGTAGTAGTAGCCGAAGGGACGCTGCGCCTTGCGGAACTTGAACAGCTCCCGGGCCAGGTTGACGGGATTGGGCTTGTACTCGTCCTTGCCCATCCTCTAAGTGAGCATGTCGATCTTGTCGTTGACCGCCTTGGTGGACACGATGTGCCGGCTGAGCTGCATTTCGTCAGGGTCGAACCCCAGCGCCAGCCCCACGAGCTGCGGCAGATGGATGATCGGCAAGTCGATCTTCTCACCCTTCTGGCTCTCGGCTCTCGGCTGGTTGCCGTCGAGGTTCAGATGGCACAGCGGACAGGGGGTCACCATGCAGTCGGCGCCGTTGCCCTTTGACTCGCCGGCGTGCTTGGACACCATGCCCAGGGAGGCCTCCTCGTTGGCGGTGAGGATCGGGAAGCCGCAGCACTTGGTCTTGCCGCTGATGTCCACGTTCTCCGCCCCCAGGATGCGGGTGAGGTCCTCCAGGTAGGTCCGGCGGCCGCCCACCTCCTTGGTGGGCACCATGATGTTCCCGGGCCGGCGTATGAAGCAGCCGTAGAAGGGCGAAACCTTGAGGCCGTTCAGGGGACGCTCGATCAGCGACTGGAGCTTCTCGATGCCGTAGTCCTCGAACAGCACCCACAGCATGTGCGTGACCTCGGTGGTGCCCTGGTACGAAAGCCCTTCGTCGGCCAGGTACTCGCGGTTGATCTCTTCCCGGTACTCGGGGTCCTGCAGCCGGTGGTTGGCCTGGCTGAAGACGCCCTGGCAGGTGCTGCAGATGGTCATGATGGGAAGTCCCATCTGCTCCGCCTTGGCAAAGGTCCGCGCGTTGATGGGGTCCGAAAGCTGCGTCGGCATGCAGCCGGCGCCGGTGCACGACACGTCGGTCATCTCCTCGAGCTCGATGTCGAGCTTCTCGGCTACCTTCACGGCTGCGGAGTAGAGCTCGGGACAGCCGCCCTTGGCCACACATCCGGGATAGAACGCGTATTTCACTTGGACTCCTCCGCTTTTTCGATAATGCGCTTGATTTGATCGGCCCCGGGGCGCTTCTCGTGACGGCCGGGCATTTTCCCGCGCCGCATGGCGCGCACCGCGGTGGGCAGCAGCTTCATCAGTCCGGCGACGTTGGTCAAGCCTTCGGTCTCCATGACCAGCTTGCGCTCGTCGAGCCAGCCGGTCTGCTTCACCGAGTTGATGAAGCTCGCGTGGTGCCGGCCGACCTTCTCGTTCTTGATGCCTTCCTTGAAGGACACGTCGCGTATTTCCATGATCTTGGTGGAGGGAGTCAGCCCGCGCGGGCACTTGCCGTCGGCCTCGTAGCAGTGGACGCAGTCCCAAAGCCCCTGGGGTTGCTCCACCACCTTCATGCGGGCGTCCATCTGGGCGCCGCTCTCCCGCGGGTCCATGACGAAGCGGTAGCTCTTGACCATGGCGCCGGGCCCGAGGAAGTCGAAGTTCACCGGAAGCACCGCGCACCCCTCGTCGCACAGGCCGCACTGGTAGCAGCTCATGGTCTTGCGCACGTCCGCCATGTCCTTCTCGGACACGATGTTCTCGGTGGGCGCGAACTCCTCGTCCGGCTCCATCCAGGGCTTTACGGCGGCCATCTTGTCCCAGGTGAAGGCGTCCATGTCGAACACCAGGTCCTTGATCACCGAGATGTTGCGCACCGGATCCAACTGGACCTCCGGGGCCTTCTTGGTGACGTCGCCGATCCGGGTGGTGCAGGTGAACTGGGCCTTGTAGTTGATGCGCACCGCGCACTCGCCGCAGGTGCCCTGGCAACAGGAGGCGCGGAAAGCCAGGCTGTCATCCTGCTCGTCGCGGATCTTCTGGAGCCCGTCCAGGACCGTGGCGTCCTCGGGCAGGTCCACCTGGTAGGTGGCGTAGCCCGACTCGCCGCCGTTCTCCGGGTCCTTGCGATTGATCTTGTAGGTGACTTCCATGAGTCCTCCTTGGCCGGCGCCTCCCGCCGTTGTCCGCGCGCGGACGTGCGGGCGTCGTGCCCGCCGTTACGCCGATACCGGCCGGGTATCGAGCTTCGGCGAGCCGTCCTGCGAGCGCACCACGGTGTGCGCCTTCCAGTTCGAGTCGTCCTTCTCCGGATGGTCGCTTCTGAGATGGGCGCCGCGGCTCTCGGCGCGGCCCCGGGCTGCCAGCGCCGTGGCCTCCGCCAGCTTGAGGAGGTTCCCAAGCTCGATATGGCCCGCCAGCGCATAGTTGTAGATTCGCGACTTGTTGTTGACGCGAAGCGCGGCGTGGCGCTGCTGCAGCGCGCGGATCTTGTCCTGGGCCTCGGCCAGCCCCGCATCCGTGCGGGTCACCCCGAGGTTGGCGCTCATCAGCTCGCCCAACTCGCGATGGATGGTGCCCAGGGTGTCGCCGGACGAGCCTCCGGAGGTGATCTCCGCCAGCCGTTCGTTGTCCCGCGCGGCCGAGCCGGCCGCCTCCTTGGCGCCCGCCGACCTGGCGTGGGACGCCGCCGCTTCCCCCACCCGCTTACCGAACACCACCGCTTCGGTGAGGGTGTTGCCCGGAAGCCGTCCGGCGCCGTTGAGGCCGTTGTGGGCGCACTCGCCGACGGCGTAGAGCCCGGACACCGAGGTCTCGCCGGCCGCGTTGGTCTCGATGCCGCCCATGGGCCGGTGCGCCACCGGCTGAACCGGAACCGGATTCTGGGACGCGTCGATGCCGGCCATGGACTTGACCACCTCCAGCGCCCCGGGAAAGCGCGACGCCAGGTCCGCAACCGGGCGAAGGTCGAGGGACACCGGCCCGCCGCCGTTGTGGCCCGCCTTGTGGACCGCCGCCGCCAGTTCCGCCCTGGAGAGCCCGGCGGCATCCACCACCGCGTCGCCCGCCTCGTTGACGAGTTGCGCGCCTTCGCTCAGGGCCGCTTCGCTGACGAGCGCCGTCCGGTCCGTGCTGTACACCGTGGGATGGAACTGCACCATCTCCAGGTCCACCAGGCCGACGCCCAAGTCGTAGGCGAGCATGAGGCCGTCGCCGGTGGTGCCCACGGCCGAGGTGCACGGACGGTACAGCTGGGTGGCGCCCCCGGTGGCGAGGACCACCGCGCCGGCCGCGAAGGTTTCGAGCTGGCCGCTCCTGTGCCCCAGGGCCACCGCTCCGGTGCACGCCCCGCCGTCCTGGATCAGCGAGGTGACGAACCATTCGCTGAAACAGGGGATGTCCTCTCTCTGGAATTGCTCGTGCAGCACGTGGAGGACCATGTGGCCGGTACGGTCGTCGGCATAGGCGGCGCGCTGCACGCTGCTGGAACCCAACGCGCGGCGGTCGATACGCCCCTCGGCATCGCGGTTGAAAGGAACGCCGACGCGCTCGAGCCAGATGACCTCTCGGGCCGCGTCCGCCGCCAGAATGTTCACGGCCTCGGTGTCGCACAGGCCGTCGCCGGCGCTTCTGATATCCTGGGCGAATTTTTCCGCGGAGTCGTCGCTGCCCAGGGGCGCGTTCAGGCCGCCCGGGGACAGCGCCGAGTTGGTTCGCAGCGGATGGACCTTGCTCAGCACCGCCACCGACGCCCCGGCGCGCTTGGCGGCGATGGCCGCGCGCAGACCGGATGCGCCTCCACCGATAACGAGAACGTCAAATTGCGGCACTGGGGATCCCCTTTTCTTTGGCGAGAGGAACGCAAATTCATTGCGTTTTCGAGGGGTATAGCAAAACCCGCTCGGACGCGTCAAGGTGGGTTTTCGGGCCTTCCCCGAGGCCTTGCGACAGACCGCGTCAACCCCTCGGCGCGGGTCCCCCGGTGGCGCGCGGGCGGCCGATGCGCTATGCCGTGACGCGTATGAAAAAGGACTCCCTGACACGCGTCAACCGGGCGGCGATCCGGTGCCGGAGGTGCCCCCGGCTGGTGGCCTGGCGGGCCGAAACCGCGGCCAATCCGCCGCGCCGCTATCATGGCCACAAGTACTGGGGCCGGCCTCTGCCCGGCTTCGGCGACGGCGCCGCGCGGCTCCTGATCGTGGGTCTGGCGCCCGCCGCCCACGGCGGCAACCGCACCGGCCGGATGTTTACCGGAGACCGCAGCGGCGACTGGCTCTACCGCGCGCTCTTCGAGCACGGCTTCGCCAACCAGCCCGAGTCCGTGGACCGCGACGACGGCCTGGAGCTCACCGACTGCTACATCTCCGCCGCGGTCCGCTGCGCGCCCCCCGCCAACAAGCCCGCCCGTGACGAGTTCGACAACTGCCGCGGCTACCTGGTCCGCGACCTCCGGCTGCTCCGCCGTCTCAGGGTGGTCATCGCTCTCGGCAAGATCGCCTTCGACTCTTACCTCAAGGCGGCGGCCGAGGCAGGACAACCGATTCCCCGGCCCCGCCCGAAATTCGGCCACGACATCCGCCACGACCTCGACAACGGCTTGACCCTTCTGGGCTCCTACCACCCCAGCCAGCAGAACACCTTCACCGGCAAACTCACCGTGCCCATGTTCCACGGCGTCTTTCGCACGGCCCGGGAACTTCTCGACGGCTAGCGAACGCCCCCTTATTGGAACTGAGGCCGTTTTCGCGTACCTAGAATGGGAAAGGAGGGGACACGCCAATGAACTGGCGAGAACACATTACCGTCGATCCCGAAATCTGCCACGGGAGAGCCTGCATTGCGGGCACGCGGGTCTTGGTCGCTACGATCCTCGACAATCTGGCGGCCGGCTTTGACTCAGAGGAAATCACCAAGAGCTATCCTTCGATCACAAAAGAGTCCGTGCAGGCAGCGGTGTGCTACGCCGCGGAGTTGGCCAAGGAGCGGACGGTAGCGCTATCCGAGTAGGGGACAGCCCTAGTGCGGTTCAAGCTGGACGAAAACCTTCCCGCAGAAATGGCGGAGTTGTTTAATAGGGCGGGTCACGATGCGGTGACCGTTCTCGATCAGCAACTGGGCGGCGTAAGCGATCCGGACCTGGCGACCGTCTGTGTTCAGGAGCGCCGCGCAATCGTGACGCTCGATGGTGACTTTTCGGACATCCGAACATATCGGCCCGGCGCATATCCGGGAATCGTCGTGTTTCGACTGGACAATCAAGCACGCGACCATCTTCTGGAAATTGGAGCGCGGTTTCTTGAGCAGCTTTCCACCGGCTCCGTCGACGGCCAGCTCTGGATCGTGGAGGAGTCGAGGATTCGCGTGCGTGATTGAGCAGTCCTTTCGGACCGCGCGGCTCGGATCAGATCATCAACCTCAACATCCATCGCTCCCGCGATCGAGGAGAGTGTTCTCGCCGAACCGGTTCGTCTACCTGTCTCAATTTGCGTCGAGCCGGTTCCAAGGGACTGGGGTTGATTCGCTGTAGCCAACCGACTACTTGACCGTACGCCAATTCTCATCAACTTCCGAGTCGCTTGTGGTATACGGAAGAGTTGCAATAAACCGTAACAGACGAATCGCAAAGAGGAGGACTTGATATGTCCATCGTCAGATTGATCCACGTCAACGTCGACCCCGGCCAAGCCGCGGAGGCGGAGCGCATATGGAAAGAGGATTGCGGCCCGCGCATGCTCGCTCAGCCGGGCTGCAAGTCCGAGCAGTTGCTGAAGTGCATCGATTCCCCGGGAGAATACATCTCCTACGCCGAGTGGGATAGCCAGGAAGACATCGATCGCTATCGCGAAAGCGAGGACCACCAGGCCATCCAGACACATGCGCGGGCGCTGCAGGGCGCGCGGGCCGTGGTCAAGCGGTACGATCCCATCGACTGAGTCTTTCCGCAGAGGCGGGGATACCTGAGCCATCGCCATCTCGTTCGTGACGGGGTGGCGGCGAGGAGCATTTCCCATGGCGCGTGAAGTGCAGGATTACCGGGAGACCGAGGCCGAGCTCCGCAAGCGGGTGGAGGGCGAGGTACGGTTCGACCACTACTCGCGGCTGCTCTACGCCACCGATGCGTCCATCTACCAGATGGAGCCGGTGGGCGTGGTGATCCCTAGGCACAAGGGCGACGTGCAGGCGGTCATCGAGGTGGCCAACCGGCACAGGGTGCCGGTGCTGGCCCGGGGCGGCGGCACCTCACTGGCGGGCCAGACCGTGGGCCACGCCATCGTCATGGACTTCTCGAAGTACATGAACCAGGTGCTGGAAACGAACCAGGAGGAGCTCTGGGCCCGCGTCCAGCCGGGGCTGGTCCAGGACGCCCTTAATTCCCACGTGGCGCCCATGGGGATGCTCTTCGGGCCGGACACCTCCACCTCGAACCGGGCCACCATCGGCGGCATGATCGGCAACAACTCGGCCGGCGCCCATTCCGTCGTCTACGGCAAAACCCTGGACCACGTGCTGGAGCTGACCGTGCTCCTGGCCGACGGAAGCGAGGCGGTGCTGACGGACCTCTCGACGGACGGGCTCGCCGCCAGGCAGGGAGGGAAGGGGCTGGAAAACCGCATCTACCAGCAGCTCCCGCCGCTGGTGGAGTCCGCCGGCGGGCTCATCGCGGAGCGCTATCCCAAGCTCATGCGGCGGGTCTCGGGCTACAATCTGGACGAGTTCACCAAGGACCAGCCGTTCAACCTCTCGCGCCTGATCGTGGGCTCCGAGGGCACCCTCGCGTGCGTGGTGGAAGCCAAGATGCGGCTGGTGCCCAAGCCGAAGTTCACCGCCCTGGACGTCATCCACTTCCACGACCTCCAGGACGCGCTGGCGGTGTCCGAAACCATCCTCGCCACCGACCCCTACGCCATGGAGCTCACCGACAAGCCCATCCTGGACCTGGCGCGCAACAACATCGAGCAGTCCAAGCGGCTGGGCTTCGTGCAGGGCGACCCGGACGCCATCCTCATGGTGGAATACGACGGCGACACCCTGGAGGAGGTCCGCGACAAGGTCGACAAGCTGGAGGTGATCCGCCAGCGCGAGCGCATGGGCTACGCCGCCTCCGTGGCCTACGAGCCACGGGAGGTGAATCAGATCTGGGGCGTGCGCAAGGCCGGCCTGGGGCTCCTGCTGGGCATCAAGGGAGAGAAGAAGCCCATCGCGTTCGTCGAGGACACCGCGGTGGACCCGGTGAGGCTGCCCGAGTTCATCAAGCGCTTCCGCGGCATCCTCGGCAGCCACGGCGTCCGCGCCGGCTACTACGGCCACTGCTCCGTGGGCTGCATGCACATCCGCCCGTTCATCAACCTCAAGGAAGCGGGCGAGGTGGAGAAGATGACGGTGATCTCCCGCGAGATCTCGGACTTGGTGATGGAGTTTGGCGGCGCCATGTCCGGCGAGCACGGCGACGGCCTGGCCCGCAGCCACCTGAACGAGAAGCTCTTCGGCCCCGAGCTGTACCAGGAGTTCCGCAAGGTCAAGCGCCTGTTCGATCCCGACAACCTGCTCAATCCCGGCAAGATCGTGGACGCGCCGCCCATGACCGATTCGCTCCGCTACGGCACCTCCTACAAGACCTGGGAGCCGGACACGATGCTGGACTTCAGCGACCAGGGCGGTTTCGTGGCGGCGGTGGAGATGTGCAACGGCACCGGCGCCTGCCGCAAGACCCTGGGCGGCACCATGTGCCCGTCCTACATGGCTACAATGGAGGAGGAGCACTCCACCCGCGGGCGCGCCACCGCCTTCCGCGCGGTGTTGTCCGGCAAGGTGCCGCGCTCCGAGTTCACCGGCGAGCGGCTCCACGAGGTGCTGGACCTGTGCCTCGAGTGCAAGGGCTGCAAGGCCGAGTGCCCCTCCAACGTCGACATGGCCAAGCTCAAGTACGAGTTCCTGCACCACTACCAGCAGGTGCACGGGGTGTCGCTGCGGAGCCGCCTGTTCGGCCGCATCGGCGCCCTGAGCCGCTGGGGCTCGTTGACGGCGCCGGTCACGAACCGGGTCAACGGCAGCTTCATCAGCCGCTGGTTCCTGGACCGCTTCCTGGGCATCGACCGCAGGCGCCCGTTGCCGAGCTTCGCGCGCAACAACTTCGAGACTTGGTGGAACAAGCGCGATGCCGCGGGAAGCGGCTCCCGCGGCTCGGTGATCCTGTTCCACGACACCTTCAACACCTACAACACGCCCGACGTGGCGGTGGCGGCCACCCACCTGCTGGAGCATCTCGGCTACCGGGTGATGACCGTGCCGCGGCGCTGCTGCGGCCGCCCGATGATCTCCAAGGGCATGCTGCAGGACGCCAAGGACCACGCCGCCTGGAACGTCGCCCGGCTGCTGCCCCACGTGGAGCAGGGAGTGCGGGTGGTGGGCCTGGAGCCTTCCTGCATCCTGACGCTCCGGGACGAGTACCCCGACCTGCTGCGCAACGAGCCGTCGCGCATGGTCGCAGGCCACACGTTGCTCATCGAGGAGCTGCTGATACGCGACGAGGCGGTGGGCGCTTTGAAGAACGGCGGCGACGCCAGGCCGCCGGTGGTGCTGCACGGCCACTGCCACCAGAAGGCCTTGGTGGGCATGACGCCCACGGTGTCGGTACTGCGGGAAGCCGGCCACGAGGTGCGCGAGGTGGATTCCGGCTGCTGCGGCATGGCCGGCTCCTTCGGCTTCGAGAAGGAACACTACGACGTGTCCGTGGCCATCGCCAACCGCCGCTTGGTGCCGGCGGTGGAGGCCGCCCCCGAGGACGCGCGCGTGGTGGCGTCGGGGATATCCTGCCGGCAGCAGATCGAGCATCTCACCGGGCGCCGGGCGCTCCATCCGGTGGAGGTGCTGTGGGAAGACGCCCGGGAAGCCGGGGCCTGAGGGGTCATGGGCAGGTTCGCGGCCCTACGCTGTCCGCAGTGCGGCTGGGAGGCGGTGACCGACGACACCTTCGTTTGTGGCTCCTGCGGAGCCGTGCTGGAGGTCCACATGGACCTCGGACATCTCACCCGCTCCGACGTGCGCATCATCCGCTCCAGCGCCGACAACACCTTGTGGCGCTGGTTCGATTTCTTTCCGGTCAAGAGCCGCGGCTCGGTGGTGTCCCTGGGCGAGGGCTACACGCCGCTCATGCGTTGCCGCCGTCTGGGCGAGCACCTGGGGATGGAACGGCTCTACGTCAAGAACGACACGCTGCTGCCCACGGGCTCTCTCAAGGACCGCAGCAACAGCGTGGGTATCTCCCGCGCAGTGGAGCTGGGTTTCGACACCGTGGCGGTACCGTCCACCGGCAACGCCGCTGCGTCGGTGGCCGCCTACGCCGCGGCCGCGGGGTTGCGCAGCGTCGTCATGGTGCCGGCGGGCACCGATGCGGCCAAAGTAACCCAGGCGTATGCCTGCGGCGCCACCGTCGTGGTGGTGGAGGGGGAAAGCCTCGAAGGCATGGGCGCGTTGTACCGCGCCGCGGTCAAGGAGTTCGGCTGGTACGACTGCCTGTCCACCAACCCGTACCGCAACGAGGGCAAGAAGTCCTACGCCTTCGAGCTGTTCGATCAACTGGACGAGCACGTGCCCCATTGGATCATCCACCCCACGGCCGGCGGGGCCGGCCTCGTGGCCATGTGGAAGGGCTACCTGGAATTGCACGGCCTCGGCTGGGTGCACCGGTTCCCCCGGCTGGTGGCGGCTCAGAGCGAGGCCGCGGCCCCCATCGCCGCGGCGCTCAACACCAACAGCGCCACCGTGGAGCCGGTGGCCGCGGGCGCCACGGTGGCGGAGAGCATCCGGGTGGGCAACCCCCATGCGCTGGGGCTGCGCGCCCTGCGCGCGGTGCGCGCCAGCAACGGCACCGGCGTAGGGCTGCCGGACGGCGAGATCCTCGAGGCCCAGGACCTGCTGGGCCGTCTGGCCGGAGTGTTCGCCGAGCCCTCGGCCGCGGTGTCGCTGGCCGCGGCCGCGCGGCTCAGGCGGGAGGGCGTCATCCGCGCCGACGACATGGTCGTGTGCAACATCACCGGCCACGGCCTCAAGCAGGTCGCCAGCGTGACCGTGCCGCCGGAGCAGCTGCAACCGGTGGAGCCGAGCCTGGACGCCTTGAAGGCGCGGCTCGGGTGAAACGAGGACACGGTTCGGAAATGACAGTGTCGAGATGCGAAGGACCGCCATGAAGTTCGGATACTACCTGCTCAACACCTACGTTCCCGACCTCGACGGGGACTCGCGCGAGCTCTACTCCCGCTGGCTCGAGCAGATCGACGCCGCGGAGGAAATGGGGTTCGACAGCCTGTGGGTCACCGAGCACCACTTCCGCCTGTTCGGCGGCATGATGCCCAGTCCGCAGATGCTTCTGTCGGCGGCCTCACAGCGCACCCGGCGGCTCCAACTCGGCTCGGCCGTGTCATTGGTGCCCATGCACCACCCGCTGCAGATCGCCGAGGACTACGCCATGCTGGATCTCCTCTCCGGCGGACGCCTGCTCTTCGGCGCCGGCCGGGGCATGAGCCCTCACGAGTACGAGGTGTACGGACACCACTGGCCCACCGCGCAGCCGCGGCTCGTGGAGGCCCTGGATGTCATCCGCATGGCGTGGACCGAGGAGACCGTGGAGTGGGACGGCGAGTTCTTCAGCTACCACGGCATGACCGTGCGGCCCAGGCCGCACCAGCAGCCCCATCCGCCGATCTACGTGCCGGCCAACCGGGACCTCGACAACTTCCGCATGATCGGAAGCCACGGCTACCACCTCATGACGCTGCCGTGGATCGGCAGCAACGAGGAGCAGCGTCGTCGCATCGAGGTCTACCTCGAAAGCCTGCGGGAAGCGGGTTACTCCGAGGAAGACCACGATGTTTTCGTCATGTACCCGATCTACGTCGGCGAGGACGACAGCCAGGCCCGCGCCGAAGTGGAGGATGCGTGGCACCGCTGGCGCGAGTTCGCCCTGGACGAGGTCCGTCTCGACCCCGCCCGCGTGCCCATGCTGGACAAGATCTACGCGCGCCTGGCCTACGACATGATGGTGCAGGACAACCGCGGCGTCTTCGGTGGCCCAGACACCTGCATCGAGCACCTCAAGGTCATCATCGACGTCGTCGGCCCCAACCACATCGGCCTGTGCTTCCACTTCGGCGGCCTCAAGCAGGACAAGGTCCTCGCCTCCATGGAGCGCTTCAGCCGCCACGTGGCGCCGGCGTTCGAGGTCTAGTTCCGCGCGCGGCCATCCCGGGGACGCAACCCCAGAAAGGTGATCCGTGCTTTCAGGGATACACCGCGGGGACGAAGGTCTGGTCCGTGATGGGCGGGCGGACGTACGCGCCGGCATCCGTCCGTTTCGGCAGCTTGATCGGTTCGGGCGTCAAATCCTGATGGGGGATCAGGCTCAGCAGGTGGCTGATGCAGTTCAGCCGCGCGTGTTTCTTCACGTCCGCCTCGACCACGTACCACGGCGCCTGCTTGATGTCGGTGTGGGCGAACATCTCGTCCTTCGCCCTCGAATAGTCCACCCAGCGCCGCCGTGACTCCAGGTCCATCGGGCTCAGCTTCCAGCGTTTGTGCTTGGCTTTGAGCCGGCTCTGGAAGCGCCGCTCCTGTTCCTCGTCGGAGATCGAGAACCAGTACTTGATCAGCATGATGCCGGAGCGGACCAGCATGCGCTCGAACTCCGGGCAGCTACGCAGGAACTCCTGGTATTCCTCGTTGGTGCAAAAGCCCATGACCCGCTCGACCCCGGCGCGGTTGTACCAACTGCGATCGAACAGCACCATCTCCCCGGCGGCCGGCAGATGGGGCACGTAACGCTGAAAGTACCACTGGGTCTGCTCGCGCTCGGTGGGCGCGGGCAGCGCCACGACGCGGCATATCCGGGGACTCAGGTGCTGGGTGATGCGCTTGATGACGCCGCCCTTGCCCGCCGCGTCGCGACCCTCGAACAATACCACCACCTTGAGCCCCTCTTGCTTGATCCATTCGAGCATGGTCACGAGTTCAATCTGGAGCCTGAGAAGCTCCTTCTCGTAACGCTTGTTGTCGATCTTCTTCGGCCGATCCACGGCTGCGCCGGCGTCGTCACGGACCGAGTCCTTCAACTTCTTCTCATGCTTGTTCGTCTTGGCCATGTCTGCTCCTTTGAACGCACATGAATGCATCGCGCGGGCGACTCGGGAACCACAGAAATACTCGAAAAGCGCGGCGCTTGTCCAGAAAAGCCGGCTTTCCTCGGACGGGTTCGCCGCATGTGTTCGAGCCGCGGGCGGATTGGAAACCCGCCCTACACCTTGTCATCGGCGCCTCCCTGCTCACACGTGCGCCTTTTGTGTTAGACTCGGCGAGATGATGTCGACGGGAAGCACGGGGCGGGCCGCATCATGAGGGTCGAAGATTTCCGCGGCGAGGCGGCCCGGGTCATCGCCCGGCACGCGGAGCTTGAGAGCGACGCGGTGGAACGCATGCTGACGGTGCCGCCGAAGCCGGACATGGGCGATTTCGCGTTCCCGTGCTTCACCCTGGCCAAGAAGCTGCGCAAGGCCCCGCCGGCCATCGCGAAAGAGATCGCCGAGAAGGCGGCGGGAGACCTGGAGCTGCTGCGCGGCGCCCAGGCGTTGGGCGGCTACGTGAACCTGTCGGTGGACCGGACGCGCTACGCCGAGGCGGTGCTGCGAGAGGCAGTGTCGGCCGGCGAGGCGTACGGCTGTTCCCGGGACGGCGCCGGTCACACCATCGCCATCGACTACTCCTCCCCCAACATCGCCAAGCCCTTCCACGTGGGCCATCTGCGCTCCACCATCATCGGCGGCGCGCTGGTGCGTATCTTCGAGGCCCTCGGCTACAAGGTCGTGGGCATCAACCACGTGGGCGACTGGGGGACCCAGTTCGGCAGGCAGATCGTGGGCCTCAAGCGCTTCGGAAGGCCCGAGGACGCCGACGACCTGATGAGCCTCAACCGTCTGTACGTCAAGTTCCACGAGGAGGCGGACGGCGCCCCGGAGCTGGTGGAGGAGGCGCGGGAATGGTTCCGCCGCCAGGAGGCCGGGGACGAGGTGGCGCTGGCGCTGTGGCGCAGGATCCGCGACACCAGCCTCGACTACTTCAAGCGGATCTATGAGCGGCTCGGCGTGCGTTTCGATTCCTACACCGGCGAGTCGTTCTTCAACGACAAGATGGACGCGGTCATCGAGGAAGCCCACGCCAAGGGCCTGGCCACGGTGTCGGAAGGGGCGCTCATCATCGACCTCTCGGCGGAGGGCATCGACACGCCGGCCCTGCTGGAGAAGGCCGACGGCACCACCCTCTACCTCACCCGGGACGTGGCCGCCGCCAGGTATCGGCACGACACCTACGGCTGCGACCGCATCGTGTACGTGGTGGCGAGCGGCCAGTCGCTGCACTTCCGGCAGCTGTTCACCGTGTTGAAGCTGCTCGGCCACCCCTGGGCCAAGGACTGCGTGCACGTGAACTTCGGGCTGGTCCAGGGCATGTCCACCCGCAAGGGCAACGTCATATACCTGGAGGAGCTGCTGGACGAGGCGCGGGAGCGGGCGCTGGCGTACATGCGCGGCGAGATCGAGAAGCGGCTCGTTCTGGAGGACGAGGAGACCGTGGCCGAGGCCGTCGGTATCGCCGCCATCTTCTTCGCGGACCTGTCCAAGCAGCGGATCAAGGACTACCGCTTCGACTGGGACCTGGCCATCTCCTTCGACGGCGACACCGGCCCCTACCTGATGAGCGCCCACGCCCGCATCGCCGGCATCCTGCGCAACTGCGGCCTCGACCCGGACCCGGATGCCGACGTGGCTCCGCTGGTGGAACCCGAGGCCCATCGGCTGGTAAGCCTGGTGGCCCGCTACCCGGACGTGCTGCGCGAAGCGGGCCGCCTCTACGAACCCTCCGTGCTGGCCAACTACCTGCTGGAGCTGGCCCGCGGCCTGCACGCCAGCTACGCGGTCCTTCGGGTCAAGGGAGAGGATGCCGGCAAGGCGCAGGCCCGGCTGCTGCTCTTTACCGCCGTGAAGCAGGTGCTCCACAGCGGCCTCACCATCCTCGGCATCCAGTCCCTGGAGCGGATGTAGCCGGTGAAATTCCTGCTGACCAACGACGACGGCATCGATGCGCCCGGCCTGGAAGTGCTGGAGCGGACCGTGCGCGAATGGGCCGACGTCGTGGTGGTGGCGCCGGCGGAGGTGCAGTCCGGCGTGGGGCACAAACTAACCACGGACCGGCCCATCGCCGTGGAGCGCACCGATGACGGATGGTACCGCGTTCAGGCCAGCCCCGCGGACTGCGTCCGGATCGGGCTCACGGAGATCGCGCCGGATGCGTCCTGGGTGCTGTCGGGCGTCAACCGGGGAGCGAACCTCGGCGCCGACATCTACACCTCGGGCACCGTGGCGGCGGCCCGCGAGGCCGCGCTGCTGGGCTGCCGCTCTCTCGCCATCTCACAGTACGTGGCCAAGGGGCGGCCGGTGGACTGGGAAGTCACGCATCGCCGGGCGGCGCTCGTGCTGAGGAGGATTCTTGCCGGCGAGCCGGCCAAGGGCGAGTTCTGGAACGTGAACCTGCCGCACCCGCCCACCGACGGCGCCGTGGACCTGGCGTTCTGTGCCCTGGACACAGAGCCCCTGGGCGTGGCCTACCGGAGGGAAGAAGGGGCGTTCGTCTACGATGCGGTGTACCACGAACGCCCGCGACAGCCCGGCCGGGACGTGGACGTGTGCCTGGGCGGGCGCGTCGCGGTGACGAAGCTGGTGCTGGACATTGCTGGCGCCGCCGTGAACCCCTCAGAGGAAGGACCCTTGCCGTGAACTATGTCGACGTCTTTCGGACGGTGGACGTGTCCACCCTGGCCGTCGTCAAGTCCGTCCTGGACAGCGCGGGCATCACCTACGTGGTGCAGGGCGAGTCGGCGCTGACGCTGCTGCCGGTGGCCCCCCTGTGGGGCGGCTTCGGCTCGGCCGGCGTGGCCGCGGTGATCCAGGTGCCGGAAGACGAGGCCGAGGAGGCCCTGGAGCTGCTGCACGAAGTCACCGAACCTGAAGTCACCGAACCTGAAGTCACCGACCCTGAAGTCACCGACCCGGAAGAAACCGACCCCGAAGACGACGGCTAGGGCTCGCGCTCGGCGACCAGGCGGAACAGGTCGGGATAGAGCGTCGGATTGGCGGCGATCACGCCGTTGCGCAACGTGTCGGCCTGATTGAAGGAGAAGGGCTTTCCGTCCAGGTCCGTGACCCTGGCACCGGCTTCCTCGGCAAGCAGCACGCCCGCGCACACGTCCCATTCGTTCTTCGGCGCCAGGCTCACGGTCAGGTCGGCCTGTCCGCCGGCGAACTCCGCGAGCTTGTGGGCGATGCTGCCCGTGGGCGTGATCTCGAGAATTCCCCGGAACCTCGCGAAAAGGCCTCTCCGGGTTTCGCTCCTGCTGGCCAGCGCGGTGGCCCCTGCCAGCCGCGAGCGGTTCGACACCCGCACGGGTGCGCCATTCCGGAAGGTTCCTGAGCCGCGACGGCAATGGGTCATGCACCCGGTCGCGGGGTTGTAGGTCACCGCCACCACCGGCGTCACGCCGTGCACCAGGGCCACGGACACGGCGAACTCATCGATCCCCCTGATGAACTCCACGGTTCCGTCCAGGGGGTCGACTATCCATACCCACTCCCGTTGCAGCCGTTTGCCGTCATCCAATGATTCCTCCGACAGCCAGCCGGATTCGGGAAACGCGCCGAGCAGGGCTTCCCGCAGGATGGTGTTGGCCTCGATGTCGGCGGTGGTGACGGGGTTTCCGCCGCTTTTGTGCTGGATGGTGTACTTCGACGTGTAGTAGGAGAGGAGCTTCTCTCCCGCCTGGTGCACGGCCTCTCGCGCGGTTGTCAGCGCGTCCTGAAGGTCCATGAGGTTGTCTCCCCGCGTTGCGTGCCGGGTCCGTGAAACACTGCCCCGGGGCGCGTCAGACCGCGAGCTCCAGCAGCTTCGGCTGCAGGCTCCGCATGCTCAACCGGACGGTCGCCACCGCCACCGGCAGTGTGAAGCGCCTCGGGCCGGCGCTGCCGGGGTTGAGGTAGATCACGCCGTCGCGCCTTTGGATGGACGGCCTGTGCGAGTGGCCGCTGATCACCATGCGGCAGCCTTCCGGCTCCGAGGCCATGGCCTTGAGGTTGTGAACCACGTGGATGCGGGCGCCGCCTACCTCGACGGTCCGTTCCTCGGGGATTTCGCCGGCCCAGGCCCCGCGGTCGACGTTGCCACGCACCGCGGCCACCGGCGCCAGCGAGCGAAGCTGCTCCAGCACCTCGGGCTTGCCTATGTCGCCGGCGTGGATGATCAGGTCCGACCCCCGGAGGGCTTCCACGGCCTGGGGCCGCACCAGCCCGTGGGTGTCCGAGATGACGCCGATTCGGCGGACGGCCGGGCTTTGGGTCGCCACCTGCGATGCCTCTCAGGCCACCCGTATCACCCGCTTGCCTTGCATGATCTCGGGATCGTGGTTGGGGAACGACAGCTCGGGGCTGGACGCTGTCTCAAGCGCCCGATCCAGCGCCACCACCGAGTCCGGCAGGTTGAAGTACCAGCCCACCGGGATGCGCTCGCGCAGGTTACGGTAGGTGTAGGCGATGTCGCCGCACAACACCGCCTTGCCCCGCGCCGTCTCCACCGCCACCATCTGCGACCCGGGCGTGTGGCCGCCGGCCTTCAGGAGCTCCACCCCGGGGACCAGTTGGTGGTCGCCGTCCACCAGCGTAACGCGGCCGTCGTCCACCAGCCGTTGCAGCGCCGGCCGCACCTTGGGCCGGATCAGGTTGTTGAGGTAGTCGAAGCGCATCATCGGCCCGGTCCAGAAGTCGTACTCGTCCTTCTGGATAACGAAGTTCGCCTTGGGGAAGAAGTCGAAACCGGTGAAATGGTCCACGTGAAAGTGGGTCACGATAACGGTTGCCACATCCTCCGGGCGCATCCCTAGCTCGCCCAGAAGTTGAGCCGGTTCCCGGAACTGGTTGCCCTGAGCCCATTCCGCAGGGACGTAGTCCGGGTGGTAGGCCGTATCCACCACCACCGGCCCGTCCGGGGTCTCGATGCACCAGACGATGTAGGGTACCGGCTCGTCCCGCTCCGCGTCGCTGCGGATGCACGGCATGATGCCCGAGGGGCGCCAGTTCTCCGCGATGCCGACGGTCATGGCAAAGATCTTGTGGTCCATGGGGCCTCCCTGTGGCAGTCCGGCGGCCCGAACCGCCGCTGGTAACCCTAACAGCGGCACAACCGCCCGTCCACCGTCTCCTGGGGAGCCCGTGCGGATCCGGCCCTCGTTTCCCTGCGTCCTGAGCAACGTGTATACTCGGCCCATGGGTTCGGGGGAGGCCACGGCGTGTTGTGGGGGGAGGGTTTCGCGGTGAGCGGCGCACCCGAGGCGGCGGAGTTGCGGGAGTTGCTGTCCGAGGCTCGCGGCATCGTCCGGCAGACGCGAGCCCTCATCGAAACCTTGCTGGAGAAGGGCTTTACCCATCGGTCCAAGGCCGACGGCAGCTTCGTGACGGACGTGGATATCGCCGTGGAGGAGAAGGCCCGGACCCTGCTGGCGTCGCGCTTTCCCACCCACCGCATCATCGGCGAGGAGCTCTCCGACACCGGAAGCGGCCAGGCCCTTACCTGGGTCATCGATCCCATCGACGGCACCAAGAGCTTCCGGCACGGCGTGCCGCTGTACGGTACGCTGCTGGCCCTGCTCCACGGCGAAGACCCGGTCCTCGGGATCATCGACCTGCCGGGCCTGGACAGGACCTACAGCGCGGCCAGGGGCCTCGGGACCCGCTGCAACGATGAGGCTCTCAAGCTGGAGGACCTGGGCGCGGACGAGGCCCTGGAAAAGGAGATTATCGGCATCGGCGACCGGCAGCAGTTCGTCAGCGCCGGTCGTGCGAACGTGTTCGACGCGTTGATGGAGGCACACCCAGCGGTGCGGACCTACACCGACTGCTTCGGCCACGCGCTGGCCATCGGGGGCTCGGTGGGGGCCATGGTGGACTTCGACCTGCGACTCTGGGATACCATGGCCAGCAAGGTGTTGATGGAGGAGGCCGGCGGCCGCTACGTGAGCTTCCAGAGGGCAGGGAAGGACCTCCGCGACCGGCGTTTTGATGTCATACTAGGCAAGCCGCGGGTGGTGGACTGGATACTGGACCGAGTCACGGCGGGTGAGGCGTGAGTGGAAACACAGTGAGGAGGTACTTCTTGGCACAGCAGGGTACGGCACTCAGGTGCCTGATTGCGGCAGTCATTTTGTTTCTGGGCGCCGCGGCGTTCGGCCCAACAGCAGAGGGAGGAGACAGACCTGTGGTGATTTTTTCTACGTCGATGGGCGACATCACGATCGAGCTACTTTCCGAGGAAGCCCCGATCACGGCGAAGAACTTCCTCGACTACGTCGACGCCGGCTTCTTTGACGGCACCATCTTTCATCGGGTGATCCCCGGTTTCGTGATCCAGGGCGGCGGTTTTACCGCCGACATGAACCAGAAGGAGACCCGGGCGCCCATCAAGAACGAGGCCGACAACGGCGTCAAGAACACCCGCGGCACGCTGTCCATGGCGCGCACTTCCGACATCAACAGCGCCACCTCCCAGTTCTTTATCAACCTGAAGGATAACGAGTTCCTGGACCACGGCACCCGGGACTTCGGCTACGCGGTGTTCGGCAAGGTGGTGGAGGGCATGGACGTGGTGGACAAGATCGCGGGCGTGAAGACCGGCGACCGCGGTCACCACAGCGACGTGCCGGTGGAGCCCATCGTCACCAACACGGCCCGGCGCAAGGAACCCGCAAAGTAGCCGGCCTAGCTGGCCCGCCACTCACAGATCGTTTCCACCACTTCCCGCCAGATGTCTTGGGCCTCGCGGCCCAGGCGTTTGGGAACGCGGAAGTCGTGGTTGCCGCCTTCGATGACGTGGGTCCGGGCCCGCGCCCGGACCCGCTTCAGCACCTCGTCCAGCAGGTCGAGCCGGCAGAAGGGGTCGTTGGTGCCTTCCACGAACAGCATGGGCGCGGCGATCTTCACGAGGTTGTCGGCCCGGAGCCGGTCGTGGCGCTTGGGCGCGTGCAGCGGGTAGCCGAGAAAGACGAGACCCGCCAGACCTTGCTCCCCGGCCTCAGCCTCCCTGGCGGCGACGTTGGCGGCGATGCGGCCGCCCATGGACTTGCCGCCGATGAAGAGCCGCCCCGGCGCCGGGCGGAGAGTCTCCCGCACGTGGGTCAGCACCCGCTCGAAGGCGTCCTCCAACCGGGGCGCGGGATCGGGCGCCTTCCGGCCCAACTCCTTGTACGGGAAGTTGAACTTCACCGAGAGCCAGCCCGACCGCGCCAGGGACTCGTGGAAGAAGCTCATGAACGGGTGGTGCATGTCCGCGCCCGCGCCGTGGGCGAGGACGATGACGTCGGATTCACCGGCGTGGTACGCTGCCGGCTCCGCCACCACCGCGGACACCTGCATGCCGCGGTCTACGGGGATCTTCTCCACGTGCTGGCGGGGAGCGGTCATGCTGGCGCCTCCCTCGACCGCCTCACCGCCTGCAGGTCCTCCAGTTTGAGTGTGTCGTAGAGATAGTCGTTGAGCGGGGTGGCGACGCCGTGGACGCGGGCCATGCGCGACACGTACCCGCACAATGAGTCGATCTCGAGGCGCCGTCCCGCTTCCAGGTCATGGCACATGCTTCCCTTGCCGGAAGGGTCCTGTTGCGCCATGAAGCGGTAGTTGGCGGCGTCGGATTCGGGCTCCAGCGGTATCCCCATGGCCAGCGCCAGTTGGTAGACCTCCCGCATCACCTCCCGCGCCATGCGCGCGGTGCCGTCGTAGCCTAGGATCTCGCCCAGCGGCCGTCGGGTCAGCGCGGTCATGCCGCTCACCGCGCAGATCAGGATGAACTTGTTCCACAGCTCGATGCGGATGTCCTCGGAGAGACGGGCGTCGACCTGGGCCCCACGCATGACGCCGACGATTTCCTCGCCACTTTGACTGCCACCCCCGCCGAGGCGCCCGAACACGATCTTGCGAGGCCCGCCGGTCTGGTGGATCTTCCCCGGCGCCGTGATGGTGCTGAAGACATAGGCGGCTCCCTCCATGACCCGGCCCTCACCGAACTCGCGGGCCAGCAACTCGCCGTTGTCGACGCCGTTCTGGAGCGAGATGACCACGGTATCAGGGCCGATCATCGGCCGCATGAAGGGAATGGCCGTGTCGTTGGCGGGCGTCTTCACGCAGTAAAGGATCACGTCGCACGGTCCGGCCTCCGCGGCGTCGTCGGTGAACAGTGTATCCCGGACGTTGAACCTGCCGGGTTCCACGGACTCCACGGCGAGGCCGTTTTCCTTCAGCGCCTGGAGATGGCCGCCCCTGGCGATGAAGCACACCGGCAGCCCCGCACGGGCCAGCAGCCCGCCGAAATAGCCCCCAACCCCGCCGGTCCCCATGATCCCGAACCGCATGATCTTTCTTGTCCGTTCTAGATGGCGTCCTTCGACTTCGCTTCGCTACGCTCAGGACGAACGGTTTTGGAAAACCTGTGGCGTGGTGGGGTTGCTGCTGCGGGACACCAAAGTTCCGTTCGTCCTGAGCGTAGCGAAGCGAAGTCGAAGGACGCCATCTAGGGGACCAGCACGATCTTGCCGAAGAACTCGCTTCGTTCCATGAGATCGTGGGCGCGGGCGGCCTCGCGCAGCGGCAGCACCTCGGAGACCACGCCGCGGAGCTTTCCGCCGCGCACCAGGGTCATGACCGCGGGCATGTCGTCCCGCGGCCGCATGGTGGTGCCCATGAGGGTCAGTTCGCGGGTCCAGAGCTGCCCCAGGTGAAGCTCCACCCGGTGGCCGGCGGTGACCCCGGAGTTGATGAAGCGGCCGCCCCGCCGGAGGCTGGCGAAGCACTCCCCCCACACTGCCGCGCCCACGTGCTCGAAGATGACGTGCACGCCCTCGCCGCCGGTCAACTCCTGGACCTTCTTGCTGAACTCGGGGAACTCCTTGTAGTTGATGCCCGCGTCGGCGCCCAGCTCGGCGGCCTTGTCGAGCTTCCATTGAGCGCTGGCGGTGGTGATGACCCGCGCTCCCAACAGCTTGCCGAGCTGGATGGCGCCGCTGCCGATGCCGCTGCCCGCGGCGATCACCAGCAGGTCCTCTCCCGACTTCAGCATGGCCCGGCGCACCAGCATGCGCCAGGCGGTGCCGAAGGGCACCGCGATGCATGCCGCTTCCTCGAACGACATCCACTCGGGGAAGGGGTAGGCGTCGGCGGCTTCCATCCGCGCGAGTTCCGCGTAGCCGCCGCCTCTGCACCGCCCCAGCACCCGGTCGCCGATCTTGAAGGTGGTTGCCTCCGGCCCAGCCCGCACCACCTCGCCGGCGACCTCCAGACCCGGGACGTGGGGCAGGGTCGGCTTGACACCGTGGGTGCCCGCTCGGGCGAACAGGTCCCGGCGGTTGAGCGCCGCCGCCTTCACCTGGACCAGGAGATCACCGGCGCCGATGGCGGGTTCGGCAACGTCGCCGTAGGTCAGGACCTCGGGGCCGCCGGTTTCAGGGATGAAGACTGCCTTCATGGTTCGGGTGTCCTCGCGGCAAACAGGGATTCGCCTCAGAAGCGCGCCTTCTGCAGCTCCTCCAGAAAGCTCCGGTATTCTTCTTCGCCGCCGTTCTCCCAGTGCTCGAGCAGGGCCGAGCCCACGATGGCGATCTCGCAACTGCCGTGAAGTTGCCGCACGTCGTCGCCCCCGGCGATGCCGAAGCCCAGGGCGAGGGGCACGTCGGTGGCGGCGCGGTAGCGGGCGGCGAGGGCGTCGATGCCGGCCTTCAGGTCGGTGCGCTTGCCCGTCACCCCGCGCCGCGCCACGCCGTAGACGAAACCGCGTCCGTGGCGCCCGATCTCGACCAGCCGCGCATCGGTGTTGGTGGGCGTGAACAGCGCCACCGGCGTCAACCCGTGGGACTCGCTGAGCGGGAAAAGGTCGTGGTACTCCTCGATGGGGAGGTCGGGGACGATGAAGCCCGCGCCGCCGGCCGCCCTCAGCCGCTCGCAAAAGGTGCGGTGGGTGAGCCGGAACACGGTGTTGTAGTAGCCCATCATCACGTGAGGGAACCCGAAGCGCTCGGTGGCCCGCGCCATGAAATCGAAGTACTGGTCCGTGGAAAGGCCCTTTTTGAGCGCTTCCTGGTTGGCCCGGGCGAACACCGGCCCGTCGGCGATGGGCTCGCTGAAGGGCATCTGCAACTCCACCAGATCCACGTCCGCTTGCTCCATCCGCTCCAGCATCCGCCAGTTCACGTCGAGCGACGGATAGCCCACGATAACGTGGGTCATCAGCAGGATCTTCCGGGAGCCCAGCCGGCTCTGTATGTATGTGCGGACGCTCAACGGCCGGCTTTCCGCTGCAGGAACCGTTGCCAGCCGGGGTCTTTGAGCGCCTCGGCGATGGTGAAGATGTCCTTGTCGCCGCGGCCGGAAAGGGTCAGCAGCACGGTCTTGTCCTTGCCCATGTCCGGCGCCTCGCGGATGGCGCCGGCGACGGCGTGGGCGCTTTCCAGGGCGGCGATGATGCCTTCCCGGCGCAGGAGCGTCTGGAACGCCTCCAGCACTTCGCCATCGGTGGTCGCCTCGTAGCGGACCCGTCCGCTCTCTCGCAGGCAGGCGAGGATCGGGCTCACGCCGATGTAGTCCAGCCCCGCGGCCACGGAGTGGGTGTGGCGCATCTGGCCTTCCTTGTCCTGGAGGAAGTAGGTCTTGTACCCCTGGGCGACGCCGGGACTGCCGTCCGTGCCAGCCAGCCGGGCGGCGTGGCGGCCGGTGTCGAGCCCTTCGCCGCCGGCCTCGATCCCCACCAACTCCACCTCCTCGTCGTCCAGGAAGCCCAGAAAGGTGCCGGTGGCGTTGGAGCCGCCGCCCACGCAGCAGTACACCCGGTCCGGCAGGCGCCCGGTGGCGGCCAGCATCTGCTCGCGGCACTCCTGCCCGATGATCTGCTGGAACCACGCCACCATCTGGGGGAACGGGTGCGGCCCGCAGGCGGTTCCCAGCACATAGTGGGTATCGTCCATGGAGAAGGCCCAGTCCCGCAGGCACTGGTTGATGGCGTCCTTCAGGGTGGCCGAGCCGTCCTCCACCGACACCACCTCGGCGCCGAGCCGCTCCATCCAGAAGACGTTGGGCCGCTGCCGCTCCACGTCCACCGCGCCCATGTAGATGGTGCACTTGAGCCCCAGCCGCGCCGCCATGGTGGCGGTGGCGACGCCGTGTTGCCCGGCGCCGGTCTCGGCGATGACGCGCTTCTTGCCCATGCGCGCCACCAGCAGCCCCTGGCCCATGACGTTGTTGATCTTGTGGGAGCCGGTCTGGTTGAGGTCCTCCCGCTTCATGTAGATCGCGGGACCGCCCAAGGCCTCGCTCAGGTTCTTGAGAGGGGTGAGGGGTGTCGGCCGGCACGAGTACGTCTGCATGACCGTCCGGAACTCCTCCCAGAACGACGGGTCCCTGCGCGCGTCCTCGAAGGCGGCGATCAGCTCGTCAAGGGTCGTGCGCAGGATCTCCGGCGTGAACGCGCCGCCGTAGGCGCCGAAGTAACCGGTGCGCGCTTCCACGTTTTTCAGCAGGCTGTCGAGCATCGTGTTAGTGGGACGGAAAGCATGGGAGGGGGTTGAATCGCCGAAGTCCCGTTCACCGAACCATTTAAGGAGACTTGTCAGGTAAGTCAAACAGCGTCAAACAGCGCGCGGGTTCTATGAAGGCCGGTCGTAAATGCTATCATGGCAAAAGAGAGGTTGTACAAGGGAGGCCCGCTGATGAAGATTCTGGTGACCGGAGCGACGGGACTGGTGGGGGGTGCGTTGGTCCGGTTTCTCGCCGGCGGGGGCCATGAGGTAGTACAGCTGGGCCGGTCGGCGCCGGGGGCCGGCGACATCCGCTGGGACCCGGAGGCCGGCGTGCTGGAGCCGGACGCGCTGGAGGGGTTCGACGGTGTCGTCCACCTGGCCGGGGACAACATCGCCACCGGGCGCTGGACCGCGGAGAAGAAGCGCCGCATCAGGGAGAGCCGCGTGAAGGGCACGTCGTTGCTGGCCGCGACCCTGGCCGGGCTCGAACGGCCGCCGCGGGTGCTGGTGTCGGCATCAGCCATCGGCTACTACGGCGACCGCGGCGACGAGGAACTCACCGAGGGGAGCGCGCCGGGCTCCGGCTTCCTCTCCGAGGTTTGCCGCGAGTGGGAGGCGGCCACCGAAGCGGCGGAAGGGAAGGGTATCCGGGTGGCCCATGCCCGTCTGGGGGTCGTGCTCAGCAAGGACGGCGGCGCCCTGGCCAAGATGTTGACCCCCTTCAGGCTCGGCGCCGGAGGCGTCATCGGCAATGGCCGGCAGTACATGAGCTGGATCACCCTGGACGACACCGTGGCGGCCATCGGGCACTTGCTGTCCACCGACTCGGCGGCCGGGCCCGTGAACGTGGTGGCGCCGGCGCCCGTGACCAACGGCGAATTCACCAGGACCCTCGGCCGCGTGCTGCGGCGGCCCACGCTTTTCCCGATGCCTGGCTTCGCGGCGCGGCTGGCCTTCGGCGAGATGGCGGACGCGTTGCTGCTGGCCAGCACCCGCGTCAAACCGGCCGGCCTGACCGCCGCCGGGTACGCATTCCGCCACGGCTCCCTGGAAGAGGGTTTGCGTTACGTGCTCGGCGCCCGCTGATGGACGCGGCTGCGCTTACCTTCGCCGGCGTCTCGAAGGTGTACGACGGGGCGGGCTCCGCGGAGCGCTACGCGCTGCGCGATGTCTCCTGCGAGATCACCTCGGGCCAGACCGTGGCCATCGTCGGCCGCAGCGGCAGCGGCAAGTCCACACTGCTCCATCTCGCTGCCGGTATCGACGTGCCCACGCACGGGTCGGTGGCGGTGCACGGCACGCCCCTCGAAAGCCTCAACGAGACCGCCCGGACCCGACTCCGCCGCCGCGACATCGGCTTCGTCTTCCAACTGTTCCACCTGCTGCCTCATCTCACGGTGCGGGACAACGTGGCCCTGCCGGATCTCATCGCCGGGGCGCGGGAACGGGACTACCGCGAGCGGGTGGCAGCGCTGCTGGAGCGGGTGGGACTTGCCGATCGGGCGGCCGACCCGGTGGCGGGGTTGAGCGGCGGCGAGATGCAGCGCGTGGCCATCTGCCGGGCGCTGCTGCGCCGGCCCCGCCTGTTGTTGGCGGACGAGCCCACCGGCAGCTTGGACGACGCCAGCGGCGAGGTGGTGATGGACCTCATGCTGAAAATGGTGGCGGAGGAGGGCGCCACCCTCGTCTACGCCACCCACAGCCGCGAGTTGGCCTCCATGGCGGACCGCACTCTGCGGCTCCATAGCGGCCTTCTGGAGGAGGCCGAAGCCCCCGGGTGAGCGCCGGAACGATGGTACGCTACTTCTACAGGACCGTGTCCGCCCACTGGCGCACCAATCCCGTGCTCTACGCTCTTACCGTCCTTGGCGTGGCCCTGGGGGTGGCCTCGGTCATCAGTATCCGCATCCTCAATCAGAGCGCCGTGGCTTCATTTGCCGCCGGGGTCCGCACCATCGGCGGCGCCGCGGACATCGTCGTCACTGGCAAGGGCGGCACCCTTCCCGACGCGGCGTATCCGCTTGTCCGGGGCACGCCCGGGGTAACCGCGGCCTGGCCGGCGTTCGAGACCACGGTAGCGGTGGAGGGACGGCCCGGCACGTTCGCGCGGCTTCTGGGCGTGGACCTGCTGGCGCCCGCCCTGGACCTTTGGGGGGCGTTTTCGGGATTCGCGCCGGGCGCGCCGGTCGCCGCCGGCCGCGGCTGGGCGGCGGCCACCCCGGAGTTGGCAAGGGTCATGGGATGGGTGCCGGGCGACCGCTTCAAGGTCCGTGACGGCGCCGGCTCGCGACAGCTTCGGTTCGGGGCGTTGATCGACTTCGAGCGGTGGGGGGCGTCCGGCGAACGCCAGGCGCTGGTGATGGACATCGCGGACGCCCAGTCCCTGTTCGGCGGCGCCGGGACCCTCCACCGCATCGGCGTGACGGCGGCCGAGGGTGCCGATCTTCCGGCGCTGGCGGCCCGAATCGAGGACAGGCTCGGCGGTCGGGCGGACGCGGTGACTCCGTCGGAGCGCACCGGGCAGGCGCGGGAGCTCCTCGGGGCGTTCCGGTTGAACCTTACCGCCATGAGCTTGGTGAGCCTCCTGGTGGGGACGTTCCTCGTGTTCAGCAGCATGCGCGCCTGTCTGGTGTGGCAGCGAAGGGAGTTCGGGGTGCTGCGCTCCCTCGGTTCAACCCCGGGCCAGGTCCTGGCGCTGATCCTGGGAGAGGCCGCGCTGCTCGGGGTCATGGGCGTGGCCATCGGCATTCTTGCGGGCTACTGGACAGCGGTCTGGAACCTGGAGGCGGTGAGTTCCACCCTGACCAACGTCTACATGCTCCGGGAGATCGAGTCGTTGGAGGTTTCGCGCGGCACACTGGCGCTGGCCGTGTTCGCGGGCCTGGGGGGCGCCCTGAGCGGCACCTTGCTGCCTGCCCTGGACGTGTGGCGAAGGGACACGCGGACATTGTTGGACACCTTGCCGGCCCAGTCGGCGGGGACGGCCGTCACCCGCGTGCTCTTCCGTATCGGCCTCGTGCTCGTCGTCGGGGCGCTGGCGTGGTACTGGCTGATCGCCTGGCGCTGGCGGCTCACGGGCTTCGTCCTTTCCACCGCCGTGATGCTGTGTCTGCCGCTGTTGACCCCTTGGCTGGTGCAGCATCTTGCCGCGAGGGTCCGGGTCCCGGACTTCGGCTTCCGGTATGGTGTCCGGAGCCTCGGGGCGACCCTGGCCAACACCT
Source organism: Deltaproteobacteria bacterium (assembly GCA_028821115.1). Classification (GTDB taxonomy): domain Bacteria; phylum Desulfobacterota; class Binatia; order UBA9968; family JAJDTQ01; genus JAJDTQ01. The sequence continues at coordinate 5,735 of JAPPHF010000061.1, read as the reverse complement.
CGTTCTCGGTGTCGTCCCTGGCCATGGCCGTGTGCCTGCTGGTGGGCATCACCCTGCTGGTGGAAAGTTTCCGCGAGACCCTGGTGCGCTGGGTGGACCGTTCACTAACCGCAGACGTCTTCGTGACCGCGACCGTCGGAGCGCGGCCCGGGCCGGACGCGACCCTGAGCGCGCAACTCGTGGAGCGGCTGGCGGGCAGGCCCGACGTGGAGGGAGTCGGTCCGCTGCGCCGCCTGTTCCTGGCGGTAGAGGGCCAGCGCGTGGCGGTGGTGGGCGTAGACCTCAGCCGTCCGGCGGCGCGGCAGCGCCTGGCGCTTCTGTCGGGCGGGGATGTCGTGGGGCGCGCGATACGGGAGCGCGGTATCCTCATCGGCGAGCCGCTGTCCTCGAGCGCGTCGGTCACGGTGGGGGATACGATAGAGATCGAGGGGTCGCAGGGACCGGTGCGCCTGCCGGTGTCGGGGATCTACCGGGACTACACGCAGGGCGGCTCGGTCACCATGGATCTCGGCCTCATGGCGGAAACCTTGGGTCCCGGCGCCCTCACCAGCGTCGCGCTTCAACTGAGGCCGGGCGCGGACCCGGAAGCGGTGGCAGCGGGCATCGAAAGCCGGCATCCGCGCGGTTCCTTGCGAGTGCGGAGCAACCGCCACCTGAAGGAGGACATTTTCCGCGTCTTCGACCAGACCTTCGCGGTGACCCGGATCCTCCAGGTCATGAGCCTGATCATCGCGGCCTGCGCCATCACCCTGACCCTCCTGGTGGTGGCGCAGGAGAAGGCGAGCGAGATCGCCCTCTACCGCACCCTGGGCGCCTTTCGCAGGCAGGTGTTCCTGCTGTTCGTCAGCAAGGGGACCGCTATGGCATTCCTGGGCCTGGTGCTGGGCTTCGCCGGCGGCATCGGCCTGGGTGCGATCCTGATCTTCGTCATCCAGAAGAGCTACTTCGGGTGGAGCATCGAATGGGCCTGGCCGTGGTGGCCGCTGGCCGGAGAAGCCCTCGCCATCGTGTGCGCCGCGGTGCTGGCGAGCCTCTACCCGGCGTTCAAGGCCAGCCGCACGCCGGCCAACGAGCTGTGTCATGCGGACGCGTGAAGAGTTGGGAGCGGGGGCTTGCATCCTCGCGCTGGTCGGCATCATTCTCTGGACCGGCCTTGCTCACGCCTGGACCTCCGCCCAACCGGGTTACGTATGGTCGTTCCCGCGGGACCACTGGGCCCGGGACGGCTACAAGACCGAGTGGTGGTACTTTACCGGCCACTTGGGCACCGGCGGGGAGCCGGCTCCGCGCTTCGGGTTTCAGTTCACGTTCTTCAGGGTCGGCGTGTCGCGGGATGCGCCCGACGGCGGCTCCGCATGGGCCGCCAACAACATCATCATGGGTCACGCCGCCCTCACCGACCTGGAAACCGGCCGTCACCGCTTCAGCGAGCTGGTGGTGCGGGCGGCGCCGCTGCTGGCCGGCTTCGGCCGCCATCCAGACCCGCGCATCGCCTGGAGCGTCGGTCCTCCGGGCACGCCCGATAAATGGCAGTTGAGCTGGAACGGTAAGGGCTTCGACTTCATCATGGCGGACGCCGGCAAGTCCTTCAGCTTCAGCCTTTCCACCCGCCCGCTCAAGCCCTTGGTGTACCAGGGTCCCGGCGGCGTGAGCCGCAAAGGGGAGGGTGCCACCGAGGCCAGCCACTACTACAGTTTCACCCGCATGGCCACGAGCGGCACGGTCCGCCTGGATGGAAAGGAGTGGGAGGTCAGCGGAACGAGCTGGATGGACAAGGAGTTCGGCTCCAACCAACTTGGCCAGGACACCGAAGGGTGGGACTGGTTCAGCCTCCAGTTCGACGACGGCCGCGAGGTCATGCTCTACCTGCTCAGAAACCGCGATGGCGGGACCCGCTACGCCGGCGCGACCTTGGTGGAAACCGGCGGTGCCGTCCGCTACCTGCAGCCGGGTGAATGGAAGCTCAACGCCACCGGCCAGTGGACCAGCCCGGCCTCCGGCGCCCCCTATCCGGCCGGCTGGATTCTGGACATCCCGGACGCCGCCATCCGCGCCGTCATCGCTCCCAGAGTGGCCGATCAGGAGAACCGGAGTGCGCTCATCCCGAACCTGTTTTACTGGGAGGGCTCGGTCCGGATCGAATCCGGAAGCGGCGCGCGGATCGGGCACGGGTATGTGGAGTTGACAGGCTACGGCGAGAACAGCAGGCCGCCGATATGAGGTAACGGGGCCGCAGCCGCCCCCATCAGGTTGCATTCTGGATTCTTCGCCATAGAATGTGCTCAGGAACCGGACAGGGTTGCCTGACCGTGCGAGCGTCGGCAGCATTTCGAAAGCCGTGGTTGACTAACCCAAAGGCAGGGAGGCCCCCCGATGGACAAGCATCTGATCGATCCACAGGTCTACGACCTGTATGACGAGTACTGCCACAGCAACATGGAGCGCCGTGAGTTCCTTCGACGCGCGGCCGCTCTCGTCGTTGTCGGCGGGTCGGCGCTGGCGATGGCGGAGGCGATGCTGCCGCGCTACGCAAGGGCGCAGATGATTTCCTTTACCGACAAACGCATCAAGGCGCGCTATGTCACGTACGATTCGCCCGGTGGCAACTCCGGCAAGATGCGTGGCTATCTGGTCCGGCCGGCCGGGGCGGGCCCGTTTCCCGCCGTTCTTGTCGTTCACGAGAACCGGGGCCTGAACCCGCATATCGAGGACGTCGCCCGGCGGGCCGCGGTGGCGGGCTTTCTCGCCATGGCGCCGGATGGCCTCTCGCCCATCGGCGGCTATCCCGGCAACGACGACGACGGCAAGAAAATGCAGAGGAGCCTCGACCGCGGCAAGCTGCGCACGGACCTTCTCAACAGCGCGAGGTATCTCAAGGCCCACGAACTGTCCAACGGGAAGCTGGGCGCCACCGGTTTCTGCTTCGGCGGCGGCGTGGTGAATTTCCTCGCGGTGCAGATGGGAGGCGATCTGAGTGCCGGCGTGCCGTTCTACGGCTCGGCCCCGAAGTCGGCCGACGATGTCGCCAGGATCAAGGCCGCGCTGCTGATCCAGTACGCGGAGAACGATCCGCGCATCAACAAGCAGGCTCCGGCCTACCACGCCGCTCTGGAGGCCAACGGCGTGGCATACGAGGCCCATACCTATCCGGGAACGCGCCACGGCTTTCACAACAATTCGACGCCGCGCTACGACGAAGCCGCCGCCAAGCTCGCATGGGAGCGGACGGTGGCCTTCTTCAAGAAGCATCTGTTGTAAGCGGGACATGACCGACCCGGCCTTTCTTCCGGCAACACGTCTGGCGAGTCTCATCCGCCGCCGCAAGATCGGGTGCCTCGAGCTGCTGGACCACTATCTGGCGCGGGTCGATCGGTTCAACCCGACCCTCAACGCGATCGTCGCCACCGACATTCCGCGGGCGCGGCGGCGGGCCCGGGAGGCGGACCGGGCGCTCGCCCGGGGCGAGCGGTGGGGGCCGCTGCACGGCGTACCCATGACCGTGAAGGATTCCTTCCATGTGGCCGGATTGCCGACCACGTGGGGAGTGCCGGCACGGCGGGACAACATCGCCCGCGCCGACGCCCTCTCCGTCAAGCGCCTGCGGGATGCTGGCGCCATGATCTTCGGGAAGACGAATGTTCCCATCTGGCTGGCCGACGCCCAGAGCTTCAACGACATCTACGGCACCACCCGCAACCCCTGGGATCCGGAACGAGCCCCTGGCGGCTCCTCCGGCGGCTCGGCGGCCGCCCTCGCGGCAGGGCTGACCGGCCTCGAGATGGGGAGCGACATCGCCGGCTCGGTGCGCAACCCGGCGGCCTGGTGCGGCCTGTTCGCGCACAAGCCGACCCAGGGCATCTGCCCCACCGACGGACACGCGTTGGGCGCCAACCGGGCGCCGCTGGACATGCTCGTCATCGGGCCGCTGGCGCGAAGCGCCGGGGATCTCTCGCTGCTGCTCTCGGTGATCGCCGGGCCCGACGAGATCGACGCCGCCGGACTCCGGCTGACTCTGCCCAGGCCCGGCAAGAAGAAACTGGAAGAATACCGGGTAGCGCTGCTGCTCGACGACGAGACCGTGCCCACGTCGCGGCGGATCCGCGCTCTGCACCAAGCCCTCGCCCGCTTTCTCCGGCACAACGGGGTCAAGGTGGGCGCCGGCGCCAGGCCGGGGTTCGACGTGGCCGATTCCCACCGTGTCTTCGACGTGCTGCTTCGGGCCGCGACTTCCGGCCGGCAGACCGACGAGGAGTTCGCCGCCAACGAGAAAGAACGGAAGAAGCTCGCGCCCGGGGACGACGGCAAGCGGGCGCGAATGCTTCAAGGCATGACATTGCCGCACCTGGACTGGCTCCGGCTTGACGAGGCGCGGCACCGGATACGGTGGAAGTGGCACGAATTCTTCCGGCGCTACGACCTGTTGCTGGCTCCCATCACGGTATCGACCGCCATGCGTCACGACCCCACGCCGCCGTATCAACGCTCCGTGCCGGTGGATGGCGCCATGCAGCCGTTCATGAACCAGGTCTCGCTGCCGGGCTACGCCAACCTCGCGTACCTTCCGTCATCCGTGGCCCCCATCGGACTCGACGGTGAAGGGCTACCGGTGGGCATCCAGATCATCGGCCCGCAGTACGGTGACCTGACTTGCATTCATTTCGCGCGGTTGCTCGAACAACACTATCGAAGCTTCGTTTCGCCTCCGGGATATGAGTGATGTACGGAGGTGTAGTCCGGAGCGCCTGCGGGTTTGTGCGGCTGCCATGGCGGCTTTGACGAACAGGGGGCGCGATGGCCGGGGAGAACGACAAGAAGCGCGGCACCCGGGCGTGAGACAGGGAGGATTGCATGAAGAAGGTCGTCGCCGTTGGCATCATCGTCTTGGTGTGTGGGGTTGTTCGTGGGCCGGTCGAGGCAGAGATGGTCGCCGGACCGGTGGTGCTGACGGTCGCGGGCAGCGTTGCGAACACCAACCGGCCCGCCTACGATGAGCGGCGCGACGTGTTCTTCAAGTATCACAAGCGCCCTTTCGACAAGGCGTTCGTGTTCGACCGTCCGATGCTCGAGGGTCTCGGGGTCGCTGAAGTGCGCGTCGACGACGAGAGCTGGGGCGGCCCCAGGACTGCAACCGGCCCCCGCCTGGCCGACGTCCTCAACGCCGCGGGTTGCGAGGGAAGGGCGCTCGACGTGCTAGCGCTCGATGGGTTCCGCTTCAGGTTGTCGGGGGCGGATGTAAAGGCGCGCGATTGGATCGTGGCGACACGGGCCGACGGTCGCCCCCTTGGCATCGGGGACCGCGGCCCTCTCTGGCTGGTCTTCGATCCTCCGGGCGACCGCCCGGCCGTAGCCAAGGAGATCGGCCTCGGACCTTGGGCGCTGTTCTTCATCGAGTGCCTGTGAGCGGGGTTTGCGCGCGTTTGTGCGGCAACGTGGAACGGTCTAGAATTTCTTCGTAGTCATCGGATTGTTCCACCGTTTATCAGGGCGGACCAACGGGAGGGTGAGATGTCGGACATCAACGAAGTCGGCGCCACGGCATTCTTTATCGCGGGCATCCGGGAGCAGGAGAAAGATCGGGAACACCCGCTGTTCAAGGATCCTTACGCGGAGTGGTTCGTCAACGACGACATCCGACGGAAGGTCGGTCAGGTCTTTGCGCTGCTCCCCGAAGGGATGGAGTTGGTCCGTTATCGCTCCGCGCTGTTCGACGATATCATCCGTCGCGAGATCGAGAG
>JAPPHF010000087.1 GCA_028821115.1 Deltaproteobacteria bacterium | reverse complement strand
CCGACCTTGAGCACCCCGCGCTTCCCGATCGTCTCGACGACGCTCCCGGAGGCGGTCTGTTCCGGTTCGTCCTTTGCGGCCGACCCGGCCGCGAGCGCCATGACGAGCGCGGCGGCCATGACCGGTTTCCATATTGTTCCGCTCAACCTCACCGCTATCTCCCCGCTCCCGTGGCGCGGCCCGTCATCTTGCCGGGTGCGACGCCCCGTGCCCGTTGAAATCGCGCCGATTCGAACATACCCGCATGAAAACCGCAAGAACGATCCGGGCGCCGGTGCGCTCATGGCCTTATCCGGCGACGCTCCGTCGCGATGGGCCGCCGGGAGGCCGAGGCGGGCCGTGAGGGGGCGCGGGAGCCGGGCCGGAGAGGCCGGGCGGCGCCCACATTTCCCTTTACCTGCTATCCCGGAGGAACAGCCCGTGACGAATCCCGAACCATCCCGCGGCGAGAGGCTCCTCGTCCTGGCGGGACCTGGCCTCACACTCCTCGCCACAATCTGCTCTCTCGCAGCCGGGAGCGGCCTCCGCCCCCTGGGGGCCGTCTGGGCCTGTGCGGCCCTTCTCTAATCGGGACGAGCAAGTCAAGTTCCTCTGCCCTGGTTTTTAAGATCTGTTCCGCCTTTGGCTTCAGACGATGCTCCATGGGGGTCTCGCTTCTCTACGTGATCGGCTCCCGGTCCGGGGCCGTCAACAGGATGGGATCGGAGAACGAGGTGGAACAATCTTCCGTACGCCCTCGCACCGTCACCGACGGAGCGAAGCTAGAACGGCAACGAACTCACCTCGTCCCTCGTCCCCACGGGAGCATCTTCCGCCAGAGCGGAAGCTACCTTGGTTTTCCGATTCTTCTCCTTCTGGATTCCCGATGTCAGGCGGCTACGTCATCCACGCCGTCGCGTTTCCAGCGGAACTCGCTTCCATCCACCCATATGCGGTGCATGATGACGCCGAGCCGGCGGGCGAGCGCAACCTTCGCGCGCGCCTTGCCCCGGCGCTTCGCCACACCCATCGCCCAGGCTTTCAGCCACGACCACCGCGTCGTGCGTTCGAGCAAGGCGTTGGCGGCTTCGTAGAGCGCCGTGCGCATCATCGCGTCGCCGCACCTGGAGATTCTGCCCGTTCGGTCGACCTCTCCGGATTGCCACTTGCGAGGCGCAAGCCCGAAGTGCGCGCCCACCGAGCGCGAGCGCGCAAAACGCGATGGCACGTCGACGCTCGCCCGGAAGGTGAGCGCCGTCACCGGACCCACGCCGGGAACCGTCATCAGGCGACGGCAGACCGGGTCGACGCGTGCCGCCTCCAGCATCATCCTGTGCAGCCGGACGTATTCCGCCAGCAACGCAGAGCGAGCCCGCAGCATCGGCGCCACCAGGCGCGCCAGCTCCGGGCGATCCGCGACCAGACCCCCTACCCGCGCCTCCAGCCCGCGGCGGGTGACCTTGCCCATCTTCAGCCCGAAGTTGCGCAGCGTGCCCCGGATCTGGGCTTCGGCGTCGCACAGCTGCTTCAGCATGAACTTTCGGTTGGCGAGGAGCATGCGTTTCTCCTGGCTCGACACCGTCTTCACGTGCACCGGGCGAATCAGGTTCGCGCGAACCAGCTGGGCGATGCCGCGCGCGTCATCGCGGTCGCTCTTGTTCACCGTCGCCGAGAGCACCGCCTTCAGCTGCCGCGTCTCGGCGCAAACCACCGGGAGCCCGGCCTCGGCCAGCCCGTCATGGAGCCACTGCGACAGCGGCCCCGCCTCGAGGCAGATGCGCGTCACGCCGAAGTCCAGCCCGGTGAAGAACGCCGCGAGGGCCGCTGGTTCGCTCGCGACCTTCGCCTCCCGGACGATCCCGCCCTCCGCGTCCACCACGCACACACTCGTCCACTCCAACGACACGTCGAGTCCTGCAAAATGGTTCATTGCTGCTCCTCCTGCGGGCGCGTAGAGACCGGACCATCCCGGCCTCGCCTCGATCATATGACAGAGGAACATCCGCTACACGCGGTAGTTCGGTGGCCAACCCGATTACCCCATCTCTCTGGTGCCTTCTCACGGCCCTCCCGTGCGTCCTGTGGCGGGGGTTCCGCCGCGGGGACTGGACGGCCTTCACCCGCTACGAACTCCCCGAGGGGCGCGGCGAGCGTTTCGACTGGTCGACGAGGACGGGCCGTTACGCCTGGCGCAGGGAACTCGAGGAGCAGGAACTCCACGATCACGACCCGGGCCTCCACTTCCCGTAGAAGAGTCGCCTTCGCGCCCTGCGACACCGAGAGGCCAAGGCGGGCCGGTAGGAGGCGCGGCCGGGCGTCCGGGAGAGGGCGTTCTTCGCCGCCATCATCCACCCACCCAAGGAGGCGCGCGATGCAAAAACCCGGACCCGAAGCACGAACCTTCCTCACTCATCTCCTCAGCCGGGGACTGGCGGACGAGCGATACGAGGTCAGGCGCTACAAATCGACCGGGGGCGAGGTTCGTCCCGTGCCCGCCGGGGAGAAGGGCGGGCGCAGGGGCAAGCGCGTGACCGCCTCCCGCCGTGCCGTCCGCGAGATGCGGCCCGCGCGGAATGAACTCATCGTCTGCACGGGGCTCAAGGTCCCCGGCAGCGGCCTGCAGCTCTGGGGCGAGCACCTCGTGTGGGGCAAGATGCTGTGCCGGTGAGGGGGTCCCCCTGGGGAGGGCTTCCGCCCGCAAGACGTCTTGCCGGCCCGGCGCCGTCTATCCGGATTCCAGCCAGTGAAAGGAGAGAGCGATGCCGTACAAGGACCCGGAGGTCCGGCGGGCGAGAGAACGCGAGCGCCACCGCAAGCGCACCGCCGACCGGCTCGCGCGGGGCATGTGCCCCCGCTGCGGGAAACATCCCTCCGCACCCGGACGCAAGGTCTGCCAGCCCTGCGGCGAGAGGGCGCGTCATTCCGAACGCCTCCGCTACGCCGGAGCCAGGGCCCGGGGCGCGCGCTACGGCGGACGTAATCCGGAAAGCCGACGACGGATGGCGCGGGAGAGGAACAGGAACCGCAGGCGCGAACGCAGGGAGGCGGGACTTTGCACCGGTTGCGGAAAAGTTCCTCCGCTCGAAGGAGGCGCCGTCTGCGAGTCCTGCCGGGAGGAGAGGCGCGCAGCAGAGAGGAAGCTCTATGCTGCCAGGAGGGCGAAAGGCTTTTGCGGCCGGTGCGGAGGGGAGGTCTTCGCGGGAGCTTCCAGGTGCGCTTCCTGCGCCGCGCTCGAGCAAAAACGTTCCACGAAGAAGAACGCCGCGAGCCGGGCGCGCTATCACCGCAGGCGCGCCCTCGGGGCATGTGTTGACTGCAGCGCCCATGCGGACGCAGGGGTGAGATGCGCGAGCTGCGCGCGCCGATCGTATCTCTCATCAGGCGAACACAAGGGAATGCCTGTCTATCCTCCGCGCTACACCGTGGTCGAACTCGCCACGGGCGCCGAGTACGGCCCCCTCGACTCCTGGGAGGAAATGGTATGGACGCCTCCCCGGCAACCGAGTGTCGCGGCTC
>JAPPHF010000110.1 GCA_028821115.1 Deltaproteobacteria bacterium | reverse complement strand
ACCGTAGGTCGCCCCAGGGCAGGCACCACGCGAGGAAGAGCAGCGCAGCCGACGACGAAAAGGACCAGCAGATTGGTCTCGATTTGGGCGTTACAGGCCACTAGGCTCCTTCACCTTGCCACGGTCCCATGATCCAGCGAAATCCGGTCAAGATCACCATCGAGAACCTGCGGCTCCGGACCATCATCGGCATCAACGACTGGGAGCGCGAGACCCGGCAGGACGTGGTCATCAACGTCGAGCTGGAATTGGCGGCCGGCACGGTCTTCACCCGCGACGCCATCGACGAGACCGTGGACTACAAACAGCTCAACAAGCGGATCATCGAGGAAGTGGAGCGCTCGTCGTTCTTTCTCATCGAGAAGCTCGGCGACCACCTGTTGATGGTGGTAATGGAGGACCGGCGGGTCCGGCGCGCGCGTGTGCGGGTGGCCAAACCCGGCGCGCTTCGCTTCACCGACTCCGTTTCCGTGGAGTGTTCCGCGGAACGAACGGGACCGGAACCGGCATGAACCAGGCCGTCATCGGGGTCGGATCCAACATCGAGCCCGAACTCAACGTCTCCAGAGCGCGGGAGCGGATCGCCCATCGACACGTGATCATCGCCGAATCGCCGCTGGTGGAGACCAGCCCCATCGGCTACGTCGATCAGCCGGATTTCACCAACGGCGCCCTGCTCGTGGAGACGGACCTGGACCGCGAGCGGCTGAGGGCCGACCTCAAGGCCATCGAGGCCATGCTCGGACGCCGGCCCGGAACCAACCGATACGGCCCCCGCACCATCGACCTCGACATCGTCGTTTGGAACGGCGCGGTCATCGACCGCGACTTCTACACGCGGGACTATCTGCGCGAGGCCGTGCTGGCCGTCCTGCCGGATCTGAAGCTGTGAGGCGGCGGTCCCCGAACGCGAGCCCGATCGGCCGGGCTTTCGCGGCGGCTTTCGCGCTGGCGATGCCGTTGGCGCCGACCGGAAACGCCCCCGCCGACCCCATCGAGGTCCGCGCGCTCCCGGTGGCGTTGAACCCCGAGAAACCGCGCATGACGACGGTCGGAAAGCTGGCGTTCATGCGCGGTCTCGAACTGGTATCGGACGAGGGGCGTTTCGGCGGGCTCTCCGGCCTGGAGGTCAGCCCGGACGGCCGACGGCTGCGGGCCGTCTCCGACCGTGGCCACTGGATCACCGCGGCCCTCGCTCACGACTCGGCCGAGCGTCTCGTGGGCGCGAGCCGTTGGCGCGCCACGGCCATGCTGACTCCCGCCGGAAAGCCGGTTCGGCGCTACCAGCGCGACGCCGAAGGTCTGACACGGCTCTCCCGCAACGCCTTTCTGGTCTCGTTCGAAGGGCGTCACCGGATCTGGCGCTATCCACCGGCTTTCGACGTGCCGCCCGCACGGATGGCATCGCCGCCATCGCTCAAGGATGCGCCGGTCAACGGCGGACTCGAAGCCATCGCCGCGCTGGCCGACGGCAGCGTCCTGGGGGTCACCGAACGGTACGCTAACGGAGACGGCAGTCTCAAGGGCTGGTTCATGGAGAACGGGGCGGCTCACGAGATCGCCTACGTGCCCGGGGACGGCTTCAGCCCCACGGATCTCGCCGCCATGCCCAACGGCGACGTGCTGCTGCTCGAGCGGAGCTTCAACCTGCTGGGAATGCGCGCGCGCCTCGTCCGTCTGGCCAAACGCCGCCTCCAGGAAGCCCGCCGGCGCGCCGGCGCCAGGCTCCGCGGAGATCTCCTGGCCGCTCTGGAGCGTCCGCTGTCGGTGGACAACTTCGAGGGGCTGGCGCTCAGGCGGGACCGCGCCGGACGGACCCTGCTCTACCTGGTGTCCGACGACAACTTCGTGCCGCTCCAGAGGACGCTGCTGCTGCAGTTCCGTTTGATTGATGATTTGTGAGTTTGGATTTAGGATTCCTTCATCCATTCGCGGGAGGGACCATGAGCCTGCAACTGCTTGAACAGAAACCGCTCGAGAACCTGAGCCTGGACGAGCTTCGAACGCTGTTCCGCCAACGGGTCAGGCCCGAGGCCATCGAGCACGTCATGGGGGCGGCGGAAAGCGAGTCCACCCTGAAGCGGAACCGCAAGGCGCTGGACCGCCTGCTCTTCCGCCAACGGATCTTCCACGACGTAACCGATCCGGATACCTCCATGGAGCTGTTCGGCCACAGGCTGCCGTCGCCGGCGCTCATCAGCCCGGTGGGCAGCTTCCGGATACTGCGCAAGAACGGCGAGCACGAGGTGGCGGAGGGCGCGAGTCTCTTCGGCACCATGATGTTCATCAGCGGCGCCACCCAGTCCACCGTGGACCAGTGGGCGGAGGGGATTTCCGCGCCCCTGGTGTACATGGCCTATCTCAGCAAGGGGCGGGAGAAGGTCCTGAGCGCGGTCAAGAGGGCGGACGAGATCGGCTATGCCGCGGTGGGCCTCACCATGGACACGCTGCAGCCCACCAAGCTGAGGGACCGGGTCCCTCTGTCCTCGGACGGGAAGCCCCGCACCGTCCACCTGTCGTCGCCGGACGATGTCGCGTGGCTCAAGAACGAAGTCTCGGTCCCCGTGGTCGTGAAGGGAATCATGAACCCCGACGACGCCCGCATTGCCATCGACGCCGGCGCGGACTGCCTCGTGGTGTCCAACCACGGCGGCCGTATCCTCGACTTCAACCGCGCCGCCATCGAGGTGCTGCCGGAGGTCGTCGACGCGGCCGACAACCGGGTACCGGTGCTGCTGGACAGCGGCGCCCGCAGGGGCGGCGACATTGCCAAGGCGCTGGCGCTGGGGGCCAGGGCCGTCCTGCTCGGACGCCCCATCTGCTGGGGCCTCGGCGCCGCCGGGCCCGAAGGCGTGGCCCGGGTGCTGTCCATCTTCACCGACGAGTTGAGGCGGGTCATGATCATGACCGGCACGCCCGCCATCGAGGACATTACCCCCGCGCTTCTCAGCCTGGACCCCAACAACGTCTGGTTCCGGGGAATGTAGGGGCGGGTTTCAAACCCGCCCGTACTCGCACCACCACGGAAGGAGATCCACATGAGCGCGGAGAACCGTTTGAACGAATTGAACCTGAGCCTGCCGCCGCTTCCCAGGCCCATGGCCAACTATGTCAGCGCCGTGCGAACGGGCTCGTTATTGTATCTTGCCGGGCACGGCCCGCTGGGCGACGACGGCAAACCCATCTCCCGCGGCAAGCTGGGCCGCGACCTTACCGTGGAGGACGGCTATCAGGCCGCGCGCCAGACCGCGCTCAACGCACTGGTCACCCTGCGGGCGGAACTCGGAAGCCTCGACCGCGTCCGCCGCATCGTCAAGGTTCTGGGGATGGTGAACGCCGATCCGGACTTCCAGAAGACCCCGCAGGTCATCAACGGCTTCTCGGACCTGATGGTGGAAGTGTTCGGCGAGAGCGTCGGCAAGCATGCCCGCTCCGCGGTCGGCATGGCGACGCTGCCCAACGGCATTCCGGTGGAGATCGAGGCCATCTTCGAGGTCGAGTGACTAGTGCCCTGTCCGGTTAATTCGCATGATAAGATGCGGAGGATTTTTTGTCGTCGGCAAGGCGCGATGACGAGTAGGGGCGACCGTAGGT
>JAPPHF010000150.1 GCA_028821115.1 Deltaproteobacteria bacterium | reverse complement strand
ATCCCAACAAAAAGACCATCCTACTCTTCATTCCACACAAAATCTCGAAGCGCCCGTTTTCCGACAGCCTAAGTTTATTTGCGATAGGTGCTTTAATGGCAGCCATAGCGACTGGAATAACGTATCTTACTTATCACTTTTTTGATGCTGAAACATTGAAAAATGAGTATTTTTCAGAATACTACCCTATTCCTTTCGTTCTAGCATCATACGCATTATTTGTGTGTGGGTTGGTGAGTACTTCGACCGCGTTTAATCAGTTATAGCTTTCACTGCCATTAGAGTCTCTGTTGGGCGAGTCGGAGTCTATTCGAAGCGGGAGCTGAGCAATACGTACGCCCGGCGCCCGCGCGGGTCAGCAGTACGCGGGTCGTAGCCGCCACCGATGTTCACGTAGGGCGGATCTTCATTCGTGATGTTGAGGACTCCAGCCGTCAAGGAAGTATCGGCATCCGGGCCGAGAAGCCCGGCGAGTTCCAGGCGGTACTGCAGGTCAAAGGTAGCGAAGGAGTCGATACGGTCGGTGACCGTGGCGGTGCGGCGATATCGGTAATCGCTCGTGTAGTTGAACATCAGGACCGTCTGGTGGTTGCCGCTCTGCCAAGTCAAATTCAGGATGCCGCGCCATTTCGGCATGGGGCTGCCAATGTTGGCGAAGTTCAGGTGACCGACGCCGTCGATCTTCTGCCCGTCCGGGCGGGTGATGTCGTATTCGAGGACGCGTGTCGCGTGCAGGCCGGAAAGGAAGCGGCCGCTATCCGTCTGAAATTGTCCCTGGATCGAGAAGTCGAGGCCGGAGGTTCGGATCTCGTCAGTGTTGATGTAGCGGGTGTTGACGCGGGCGATGGTGCCGCCGGCAGTGCGGACCACGCGGCTTTCGCCGCCAGCAGTGACGCGGTCTTTATCGCTATCGACGACTTCCTGCTGATTCTCGCGAGCAAGGGCATCCTCGAAACGGAAACTCCAGTAGTCCAAATTCAGTTCCCAGTTTTCCAGGGCCACGGAACCGCCCAGGTTTAGCGAGGTGGCGGTCTCCGGTCTCAGGTTTCTGTTGCCGTAAGTCAGGATGGGCACGAAAAATTGGCGCCCGCCTTCCCGGACGTCGGAGTAAGACGCCAACACGCCCTGCGTCTGGTGCAACGAGGGAGCACGGAATGAACTGCTAGCCGAGGCGCGTAGCGAGAGGAGATCCGTCGGCGTCCAGAGCAAGGACAATTTCGGGTCGGTGGTGCTGCCAATGCTGCCCCCGTAGTCCTCGTGACGCACGCCGAGCGTCGCCTCAAAATCCGGACTCAGGGGCAACAGCACTTCGCCAAAAACAGCAATCACATCTCGCGAGCCGGAATAATCGGGGGTGCCGCCGATAAATGAGAACTCAAAATCGTTGGATAGTTGGTTGAAGTCGCCACGGATGGATTCGTCACGGTACTGGACGCCAAGTGCATAACCGATCGGGCTGCCATCTGGCAAGGACAGGCCGTCGCCAGTCACGACCGCTTCGAAAACATCCAGTTCAGATTCGGTCGCGGCAATGGAATCCGCAAACAGGTAGTTGCGCATGAAAGCCTGCTCGTCAGTCGTACCGGAGCGTGTGCCGCCAAATGCACTGCCGTCCCAAGTCATGGCCAGCACCTTGTTGGCGACACTGAATGGGTTGTAAAACAGGCAGACATCGCCATTCTGGAGGTCGCCACGATCATCAGGGCAATCCGGGCCAACACCGAGCAGGCCGATCTCGTTCAAGTTGGCATCCATGGCTATGGCGTCTTGCAGATCATCCTCGTGGACACCCATGGCATTCTGCAGATGGCGATACAAAGTATCGGGAATTCGCCAGTCGATGTCGCTGCGGGCATGAAGGAACGACATTTCCCACGACAGGTGGTCGGTCACGTCGCCTTCGGCGATTAGTGCCACGCGTTTCGTTTCGCTATCAAAGTCGTTGGTTTCAGAAGGTTCATCGACGCCGTAGACGCGACCGATGTAACTCAGCGCCACCGGTTCGTTACTGCTGTTTCTAAACGGGTTGCCTGGATGCGCCGCCGGAATATAGGCCAACGTGGGACTAATAGCTGGAAGGCTGGGAGAGATGGTGCGGCGGATATTGTTATGCGTATAGCCCAACTCTGCCGTCAAGCGAGCCTGCTCGCCAAGGTCGAAGCCGAGCTGGGCGAAGGCCTGAAGGCGTTCTTCTTCCGGACCGACCGTGATCTGCGGGCCGAAGTCGAATCGGCAGACGCTATGCGTACTGGGGTTGGCTGCAAGTGCCTGTGGCGGAATGTAACTGGCAGGCGGAACGTGCTGGGCGCAATGAGGTGCAGCTGTGGTCGTGTTGGCATCCAGTTCAGTACCATCCGCCAGCACCGTGTCGGCCAGCACAATGAAATTGCCAGGGTTGCCCGCGGAGCTCCATGACGGGGCCTTCCAGTCGACCTCACCCATCACCAACTGAGTCCGATCCAGATAACTCAGCGCAAGCAGCAGGTTGCCGGATTCCAGAAAGTCACGGCCGTATACGAGATCCACGCGGTCGTCCGACTGGGAGCCCTCATCGGTGCGTTCACGGTGTTCAACGGACACTTCGAAGCCTTGATAGTCGGAACGGGTGACGAAATTGGCGACGCCGGCGATGGCATCCGAACCGTAGACCGCGGCCGCACCATCTTCCAAGATCTCGACCTGCTCCAACGCGATCGTGGGCACCAGTGCCGACAAGTCCACGAAACTGGAGCCGTCGATAGTAGGAAGAGCCGAGACCACCTGCCGACGACCATTGAGCAAGACTAAGGTCGAGGAGACGCCCAGCCCGCGAAGATTGATGTTGGAGGTGCCAACCGTGTAGTTCTGCGACAGGGAATCGGCGTTGTTCTGGGCACCGGCATTACTGGGCAACAACTGCATCAGGTCCCGGGCATCACTGACACCCATGCTTTGAAGTTCTTCGAGGTTGTAGCTGGTCAGCGGCGTGGCAACGTCCTGCTGGTGTGTCCGCTTGATGCGGGAGCCGGTCACCGTCACTTGCTCAAGCTCCTCGGACGGTTCCGGAACCTCTTCGGCCAGCGCCCCGGAAACGGCTAGAACCAGCACCAACGCAACAAGGCGCAAACGCCCAGATCGAGGGGCATAGAAAGCCGGGGTCACAGTTTTTTAAGACATGGCAAGGCGGCGTCCCGGGCTTCGACGTTGTCAACAATTATAGAAAATCAGGTTCTGCACTATTCTCAACCGGGCTGACGCGGGCTTCAGCGCCAGACGGCATCATGAATTTGCTTTGCGGCGAAATCCGCTATTCGCCACGCACCGCCACGATCTCGAACATCCGTTTCCCGCCAGGGGTTTCAACTGAAACCTCGTCGCCCTCCAACTGGCCGATTAGGGCTCGGGCAATGGGCGAATGGACCGAAATCCGGTCCGTCTCGAGATCCGCCTCGTCCTCGCCGACGATCTGGTAGCACACGTGTTCGCCGGACTCCATGTCCACCAGTTCCACCGTGGTGCCAAACACCACCTTGCCGTTGATTTGCAACTCGGAGACGTCGATGATCTGTGCGTGCGACAACTTGGACTCGATTTCCTTGATGCGTCCTTCAACAAACCCCTGCTGGTCCCGCGCCGCCTTGTACTCGAAATTCTCGCGCAGGTCTCCATGCGCACGCGCCTCGGCGATCG
>JAPPHF010000090.1 GCA_028821115.1 Deltaproteobacteria bacterium | reverse complement strand
CATCCAGGCGTAGGGCTCGACGCCGTTCATCTTGCAGGTCTCGATCAGCGAGGCGATGCGGGCCCAGGCCTGCGCGCCCTCGTCGTTACCGGCGAAAAGCGCATTCTTGGCGGTGAGCTTCAGCGGGCGGATTCGGTTCTCCACCAGGTTCGAGTCGATCTCGACGCGGCCGTCGTACAGGAACTCCAGCAGCCCGTCCCACTGGTTGGCGATATAGGCGAGCTTCTCGCCAAGACGCGAGCGCGGTGAGACCCGCGAGCGCTGCTCATCGAGCCAGATACCGAAGGCGTTCACGATCGGCGCCGACTCCGTCCAGCGGATCGCCTGACGCGTCGCCGGCGGCTCGCCCCGGATCTTCTCCTCGATCGCATAGAGCTTGGCGATCTGCTGCAGACCGGCCAGCGCGATCGGTGAAGTGCTCGAGTCGTACACCTCTTTCAGTTTGCGCCGAGCGTGCGACCAGCACAGAGCCCGTTTCAGAGGGTCGCCGCGTCGATCCGGCCGCGCCAGGATGTTGTGGCCCGAGTAGGCGTCGAGCTGCACCGTCCCCGAGAAGCCTCCCAAAAGCTTGGCGCCATACTTGCCGCCGCGACCGGGCGCATAGCGATAGACGACCCCCGGCGGATCCGCGCCGCTCCAGTGACGCTCGTCTCGCACAAGGGTCCACATGTAGCCCGTCTTCGTCTTGCCGCGGCCGGGGTCGAGAACACGGATCGTGGTCTCATCCAGACCCAGGTGGCTCGACTTCTCGGCGCGGCCGTCAGGCAATCGACCACGGGGCGCAGGTGAAACGACGCCTAGCCTACCCACGTCGCCAGCGTCGCGCGGTGAACCTCGATCCCAGAGCGCTCGTAAATCTGCGACTGACGGTACAGCGGAAGGTGGTCGCCGTACCTCGCGATCAGCACGTGCGCCAGAAGAGCCTCGGTGGGAAGGCCACCCTCGACCAGAGACGCGGGCGCCGACGCCTGCACCACCCCGCCACCCTTGCACTTGTTGCAGGCGTAGCGGGGACGCACCGTCTCGATGACGGTGAACTTCGCCGGCTCATAGTCCAGCCGCTCGCTGCGATCCTCGCCGATCTTCGTCATCTCGCCGCAGCCGAAGGGGCACATGATCGTGTCCGGCTCGATCACCTCCTCGCGGCGATCGATGTGGGATCCGAAGCGCACACCGCTGCGCGATCCCCGGGGAGAGCGCCGGCACCGCTCGCCGCCAGCCTGCTCGTCCTGGTCCTGATCGTCTGCCTCGGGCTGACCGCCGGCTTCAGCGATCGCCGCCCAGAACTCCTCGAACGAAAGCTGGCGCTCGTCCTCGCCGAGCTTCTCGGAGCGCGGACCGAACAGCGCCTTCGGGAGCTCCTTGTTGAGATGCTCAAGCCGGCTGATCTGCTCCGCGCTCTGCGCGTTCTCGGCCTCCAGTCGCGCCGCACGGGCTTCCGCCGTTTGCCTCGCCGCCTCCGCTTCGCATAGGGCGGCTTCGGTCGCCCGGCGCGCCGCGCGCTCGTCGGCAAGCTCTGCCTGCAGGGCCGACAGCGCCGCCGAAACCACCTCGGGCGACGGCGACCCGGCGCTGGTGGGAGGTGAGGGCGTGCCCTTCGGCATGGCCAACCCCTTAATCCGATTCGCCAATGCGTGACCAGAGAAAAGCGCGGGCGGGGCCTCGACCAAAATCTGCGGCCCCGCCTGCGTGTCGCTTCACTCCGCTGCCAGCGGGCGGCGAACCGGGCGGGCCTTTACCCGGCGCCAGTCGAGGCCCTCGAAGAGCGCCTCGAACTGGTCCTTCGTAAGGCGCATCACGCCGTCCTCGATCCGGGGCCAGGCGAAGCGGCCCTGCTCAAGGCGCTTGTACGTCATCACCAGACCGGTGCCGTCCCAGGTGAGCAGCTTCAATCTGTCGCCGCGGCGCGAGCGGAAGATCACGATCACCCCGGAATAGATGTCGAGGTCCAGCTCCCCCGCCGCCGTCGCCGCAAGCGCGTCGTGGCCGCGACGAAAATCAACTGGCCGCGTCGCCAACACGATGCGAAGCGAGGGAGCCGCGATCATGACGACGCCCGACCCAGCCCCGAGGCCACAGCCACGATCCGATCGACCGCGCTCTCCACCGAAAGGCGCACGACCACGCCCAGCGCCTCGATCGCGACCGTCTGCTCGGACGTCACGCTATCGACCACCACGGGAACAAATGGCGGCGCAGATCCGTCAATCCGAGCGCCAGGAAGAGCTCCATCCCTCGCGCGCCGCCGCCACTTGGTCAGGGTCGTATCGCTGACGCCATGGCGGCGCGCAACAGCCCCAACCGAAGAACCCGGCTCAAAGCTCTCCGAGATAATCCGCACCTTCTCCTCGTCGGACCACTGCCGCCTGCGGGCCGGAAAAGACGGAGCCGGGGGAGCTCCCTCGGAGGCTGACATCTCAGCAGAAGCAGAAGCGACACCATCGCCAGGCGCCAAAATCGAATCCGTCATCGCGAGCTCTCCTGTGTGGCTCGTGGCCAAGGCGGAGAGTCAGCCGTGAAATCAGATTCAATGGAAGTATGGGGTCCCGGTACCGCTTACTCCGAGTTTGACAGTTCCTCGTACATTTTGAGCTCTGACGCTCGGCGGTTGTCGTCGGGGTTCCACAGCAGGATCCGCTCCATGACGGATATCGCTTTCTCCCGCGCGCCCTGTCGCAAATGACAGTGAACGGCGCCCTAGGCCGCGCGAAGAAACGGCCGGTTCTCCAGGTGCCTCCACTCGACAAGCTCCTGCATGTCAGGCGTCAGCAGTTCCGTGCCCAGCGAATAGCCCCTCATGCAGGACGCCAAGGCATTTTCGGTCTCACCCTGCAGGTAAAGTGCGCTTCCCAAGTGGGCATGGCCATCGATGAACCAAGGGGTTGCGCGCGACGAGATCCTCCAGTCCGCTCACGTATCCGGCATCGGCAAGCTCTCCCCTGTCCCGGCAGTCCAGAAGATCGTTTAGCTTATTGACGATGCGGTCCTATCCCGATGGGTAACGGAAGATGACAGTGTCTTCACGCCGGTCGAGTTCGACGGTCATAGTTCATCCCCACGGGCCGCAGCTGCCGCCCGAACGCCGCAGGCGGATGCGAAACACCACCGATCCTCGCTCATGATGCTTGCCTCTCCCGATCGATGCTTAGAGGCCGAAACTATCGCCGCGGCCCGCGGCGTTCCAGTTGCGATCGCGTTCAAGCTCGCGGCCGAGGCCTGCGACCTCGCAATAGGCAAGGCGTACACCGAGGACGAGCCAAACCACGGGACACCGATTGAGGTGCTGTCGCGAGAGTCGCACGAGCCGGGCGAAGGCGGCAAACCGTTGATTACCTCCTTGAATTTGGAAAGCTGCAACGTGCCGGTGGCGCTCTACAGGTGCCTCGCGGTTTCGTCAGCATCGGCGTCAACATGATCGAGCTGGTAAGCTACATCTCGGAGCGGAGCGAGCGTACGTTGGCAGGTCTCCCGGGCTATGCTTGCTGAGGGTTCTCGACAAGGCGCCGGTTACGACCCCTCGGGTGCTTGAACGAGTCCGATTTCGCGAATCCTCACAGGATGATGGCATAGTGTTGATTTCGGTGCTTAGAGCGTTCCTGCGATCAGCATAACGTTTGAGAATCGTGCTACAATTGCCCGCACTTCATCATTTGCAGCTCAATCCGGCCGACAGAAGCGCGCAGCGCGATGCGGGGACATCGGGCAAGCGCTTCGAC
>JAPPHF010000004.1 GCA_028821115.1 Deltaproteobacteria bacterium | reverse complement strand
GGCGATCGTCGCCCTGCCGCTCAACATGTTCTACAACACGGGCATCGCCACCTATGTCTGGGTGCTCACCAACCGCAAGCCGCCGCACCGGCGCGGCAGGGTGCAGTTGATCGACGCGACCGGTTGGCATCGTCCGTTGGGCAGGAACCTGGGCAAGAAGAACTGCGAGCTGGGCGAGGACGACATCACCCGCATCTGCGAGACTTTCCTGGCCTTCGAGGAAAACGACCAGAGCAAGATATTCGACAACGCCGCCTTCGGCTACTGGAAGGTGACGGTGGAGCGGCCGCTGCGCATCACGGAGGCGGACCCGAACCGCGCCTACGGAGGCGCCGACATCAGGAGGCTGAGGGATCACGGCACCCGTAGCGAGGACGCGGCGCCCGTGATCAAGCGGATACACAAGCGAGGCACGGTGGCAAACCCTTTGTGTGGCCTGTTCGAGACGACGGTGGGTGGCATGCCTGTGGTGGTGGAATACGAGCCGGAGGCCGACCTGCGCGATACCGAGCAGATCCCCTTGCAGGAAGACGGCGGCATCGAAGCCTTCTTCCGCCGCGAGGTTCTGCCCTACGCCCCTGACGCCTGGTACCAGCCGGATAATGTGAAGATCGGCTACGAGATCAGCTTCAACCGCTACTTCCACAAGCCCCAGCCCATGCGGACGCTGAAGGAGATCCGCGCTGACATCCTGACATTGGAGAGGGAGACGGAAGGGCTGCTCGCCGACATTGTGGGTGAGGTGGAGTGATGTTGACCAACCTCAAGCCGTACCCCGCCATGAAAGATTCCGGCGTCGAGTGGCTGGAAGGGGTGCCGGCGCATTGGGGGGTATGTAGGCTAAAGAACTGGTTGCTAGTAAACCAGACTACTCTACCCGACGACACGGATCCCGGTTACGCGTTTGATTATCTGGACATTGGATCGGTGGAAACGGGTCGATTGATTGGGAGACCAGAGCGGATCCGCTTTGGCGACTCACCGTCCAGGGCGAGGCGCGTTGTCAGATCAGGCGACACCATCGTGTCGACGGTCAGAACCTACCTGAAAGCCGTATGGCACGCGGAGGACACGAGCCCCGACCTCGTAGCGTCAACCGGCTTTGCGGTGCTAACTCCGCGGTCGGGGACTTGGCCCAAGTTCGTGAGCTATTTGTGCCAGAGCGAGCCTTTCACCGATCGAGTCTCGGCCAACTCAGTGGGCGTCGCGTACCCTGCTATTTCCGAGACCAAGCTGGAAACATTCGAAATCGCGGTACCGCCCCAGGCAGAACAGGCTGCTATAGCCCGCTTCCTCGACCACGCCGACCGTCGCATTCAACGCTACATCCGGGCCAAGGAGAAGCTGATCGCGCTGTTGGAGGAGCAGAAGCAGGCCATCATCCACGAGGCTGTCACCGGCCGGATCGACGTTCGGACGGGCAAACCCTACCCGGCCTACAAACCGTCTGGCATCGACTGGCTCGGAGATATACCGGAGCATTGGCACACCAAGAAGTTGCGACAATGTGTGAAGCCGGTCGGGGGCATGACGCCCAGTATGGAAGACCCACGATTCTGGGGCGGCGATGTCCCGTGGGTCACTCCGAAGGATATGAAGCAGGACGCAATCGACGAATCCAGCGTGAAGGTTAGCAAGGCTGCTCTTGACGAGACATCGCTGCGTCTGATTGACCCACCCGCTGTTCTGATGGTGGTCCGGGGAATGATTCTGGCGCGGAAAATTCCCATCGCCTGGATCACGAACTCTGTGACGATCAATCAGGACATGAAGGCCCTGATACCCAACCCGGGATTCGAGGCGGAGTTCCTCGCACGGGCATTGGTGGCGGCACAGGGAGCTCTCGCATCCGGCATAGATGTCGCCGGCCATGGAACTCGCCGTCTCCCAACTGAGCGATGGCGAACCCTTGAAATCCCCATTGCACCTTTCGTGGAACAACAATCCATCATAACTTTCGTGAGCAGTGCAATCAGAGAGATCGACGAAGCGGTTGGCAACATTCGAAGCCTGATTGATGGGCTGGGTGAATTCCGCACCCGCCTGATCGCGGATGTTGTGACTGGCAAGATTGACGTTCGCGAGGCGGCGGCAGCATTGCCGGAGGAGCCCAGTCCCTCCGGCAACGATCGGGCTGAAGTCGAGGTTGACGCTGGAATCCGAAAGGAGGCACTCGAGATGACGGATTGGGACACATGCCCGGCCGTGGAACGCAACCCCCGCAAGATCAGCGGCGCCTGGGCCTTCACCGGCACAAGAGTGCCGGTGTACGCTCTCTTCGAGAACCTGGAGAGCGGCGCTACGGTCAACCAGTTCCTTGAATGGTTTCCCGACGTGAAGGAATGGCAGGTGGCGGCTGTCCTCCACCACGAAGCGGAACATCTCAGGACAGCAGCGCAAGTATGAAGATCCTGTTCGACCATGGAACCCCGGCGCCCCTTCGAAATCATCTCCGGGAACATTCGGTCGACAGATCGGCGGAGAGAGGGTGGGAACTGCTGGCGAACGGAGACCTGATAAGGAAAGCGGAAGAGGAAGGCTACGAGGTCATCGTCACCACGGACCAGAACATGCGATATCAGCAGAATCTCAGTGGCAGCAAGTTGGCGATCGTAGTGCTGCTTTCCACCGCATGGCCCAGAGTGCAACATCGGACGGCAGAAATCCGCACGGCCATTGAAGAAGTACGGCCCGGGGAACTGAGGGAAGTCCCGATCTGAGCGTTGAACACGGATAGCGTGAACACCGACACCACCGAACAAGGCCTCGAGAGCCTGATCTGCACGGCCCTGGCCGGCCATCCCTGCGAGCCGCCGCCGGCGCACGCAACAGCCGACCCGCCGGCCGGCTACGGCGGGGTGGGCTGGAGCGGGGGAACCTGGCTCGATTACGACCGCGAGTACTGCGTCGATCTCGCACAACTCACCGCCTTTCTTTGCGCAACCCAACCCGGGGCCGCCGAAGCCCTGGCTCTGCACGAGGACGGGCCGACCCGGCGCAAGTTCCTCGCTCGCCTGCAAGGGGAGGTCTCGAAACGGGGCACGATCGACGTGTTGCGCAAAGGCGTCGGGCATGGCGCCCACAGCCTCGTGCTCTTCTACGGCACGCCTTCGCCCGGCAACGAGCGGGCGCGAGAGCGCTTCGAGCAGAACCGCTTCACCGTCACCCGGCAACTTCGCTACAGCCGCGACGAAAGGCAGCGTGCCCTGGACATCGTACTGTTCATCAACGGCTTGCCGCTCATCACGTTCGAACTCAAGAACAACCTGACAAAACAGACCGCGGACGACGCGGTCGAGCAGTACAGGAAGGACCGCAACCCACGCGAGAGGCTGTTCGAACTCGGCCGTTGCGTCGCCCACTTCGCGGTGGACGAGGCGGAGGCGCGCTTTTGCACCCACCTCGAAGGCAAGGCGTCGTGGTTCCTTCCCTTCGACCGCGGCTGGAACGACGGCGCCGGCAATCCGCCCAACCCTAGCGGGATCAAGACCGGATATCTGTGGCGCGAGGTGCTGGCCCGCGAGAGCTTGACCGACGTCCTGGAAAACTACGCCCAGATCGTGGAGTTCCGGGACGAGAAGAGCGGCAGAAAGCGGCGGACCCAGATCTGGCCGCGTTACCACCAACTCGACTTGGTGCGACGGTTGCTGGCGGATGCCGCCGGAAATGGCGCGGGCCAGCGGTATCTTGTCCAGCACTCGGCCGGCAGCGGCAAGAGCAACT
>JAPPHF010000091.1 GCA_028821115.1 Deltaproteobacteria bacterium | reverse complement strand
GGAAGTTCTCCTGGATGAAC
This sequence comes from Deltaproteobacteria bacterium, assembly GCA_028821115.1. Lineage (GTDB taxonomy): Bacteria > Desulfobacterota > Binatia > UBA9968 > JAJDTQ01 > JAJDTQ01. The sequence goes on along the minus strand of JAPPHF010000091.1, from coordinate 3,708 downwards.
TCGTTCATGGGCAGCGGCTGCATCTGGCCGGAACCCGCCGCGGACATCGTCACGTTGACGTTGACGGGGTTGCTCTTGCTGTAGCCGGCCTCCGCCATCAGCTTCCGCGCTCCGTCCGGGTCATACTTGACCTTGAAGGTGGGATTGCCGAACCACGGATGGTCCGGGGTCACCATTCCCTGCGCCGGTACGGCGAGGCCGCCCAGGAACTTCGTCAGGTTTTCGCGGTCGATGGCCAGGTTGGCGGCCTTGCGGATGCGGATGTCGCTGAAAGGCGAGCTCTTCAGGTGACTCACCATGTACGGCCAGATGTGCGGGTAGACGTTGGTGGTCACCTGCATGCCGGCCCCCTTCACCGTGGGAACGGCGTCGGGCGGCAACGCCTCCACCAGGTCCACCTGCCCGGAGAGCAGCGCCGAGACCCGCGTGTTGGCGTCGGGCATGGGCCGCAGGACCATCCGGTCGTGCTGCGGGACCATGCTCTTGTTCCAGTAGTCGGCGTTCCGCACCAGCTCGGCGCGGTTACGCGGCACCAGCAGCACCAGCTTGTAGGGTCCGGTGCCGGACGGCTCGAAGGCGACTTTCGTCCAGTCGCGCCCGAGCTTCTCCCACTGCCGCGGGCTCGAGTAGAAGATGTTCACCAGCTCGTAGAGCAGAGTGCCGTTGGGTCTCTTCGTGGTGACTTCCAGGGTGAAGTCGTCGATGGCCCTGGCGCTCTTTACGCTGACGAGCCAGTTGGCGGCGTTCCTGGCCTGAAGCCGGTCGTAATGCGCCGCATTCGGGTTCATGGACTTTTCGAAGTTCCACAAGACGTCATGCGCCGTAAACTGGCTGCCGTCGTGGAACTTGACGTCCTTGCGCAGGTTGAAGGTCCAGCGGTTCCGGTTCTTCGGGTCCACCGACCAGCTCATGGCGAGGTTGGGGAGCAGTCCCGAAGGTTTGTCCGCCTGGGACAGATCCCACGTCAGCAGCGCGTCGTAGATGGACCGGTTGATGAACCGGCCCCCCTCGGCGCCGCCGCTGGCCTGTCCGGTGGTGACCGGGATGTCGGACAAGGTCATGGCGATGCGGAGCACCTTCTCGCCGCTTTGGCCATACGCCATTCCCGCAGGCCATGCGAGCGCCCCTGCGCCCACCGCCATCATTTTGAGCAGCGTCCGCCGCTGCAAGGGACCGTCGATCACGCCGGTGAAGTTCGAAGATGCAGGTTCCGGTGAGGCGACGGCCATCGACTCTCTGTCACGCAGTGAAGCCATGGTCGGTCCTCCTTTTTGACCTGACACAATATGAACACCCTGTGATGTCGACTGCCGCCATCATACTCCGATGGGGAGGGCGGTCAAGGGGGTTGGCGAGGTCCACACTGGCGACTATAAGAGGGCTGGACGACAAAAGGCGCGGGTTTGCAATCTCCCTCATAGTAGCCCGTGGTTGCGCTTACATTTCTGTATTACTTATCTTCTGTATAGTGGGAGGCAGGCAAATGGAACTCGCCAAGATCACTTCACGCGGGCAGACGACAATTCCCAAGAAGATTCGCCAGGCGGCGAACCTCCGGGAGGGTGATTTGATCACTTTCGAGGTCGCGGCCGACCATGTCGTGGTTCGCAAGGTCATTCCGGCAGACGACGATTACCTGAAGGGTCTCTCCGAAGTCCTCAGCGAATGGGTCTCTCCCGAGGACGAGGAAGCGTGGCGTGACCTTTGACGCGCTCGACGCCTGACGATCATTCGATATTCGTTCCCTTTAATGGGTCAAGTACAATCGATCATCTTTCCCTGGGATCCAGCGCGTCGCGCAGGCCGTCGCCCAGAAAGTTCAGGCTGAACAGGGTCGTGGCGAGGAAGGTGGCGGGAAAGACCAGGGCCCAGGGCTGGGTTTCCATCTGGGTTGCGCCCTCGCTGATCAGCACTCCCCAGCTCGTCATGGGCTCCTGGATGCCCAGGCCGAGGAAGCTCAGGAAGCTTTCGAACAGGATGGCGCGGGGAACGGTGAGGGTGGCGAAGACCACCACCGGTCCCAGGACGTTGGGAATGACGTGCCGGAGGACGATCCACGTAGACGGCGCGCCCATCGCCCTGGCCGCCTCGACGAACTCCCGGCGCTTAATGGAAAGGGTCTGCCCACGGACGATCCGCGCCATGTCGAGCCATTCCACCATGCCTATGGCCACGAAGATCAGCACCACGTGGCGGCCGAAGTAGACCATCAGCAGAATGACGAAGAACATGAAGGGGAGGGCGTAGAGGACATCCACGAACCGCATCATGGCGGAGTCGGTGAAGCCGCCGAAATAGCCGGAGACGGTGCCCCAGGCGACGCCTACGAGAACGCTGACCACCGACGCCGCCAGCCCCACTGCAAGTGAAATGCGACCGGCGTAGAGCGTACGCAGAAAGAGGTCCCGGCCGTTGGCGTCGGTGCCGAACAGGTGTCCCCCGGCAAGGCTGGGGCCGGTGCCGATGGCGTCCCAGAAGATCTCGTCGATGGCGTAGGGCGAGAGCATCGGCACGGCGGTCGCGAGGACGGCGAGGACGCCGAGGGTGACCAATCCGGCCATGGCGCCGCGGTTCCGTCGCAGTTGCGCGGCAGCGTCACGCCAGGGACTGCGGCTGCCGGCGGCGGTGCTCCGCCGGGTTTCCAGGCCCGTCGCGGTGCTATCCATGAGACCGCACCCGTGGGTCCAGGAACCCGTACAACAGGTCCACCGCGAGATTGAGGACGATGATCAGGGAGCCGTAGGTGACCACGACTCCCATCACCAGGGTGTAGTCGCGGTTGAGGGCGCCCTGGACGAAGTAGCGGCCGAGGCCGGGGATGCCGAAGATCTGCTCGATCACCACCGAGCCGGTGACGATGGCGGCGGTGGCCGGCCCGAGGTAGGAGATCACCGGGGTGAGCGCGTTCTTGAGGGCGTGGCGGAAGACGAGCCGCCGTTCGGTGAGCCCTTTGGCGCGGCCGGTGCGGATGTAGTCGGCGGACAGCACCTCGATCATGCTGCCCCGGGACAGCCGCGCGATGTATGCCACCTGCGGCAGCGCCAGGGAGATCACCGGCAGCAGCAGGTGACGCACGCCGCCGTCGCCCAGGCCGCCTACGGGCAGGAGGTTGAGGTACACGCCGATGACCAGCGACAGCAGCGGCGCGACTACGAAGTTGGGGACCGCGATGCCGGTCATGGCGACGCCCATGACCAGGTGGTCCGCCACGGAATTTCGGTTCTGGGCCGCCCAGGCGCCCAGACCGACCCCCAGAAGAACCGCCACCGCCATGGCCCACAAGCCGATCTTGAGCGACACCGGGAAGCCGGCGGCGATCAGCTCGGTAACGGTGAAGTCGCGGTACTTGAAGGACGGACCGAAGTCTCCCCGCGCGAGGCCCCTGAGGTAGCGGACGAACTGTTGCGGCAGCGGCTCGTCGAGATGGTAGACCCGGTTCAGGTTGGCCGAAATCTCGGGCGGCACCACCCGCTCACGGTCGAAGGGTCCGCCCGGCGCCAGGCGGATCATGAAGAACGCGATGGCGATGATGATGAACAGCGTCGGCACGGCCGACGCCAAACGCCGTATCACATAGGTCCACAAGGGAGGTCCACGGTTTTCGGCGGGCCTAGTGTTGCGTTACGCAAATACGTTGACGAATCTGCTTGTCCTTTTTGCCGTCGGCTGCGTTGCTCTTCCTCGCGTGGTGCCCGCCCTGGGGCGACC
>JAPPHF010000084.1 GCA_028821115.1 Deltaproteobacteria bacterium | reverse complement strand
CGCGCTTGCTGCTGTCCCAGGGGACGCCGCTGGCCCGCACCGAGGCCGTGGTGGAGCGCGTGGTGGCGGCCATCCGGTCCGTGGACGAAACCTACGCGGCCGAGCGGCCGGGCGGTGAGAAAATGGTGCGGAACGTCGGGGTTCAGTTCAGCCGCAACCGGCGGGCGGGCGAGTCGGGTGAGCACTTGGCCACCGTCACCGTGGACTTGGTGGGACCCGACGCCCGCTACGCGTCGCTGGGCGAGATCATGGGCCGGTGGCGCGCGCATGTGGGCATGCCGCCGGACGTCATCGCGTTGACCTTTGGCGAAGCGCAACTGGGGCCGGGGGGAAGACCCATCGACATCCGCCTGGTGGGGGAGGACATGGCCTCGCTGAAGACGGCCGCCACGGAGCTGCGGGAATGGCTTGGCGGTTACGCCGGCGTCTTCGACCTGACCGACGACCTGCGTCTGGGCAAGCCGGAGTTGCGCGTGCGCCTGCGCGAAGGCGCGCTGGCACTGGGGGTGACCGCGTCCGAGGTGGCGCGCCAGCTTCGCGCGGCGTTCCAGGGGCGCCGCGCCGGCGAGTTCCAGGTGGGGTCGGAGGACTACGAGATTGACGTCCGGCTGTACGAGCGGGACCGGGACAGTCTCGCCGACCTCGCCCGCTTCACCGTCACCCTGCCCGCCGGAGAGCAGGTGCCGTTGCACACGGTGGCGTCGCTGACCTCCGAGCGCGGCTACAGCCGCATCCACCGCGTGGACGGCCGCCGCGCGGTCACCATCCAGGGCGACATCGATCCGGAAAAGGCCAACGCCGCGGAGATCGTCGCCGACACCCAGGCGCGTTTCATGCCCGGTCTGCTGGCGCGCTACCCGGGCATCCGCACGGAACTGGAGGGGCAGGCGAGCGAGTCGGCGGAGACCGGAGCGTCGCTCGGGCGGAACTTCCTGGTGGGACTCGCCGCCATCTTCCTTCTTCTGAGCTTCCAGTTCCGCGGCTACATCGAGCCCCTGGTGATCATGGCGTCCATTCCCGTGGGTCTCGTGGGCGTGGTTGCCGGCCATCTGGCCATGGGCCTCGAGCTTTCCATGCCCAGCCTCGTGGGTTTCGTCTCCCTTGCCGGGGTCGTGGTCAACAACGCCATCGTGCTCATGAACTTCATCAAGATCCGCCGCGCGGGCGGCGAGTCCGCGGAAGCCGCCGCGCGGGGCGCGGCCCGGCAGCGTTTCCGCCGTGCTGCTGACTACGCTGACCACGGTGGCTGGGGTGTCGCCCTTGTTGATGGAGACGAGCCTCCAGGCCCAGGTGCTGGTCCCCCTGGTCACCAGCCTCGCCTTCGGTCTTGCCGCGTCCACGTTCCAGGTGTTGTTTCTGGTGCCCGCGCTCTACTGCATCGTGGACGACTACGGCGGCACGGTGGCGGTCGAGACCGACTTGAGGCCGGAGGCCGTGACCCAGGCGATATAGTTGGCTGTCGGCACCGCCATTGCAGACGCACAAGGAGACGGAGTTGAACTCCGTGCACCAGGCGCTATCTTGAGGTCATGGCTTATCGAGATCGCATGATCGGAACGTGGCGTCTGCACGAGTTTCGCTTTACGGACGCCGATGGCAACCCCGGACCGGCCGACGACGCCCCCACGGCGGGCCGGATGGAATACACCGCCGCCGGCCACATGGCCACCGCCACCCGGCGGCCTGACGGCACCTACTTCAGCTACTTCGGCGAGTTCGAGCTCCAGGGCGACGTGGTGCTGCATCACATCGAGTTTGCCCATGATCCCCGGCTGGACGGCACCACCACGCGTCGGGAGGTCTCCTTCGAGGGGGGCAGGCTGGTACTGACGGCGTCGCCGCCCGTAATGGGCGGACCGGGCAGCCGGGCGTCGCTCATCTGGGAAAGGATATCCTGACCATGGCACGACAGACCGCAATCCCCTGCATCATGATGCGTGGCGGCACCTCGCGAGGACCGTACTTCCTGTCCGGCGAGCTGCCGGCCGACGACGCGACCCGCGACCGGGTCCTGCTGTCCGCCATGGGCTCCCCCGATCAGCGTCAGATCGACGGTATGGGCGGCGCCACCACCCTGACCAGCAAGGTCGCCATCGTCTCGCCCTCGGACCACCGCTGGGCGGACGTGGACTATCTGTTCGCCCAAGTCTCGGTGGACAGGGCTTTCGTGGACTACGGTCCCACCTGCGGCAACATGCTGGCGGGCGTGGGCCCGTTCGCCATCGACCGCGGACTGGTGCCCTCGGGCGATCCCAGGACCGTGGTGAACATCCGCAACGTCAACACCGACTCGCTCATCGAAGCCGTCATCCGGACCCCGGACGGCCATGTCGAGTATGACGGCGAGGCCGCCATCGACGGGGTCCCCGGCACGGCGGCGCCGATCCTGCTCAATTTCATGGACGTCATCGGTTCCAAGACGGGAGCGCTGTTCCCTACCGGTCAGCGCAAGGAGACCATCGAGGGCGTGGAGGTAAGCTGCGTGGACGTGGCCATGCCCATGGTGCTGACGACGGCCCAGAGCATGGGCATCGAGGGAGACGAGGGCAAGGCGGAGCTGGACCCCAACCGGGCGCTGCTGGAGCGGCTGGAGACCATCCGGGTGGCCGCCGGCGAGAAGATGGGGCTCGGCGATGTGCGCGGCCAGGTCATTCCCAAGTTCGGCATCCTCTCCCGTCCGCGCCGCGGCGGCGCGCTCACCTCCCGCTACTTCGTGCCCACCGACTGTCACGCCGCCCACGCGGTGTCCGGCGCCATCTGCGTGGGGAGCTGCGCCCTGGTGCCCGGCACCGTGGCCGATGGCATCGCCGAGGTCAAGGGCGGCTTCTCCGAGTTAGTTGAGATCGAGCACCCTAGCGGCTCCATCACCGTGGCGTTCGAGCTGAGTGGGGTAGGCGACGACTTCGCGTTGGAGAAGGCGGGCGTCGTCCGCACCGCGCGGAAGCTGTTCCAGGGCCAGATCTACGTCCCGGACAGGGTGTGGAGTCCGCGGATGTGAGCTGCATTTCCTCGGTGTTCTGCGAAAAAACGGTTGTCGAACCACTTGAAATGTATTATGAATATAATATTAAGTTTCCTAATTTATAAAGTCGGTTATATGGCGCCGCCAAGTTGACCGGAGGCCTCGGCAAGCCGGGCCGGCGTTACGCGGCGCCGGCCGGCGGCCTGGGGGTGCGTTATGTATGTGACGTTTCTGGAATGTTCGCGTTGCGGCGCACGTCATGAACGCGCGAAGCTCCACAACCTCTGCCGGGAATGCGGCCGTCCGCTGCTGGTCCGCTACGATCTGGCACGGGCCGGCAAGACCCTTACCCGCGACAGCCTCCCCGGAAGGGTGGCAAGCCTCTGGCGCTACCGCGAGGTGCTTCCGGTGGCCGACGACGCATCGATCACCACCTTGGGGGAGGGATGGACGCCGCTGGCTCATGCGCGCCGGCTGGGCGAGCGGCTCGGCATGCCGCGCCTCCATCTCAAGGACGAGTCCTTCAATCCCACCGGCTCGTTCAAGGCCCGTGGCATGACCGCCGCCGTATCTATGGCGAAAGAGCTGGGAGCGGAGCGTCTGGCGGTGCCCTCGGCCGGGAACGCGTCCGGAGCGCTGGCCGCCTACGCCGCCAAGGCGGGTCTGGAGGCCCACATCTACATGCCTCGGGACGCGTCGCGGGTGAGCGTTGTGGAGTGCATGCAATACGGCGCCCACGTCGTGCTGGTGGACGGCTTCATCAACGATTGCGGCCGCATCATCAGCGAGAAGAAGGAACGCGAGGGTTGGTTCGACGTATCGACGCTGAAGGAACCCTACCGGGTCGAAGGCAAGAAGACCATGGCCTACGAGCTTGCCGAACAGATGGACTGGACGCTGCCGGACGTGGTCGTCTACCCTACGGGCGGGGGTACGGGCCTCATCGGCATGTGGAAGGCGTTCGACGAGATGGAAGAGCTGGGATGGATCGATTCGAAGCGGCCGCGGATGATCTCGGTGCAGGCCGAGGGCTGTGCCCCCATCGTCAACGCGTTCGCGGCCGGAGCGGACACGGCGGCGGCCGTGACCGAGCCGGCCACCGTGGCCGCGGGCCTGCGCGTCCCGGTGGCCATCGGCGATTTCATGCTGCTGGACATTCTGCGCAAGAGCAACGGCACCGCCGTAAGCGTGTCCGACGCCGAGATTCTGGAGAGCGTGCGGGAGATCGGTTCCGCCGAGGGGATCTTCGCGGCGCCCGAGGCCGGCGCGTGCCTGGCGGGATTGCGAAGGCTCCTGGAGCTCGGCGAGGTGGACAGCGATGAACGGGCGGTCCTCATGATCACCGGCTCCGGGCTCAAGTACCCACATCTCTGGAGCGATCTTCCTTGAAGACCTTCGTCGGCACCAGCGGGTTCGCCTACAAGCCCTGGAAGGGGAAGTTCTATCCCGCCAGACTGCCGGACAAAGAGATGCTGCCTTTCTATGCCGCGCGCTTCGACACGGTGGAGATCAACAACACCTTCTACCGCATGCCGGCGGATCCGGTGCTGGCGCGCTGGCGCGAGCAGGTGCCGGAGGGATTCTCCTTCTCCATCAAGGCGTCCCGCGCCATCACGCATTTCGGTCGGCTGAAGGAGGCCGGCGATGCCGTCAACTTCCTGTTCCAGCGGCTGGAGGCGCTAGGAGATACCCTCGGCCCGGTGCTGTTCCAGTTGCCTCCGAACCTCAAGCTGGACCTGCCGCGGCTGCGGGACTTCCTCGCCACGCTACCCGCCGGGCATCGGGTCGCCGTGGAGTTCCGGCATCTTTCCTGGTTCGACGAAACAGTGTTCGAAACCCTCCGGGAGCACGACGCCGCGCTGTGCGTGGCCGACGGCGAGCTGGAGGGCGAGGCGCCCTTCGTTTCCACGGCCGGTTGGGGCTATCTTCGCCTGCGCGCGGTGGACTATACTGACGAGGCCATCGGCGCGTGGGTGGACCGGGTGCATGAACAGCATTGGGAGCGCGGCTACGTCTTCTTCAAGCACGAAGACGAGGCCACCGGCCCGAAGCTCGCCGCGCGCTTCATCGAGCTCCTGAACAAGCGCGCCGCCACTGGCTCGACCGAGGCATGAACCGAGGAGGGGAGAGAGAGTTGCCAAACATCGAGAAATGGCCCGGCGACGCCAGGGTGGCGGTGCTGGTGACGCCCATGTTCGAGACTTGGTCGGTGGGCAAGGCGCCGTCGTACTCGCCCATGTCGTCGCCGCTCAAGCCGGGGGTGGTGGACCGCCTGGGAGTCTCGTGGTCGGAATACGGCGGCCGCACGGGCGTCTGGCGCTTCATGAAGATTTTCCAGGAGTTCGAGGTCCCCGCCACGGTATGTGTCAGCGGCCGCTCGGCGGAGCTTTTCCCCGACGCGGTAAAGGCCCTGCACGAGAACGGCCACGAGCTGGCCGGCCACTCCTATACCCAGGACACCTTCCTCACCGACCTCTCCGCCGAAGAGGAAAAGGAGATCATCGGCCGCTGCTTCGATCTCATCGAGGGGGTGGCCGGAGTGCGGCCGGTGGGCTGGCTGAGCCCCAGGGCCACCCCCACCGAGCACACGGCCGGGTTCCTGGCGGAAGCCGGCTGTGTCTGGCATGGGGATTACAACGACACCGATGTTCCGTACACGATCCCCACCGGGGCCGGGAACATCGTCGCCATCCCCCACAGCGACTTCGCCGACAACCGGGTGCTGCGGGGCAGTCCGCGCGACTTCCTGAACGTCTACAAGGACACCTTCGACTTCCTGTACCGTTCCGATGCCCCGGAGATGATCAACCTCACCGTGCACGCCCACTTCGGCGGCCGCCCCATGATGGCCGCGGTGCTGACCGAAATCCTCCGCTACATGAAGGGCTTTTCCCGGGTGTGGTTCGCGCGCCACGACGAAGTGGCGCGCTGGGTGCTGGAGCAGGGGTAGACGAGGCGAAGCCGGCACCGGGAGTTGGTGCCGCTCGCGCAGCTCCTGTCAACTTTACGTGGGAGACGACACTAGAGGCACGTCGACGCCGTTTAGAGTGAGCTCCGGCACAACCTCCACCGGGCGGCGCAGGGTGTTGGTGGTGTAACAGGAGCGCTCCAGTGCCTCGGTGAACTCGACGATGCGCTCCCGGCTGTCCGGGCTCTGCAGGTCAAGACGGTAGACCATGCGGGTGCAGGCCGAAGGCACGTCCGACAGACCGAACTTGCCCTTCTGGTCGAACTCTCCACGCACCGAGATCTCGGCGCGCTCGATGCGGATGTCCATGAATGACGCCAACTGCGTCACCTGGCTGAGCATTCAGAAGCCGATGGAGGCCACGAAATACTGAAGCGGGGCGGCTCCCTTGCCGGTGCCGCCCCGTGACTCCGGCTCGTCGCATAGGATGGTGTAGCCCTCCGAGGTCCTGGCCTCCTTCAGGTGGTCGTTGACCAGGCGTACCCGTGCCTCGTGCACTGTCACCGCCTTGGAGGGGTCCTCCCGGTAGGCCCTTTGGCGGCGCTCGAAGACGGCCTTGTGGTGACCGTAGTCGATGGAGCAGCAGCCCGGGTCGTCGGTTTCTTCCGTGATCGCCATGATCCCTCCTTTTGGACGCATCAAGCTGGAGTTGTTCGCGTATGAAATCTTTTCTATCACATTGATATGAGGGCGGAAAAATGGCGAATGAACACACCTACACGGCGGTCGTGACGTGGACGGGAAACCGGGGCGGGGGCACGGCCGCGTACAAGACGTACACGCGTGATTACGACGTCGTCTGCGCGGGCAAGCCGCCGATCAAGGGTTCGGCCGACCCGACCTATCTGGGGGATGCGGGCCGCCACAACCCGGAAGATTTACTCGTAGCGGCACTCTCTGCCTGCCACATGCTCTGGTACCTGCACCTGTGCGCGGCCAACAAGGTCGTCGTCACGGCCTATGAGGATGCCGCCGAAGGCGTAATGCGGACGTATCCCGACGGCTCGGGCGAGTTTATCGGGGTGTCCCTCAAACCCCGCATTACCATCAGCCCGGAAAGCGACCCAAGGACGGCGGAGAACCTGCACGAGAAGGCCAACGCCATGTGCTTCATCGCGCGCTCGGTCAACTTTCCGGTGACTCATCAGGCGGAGATTGTGAGAGCGTAGGCTGGCAGATGACCGCGACGCTCAAAATCGGAGGGGTTTTCGATTGACTCTTGGCTTTGGCGCGAGGGATGGCGCGAATCGCGCGTCGCGCCACTCTCGTGTAAATGGGTGAACCATGTCGCAGGACCTGAGAAGTTATCTCGATCTCGTCGAGTCGAAGGACGAGCTGGTCAGAATATCGGCTCCCGTGGACCCGCGCCACGAGGTAACCGCGCTGGTGGCCAAGCTGGCGCGGGAACGGCGGCGCCGGCCGGTGCTTCTGCTGGAGAACGTCAAGGGCAGCGCGCTTCCGGTGGTGACCAACCTGCATGCGAGCCGGCGGCGCATGGCGCTGGCCATGAATACCGAGCCCCGGGAGGTCCAAGGTGCGTTCCTCAGGGCCATGGAACGTCCGGTGTCGCCGGTGTTGGTAGGCACCGGGCCGGTCAAGGAAGTCGTGCGGACAGGCGGAGACGTCGACCTGCTGGCGTTGCCGCAGATCGTTCATCACGCGGCCGACGCGGGCCCCTATATCACCGCGGCCATCTCGTTCGCGAAGGACCCGGAGGACGGCACCTGGAACTGCGCCTACAACCGTCTGATGATCATGGGGAAGGGCCGGACCTCCATCCATATCACGGCGTCGAAGCACCTGTGGGAGTTCTACCAGAAGGCGGAGGCCCGGGGGGAGGCGCTGCCCGTGGCGTTCGCCGTCGGGGTTCATCCGGCCATCGGCCTGGGGGCGCTGGCCATTGGCTCCATCGACGAGGACGAGCGCGCGATCATGGGCGGGATCCTGGGGGAACCGCTGGAGCTGGTGCGCTGCGAGACCTCGGACCTGCTGGTGCCGGCCCAGGCGGAACTGGTCCTGGAGGGCGAGATCCTGCCCGGCGAACGGACTCCGGAGGGGCCCTTCAGCGAATTCACCGGCTACAGCCTAGGCGAGCGCCAGCGCGAAGTGGTGCGCTACAACGCGGTGACCATGCGGGAAGGGGCGCTGTTCCACGACATCGCCGTGGCCCAGGTGGATCACCTGCTGCTGTCCACCATTCCCATGGAATCGAACCTCTACCGGGCCGTGCGCGCGATCGTCCCGTCAGTGACCGCGGTGCGGGTTCCGGCGCCTTACAGCTGCTACGTCGCAATCAATCAGCGGGTTCCGGGCCAGGCGAAGAACGCCATCCTGGCGGTGCTGGGCGCCGACATGTACATCAAGTGGGTGGTGGTGGTGGACCACGACGTCGATATCTTCGACGACCGGGAGGTGGCCTGGGCCCTGGGAACGCGGTGCCAGGCGGACCGGGACATCACGGTCATCTCCAACACCCGCGGCTCGGACCTCGACCCCTCCACGGACTCCGACGGCTACACCGCCAAGTGGGGCGTCGACGCCACCGCCAAGCCCTCCCTGGCCGGGTACACGCCGCGCAACCGCATTCCCCGGGACGTTCTGGAGCGCATCGACCTGGACAAGCTGGGGTTGTAATTGACCTCTACGCGGAACTTCGTCTGTCTCCTGGAGGAGACCGCGGCGCGCTTCCCGGAAAAGCCCGCGTTGCTCTGTCCCGACGCGACCCTGACCTACGGCGTCCTGCACCAACGCGCGGCCGGGTTCGCGCGGGAGCTTGCGGCGGGCAACATCGGGCCGGGCGATCGGGTCGCGATGGTGCTGCCCAACCACTGGACTTTCGTGGTGGCGATGCTGGGCGTCTGGAAGCTGGGCGCTACCGCGGTGCCGCTCAGCCCGTTGCTGAAGCCCGAGGAACGGGACGCCATCCTGGCGGATGTGGACCCGGCGGCGGTGGTCGAGCACGTAGTGGCGCGGGAGGGCGCCTGGGACACGGCGGCGGAGTGCGCCGCGCCGGCCCACTTCGGCTACAGCTCCGGCAGCACCGGCCGGCCCAAGGGCGCCGTGTTCAGCCACGCGGCGCTGACCTTCGCCAACCACTCGTGGGCGGACATGATGGCGGTCACGTCCGAGGACGTGGTGCTGTCGGTGCTGCCACTGCCCCATTCCTTCGGGCTCAACGGCTCGCTCCTGGCCGCGCTGCTCAAGGGCGCCCAGGTGGTGCTCCCCGGAGGGTTCGCGCCCGACGGGGTGATCGCAACCATCCAGGAGCGCCGCGTCACCCTTTTCCTGGGTGTGGCCACCATGTTCCGGCGGCTGTTGGGCGCGCCGGAGTTTGCCGGCGCGGACCTGTCCTCGCTGCGCCTGTCGGTGTCCGGCGCCGCGCCGTGCCCATGGGACCTGGCTTCGGAATGGCGCCGCCGCGCCGGCCACCGCATCCTCCGGGGTTACGGCATGACCGAGTTGTTCCGGCCCATCTCGTATCTGGCGTCGGAACCGGAGGACCGGCCGGAATGCGTCGGGCGCGCGGTTCCGGGCGTGGACGTCCGGGTGCTGGCGGACGAGGGCGTGGGGTCCGGAGAAGGAGACACGGGGGAGCTCTGCATCAGGACCCCGGCCGCGCTTCAAGGCTACTGGAACGATCCCGCACCGGTGCTGGAGGACGGCTGGTTCCGGACCGGCGATCTCGCGCGGATCTCGCCCGACGGGTTCGTGGAGATCACCGGGCGCCTCAGGGAACGCATCCTCCGGGGCGGCTACTCGGTCTTCCCCCAGGAAGTCGAGGCGGTGCTGGCCGAGCACCCGGACGTTGCCGAGGCCGCGGTGGTGGGGGTACCGCACCCGGAGCTGGGCGAGGAGGTGGCGGCTTTCGTGGTGGCGAAACCGGGTACGAGCCCGGGAACCGACACCCTCGCGGCCTATTGCGCGGACCGGCTCGCCCGCTTCAAGTACCCGCGGCACCTCCGTGTCGTGCCCGAGCTGCCCAAGGGGCCGACCGGGAAGGTGGTAAAGGCGGAGCTCCTGCGGGGTTGGGGCGCGGAGAAAGGGGAGGGAGAGGAACCCTAGGCTCCCCTCCCTCGAATGACGACGGCTACTTCTTCGATTTCCTCACCAGGAACGACAGGCTCTCCCTGACGTGCTGCGGCATGTTGATGATCCCGTCCACGAGCTTCTCCACCTCGGCACCCGAGACAGGGGTGATCAGGACCTTGGATTTCTTGGCTTCGGCCAGAAGTTGGGGATCCTTCAGGGTGTTCGCGTAGGCCGTCTGCAGGATCTTCACGCGGTCCTTGGGCGTGCCCGGCGGCAGCGCGAGCATGCGCTGGAACGCCATCTGGAACGCCCACGAGTTGTAGAGCTGGAGGGCTTCCTTGTTCAGCACGTCCTTGAACAGCGGTATGCTCTGAATCTCCGGGTCAGGGTAGCTGTGACTGTCGATGACGAAGGGGACCAGCTTCTGGTCGCCCTCGGCGTCCAGCATGCTCCGGGCGGTGACCCGCATGGACTCCCACTGGGAGCAGAAGCCGTCGACCTCGCGTCCCTCCAGCGCCAGCCGTATGGTAGCCGTCCCCCGGTACCCGGTGACGATCTTGAACTTGGTGCCCATGGCCTTGTTCAGGATAGCCGGGATGTCGTGGCCGGTGGAGCCGGCCCGGGTGGCGCCGATCTTGATGGGTTCCTTGGAATTGATGACATCCTTCCAGGTCGTCTTGCCGGAGAAGGCCATCATCATGCACACGATCTCGCCCTTGCTGGGGGCGCCCGCCCATTCCATCTTCTCGAACGGCACCGCGCCGGCCTTCTTGTCGCCCAGGGCCTTTTGCACGATGAGGGAGTTGTTGAACACCGCGCCGCTGAGACCGTCGGGCTTGGCCCGCCGGCCGATGTAGGTGGCCGAGATCAGGCTGCCGGCTCCGGTCATGTTCTGAACCAGTGTGGTGGGGTTGCCGGGAACGTACTTGCCGAAGTAGCGGGCGATCAGCCGCGTGTAGGTGTCATAGCCGCCCCCGGGGGAGAAGCCGACGATGAAGCGGAACGTCTTGTCCTTGTAGAAGTCCTCGGCGCGCGCCTCGGGAGTTGCGTATAGAGCGGCGCCCAGGATGATGGCCGCGGCCAGAAAGGATAAACCCTTGCGTGTCATAAATGTCCCTCCGTTTCGGTTCTGCCGGCGTCATCCACGCCGAGACCCTTGGCTACAGAAGTGGCGCGGTCATGTCAAGACGCCCTTTGAGAAATGACCGGTCGATGCTATGAAACGAGACACGGAGGTACCCATGGCCGAATCCATCATTCTGTTCACCCAACCCGGTTGACCGCCCTGTCATCGAGAGAAAGAGTATCTTTCTCAAAAGGGCGTTGATTTCGTGGAGAAGAACATTCGCGAGGACGAGGAGGCGCTGAAGGACCTTCTGGCGCGCGGTTTCCAAAGCACCCCCGTGGTCATCATCGACGGGGAAGCCGTGGTCGGCTTCGATCAGGAACGGATCGACTCGCTTCTGGGGCTCTGACACGGCGGCCGCGTCCGCGGTCGTCCGATATTCTCTCACATTCCGTGGACTCGGTGCCGGCGTCCCGGCGGCGGCGTTTCCGGTTCGTCGCTACGGTTGCCGCTCGGCCCGTCTGGCCTGTAACGCGCGGACGATCTTCTCCGGCGTCACGGGAAGTTCGTGGATGCGCACGCCCACCGCGTCATGGACGGCGTTGGCGATGACCGCGGGCGGCGGGATGATGGGCGGCTCGCCCACGCCCTTGGCGCCCAAGGGGCCCGTGGCGCAAGGGTGCTGGATCAGGTGCACCTCCACCGGCGGAGCGTCCAGCGCGCTGAAGATCTTGTAGTCCAGCAGGTTCGGGTTGTCCATTTTCCCGTCCGTGAAGGTGCAGGCCTCGCTCAGCGCCTGCCCGAGCCCTTGCATCACTCCACCCTGTATCTGACCGCGAACCGACAAGGGATTGACCGCCGTCCCCACGTCCTGAACCGCCACGTAGCGAAGGATACGCACGTGACCGGTCTCCGGGTCCACCTCCACCTCGGCGGCGTGAGCCGCCACCGCCGGGTGCGGGATGAGTCGGGACACGGACTGGGTGCTGACGATGGGTCCGCGTTCGTGCTCCAGGGCCGAGCGGCCCACCTCCCGAAGCGAGACGGACCGTTCCGGGCTGCCCTTGACGAAGACCTTGTGTTCGCCGAGCTCAAGGTCGCCGGGATCGGCCTCCAACTTGTCCGAGGCCACCTGCTGAATCTGTCGCTTGACGTCCCTCGCCGCCAACAACACCGCGCCGCCCATGCTCTTGAGCGCCTGGCTGCCGGCGCTGATGGTGGAATGGGGCGCGAAATCCGTGTCGGCGGTGCGCACGTGGACGTCGTCGAGGGACACTCCCAACACTTCCGCGGCGATCTGCGCCAGGGATGTGCTGGCGCCGCTCAGGTCCACCAGGCCCGTGAGGATGGCGAAGGTGCCGTCCTCGTTGAGCTTGACGCCGGCGCTGGACGCCATGCCCCCCACCAGCCAGTGGGCCGCCGCCATCCCCCGTCCGATGTTGGCGCCCTCCGCTCTGGGGGCCGCGTCCATGGCCTCCGCGGCCTTGCGAACGGTTTCCCTGACGTGGACGTCCTTGAGGGGGAGGCCGGCGGGAGTCTCGTCGCCGTCCTCCATGGCGTTGCGCAGGCGAATCTCCAACGGGTCGATGTCCAGCTCCCGGGCGATGATGTCGATCTGCGACTCGGACGCGAACGCAAGCTGCGGTCCGGCGGGCCCCCGGTAGGCCCCGCAGGTGGGGGTGTTGGTGTAGACGCAGTAGCTGTCGATCTTGAGATTGGGGATGCGGTAGGGGCCGGGCGCCCGTACCGCGGCCCCCTGGCTGATCATGACGCCGGAGCCGGAAGAGTATCCGGTCCCCAGCACCACCTCGATCTCCCGGGCCGTGATGGTGCCGTCGAGCTTGACGCCGGTCTTGTAACGCAGGTGGAACGGGTGCCGGGGGTTGGTGGTCTGGAAGTCTTCGCCGCGGCCCATGACGATGCGCACCGGCCCGCGCGCTTTCCGCGCCAGCGCCACCGCCGCGGGTTCGACGGTGGGCGATATCTTGCCGCCGAAGCCGCCGCCGATCTCCGTCGGGATCACCCGTACCTTGGTCATGGGCATATCGAGTATTTCCGCGATGGCGTCGCGCAGCGGAAACTGGGCCTGGGTGGGGACCCACACCGTCGCCCTGCCCGAGGCGTCGAAGCGCGCCAGCGCGGTATGAGGCTCGATGTAGGTCTGGTGCACCATGGGGGCGTGGAAACGGTGCTCGAAGATCCGGTCGGCCTCGGCGAATCCGGCCTCCACGTCGCCGCGCAGGAGCTGCTTGTGGTTGCACACGTTGCCGCGGCGGTCTTCCACGCTGGGCTGTGTCCAATAGTCGGCATAGCTGTCGTGGATCAGCGGCGCGTCCGGCTCCATCGCTTCCAGCCCCGAGGTCACCGCCGGAAGCACCTCGTAGTCAACCTCGATGAGGCGCGCGGCTTCCTCGGCCGTCTCCTCGTCCACCGCCGCCACCGCGGCGATGCGGTCGCCGACGTAGCGCACCTTGGTACTGGCGAAGTACTCCTCGTCGCGGACGAATTTGCCGTAGCGTACCGCGGGCACGTCGGCCGCGGTGACCACGGCGCGGACGCCCGGCAGCCCCTCGGCGCGCTCGGTGCGAACGGCGGTGATGCGCGCATGTGCGTGCGGGCTCAGCACCATCTTGCCGTGGAGCACTTGGCCCCCCGGCGACACGTCCGCGCCGAACACCGACTGCCCGGTGACCTTCTCGAAGATTTCGACCCTGGGTAGCTCCTGACCGACGACTCTCATGATTCCTCCGCGGCATCCATGACCGCCTGGATGATGGTACCGTAACCCGTGCAACGGCACAGGTTGCCGGCGATTCCCTGGGCGGCCTCGTCGTGGGTGGGCGACGGGTTGCCGTCCAGCAGCGCCTTGCATGCCATGAGCATGCCAGGGGTGCAGTAGCCGCACTGGGCCGCCCCCGTGGCGGCGAAGGCCCGCTGCAACGGGTGCAGATCCCCGCCGTCCGCCAACCCTTCGATGGTCTCGACACGCCGTCCGTCCGCCTCCGCCGCGAAGACGAGACAGGCGTCCACCAGACGGCCGTCCAGGATCACCGAGCAGGCGCCGCACTCGCCCTCGCCGCAGCCCTCCTTGGTGCCGGTGAGCGCCAGGTCGTCGCGCAGGAAGTCGAGGAGCGAGCGCGTCGCCGGCACTTCCTCGCGGTAGTCCTCGCCATTGACGGTCACCGTGATCGCGATACGTTCGCCGGCCATCAAGCCTCTCCTTGTGCGCGTCGGAAGGCGTTCCCCACGGCCCGCCGGGTGAGCACCCGGACCATCTCTCTCCGGTAATCCGCGCTCGCGCGGACGTCGTCGATGGCCCTGGCGTCCTCGGCGGCGCAGTCCGCGGCCTCCTCCGCGGCGGCGGGATCGAAGCGCCGTCCCTCGAGGCGGTTCTCCGCCGCCGGCGCCCGCAGCGGCGTGGGTCCGACCGCGCCCAGCGCGATGCGCGCCTCCGCGACGACGCCGTCCTCGTCCAACTGCACGAACGCCGCGCAGTTCACCACCGCGATGTCCATGGCCGTGCGCACGCAGCGCTGGAACCCGCTGCCGGCGCGGGCGGGCAGGGCGGGGACCCGGACCGCCGTCAGGAGCTCGCCCTCCCGCAGCGCCGTCCTGCCGGGTCCCAGGAACAGCTCATCGAGGGGTATCTCCCGGGTGCCCCCGGCGTCGGCGGCTTCCACCGTCGCGCCCAGCGCCATCAGCGGCGTCGCGGTGTCCGCCGCCGGGGACGCGTTGGCGAGATTACCGCCCACGGTGGCCCGGTTGCGGGTCTGGATGGATCCCACCACCCGAGCGGATTGAGCCAGCGCGTCATAAGGGTCCGAAATCAGCGGGGAGGCGGCCAGGGTCTCCATGAGAGCCAGGGCGCCGATACGAATCCCGCCGTCCACGGCCTCGACCCCGTCCATGCCGGGAATCCGCTTCAGGTCCACCACCGTGTCCGGCTGCGTCTGCCGCCGCTCCATCCTGAGAAACAGGTCCGTTCCCCCGGCCAGGGGAACGGCCTGGGGGGTCAGCAGTGAAAGGGCCTCGTCGAGGCGGGTGGGAGCCAGGTAGTTGAAAGGCCTCATGGTTTCAGCGGCCATTCATCGCACTTTTTGGCGGGCGATGCAATTCGGCCAAGGGCCGGCCCGGAAGCGAATTGGGGAACCGGCACCAGTCTAAAATGAGAGCAAAGGGGGGGTTTTTGCGCGGCCCGTATCTTGGCGGGCACCGGCCTTTCCTGGTAGTTCTTTGGCTGCCGGCGCGTGGCCGCTCGATCGGACGCGCTGTTCTGGCGCGTGAAGAAGAAGGGAGAAGAGGAGTATGAATAAGGTATGCTTGTGGGCGGTTCTTCTGCTGCTGATTCCGATGGCTGCCTCTGCCGCGCCGCCGGACCTCAAGACTCCGGCGCCGGTGATCTACCTGGCGGACAACCTGGACGAAAAGGACAAGCTGGGGTGGTGCATCGATACCGTCGGACGTGGCTTTGGCGAGCGGTTGCATGCGCACTCCTGCAAGCCGCGGGGCGGCGACGTGCAGTTTCTCTACGACAAGGCGGGACGGCGGATCGCCTCGGCCACGTATTCCGGCAAGTGCGCCACGTTGACGGCGCCCGCGGCGGCGGGTGTTTCGCTCGGATTGGTGGACTGTGCGAAGGACTCCGCCGAGCAGGTCTTCGATTACGACGCCGCGACGATGGAGTTCCGGCCGGGCGGCGACCCAACACTTTGTCTCGTTGCCGGCGCGGCCGGCAGGTCGGCCGGGCCGTACATGTCGCGGGACCTCGGGCTTGCCCCGTGCGGATCCACCGACGCCAAGCTCAAGCAGTGGCGCATCAAGTGACGCGGTTCCGGGCCGCCAACTGCCCGTGAAGCCGCGACGGGGTGAATCGGCGGCCGGGACACGGCGGCCCTAGGCCCTCACCCGGCCTTCGGCCACCCTCTCCCAGAGGGAGAGGGGTTGTGTTTGATTACTCGGACAGGCTCCCTGGGGAACCATGAGCGAACCGAAGCGCGCTATCGGCGGGCGAGGGAGCAGTCACAACCCGCGGAACCGCTTCGAGCCCCTCGCGTTCGTCCCGGACGGCACTCTGGTGGGCCCGAAGACGCGGTTCCTCAGGGACACCTCCCGCTCCATCATCGCCTACAACGACAGCCCGGACGTGGGCTTCGAGGCCAGCGTCAATCCGTACCGCGGCTGCGAGCACGGCTGCATCTACTGCTACGCCCGGCCCACCCACGAGTACCTGGGCTTCTCCGCCGGACTTGACTTCGAGACCCGCATCCTGGTGAAGGAGGACGCGCCCGAGCTGCTGAGGAAAGAGCTGTCGTCGCCGCGCTGGAAGCCGCAGGTTATCGCCCTCTGTGGCGTGACCGATCCCTACCAACCCGCCGAGCGCAGGCTCGAGCTCACCCGCCGCTGTCTCGAGGTGCTGGCGGCGTTCCGGAACCCCGTGGCCATCGTTACCAAGAACCATATGGTGACGCGCGACGTCGACATCCTGAAGGAGCTGGCCGCCCGCGACGCGGCGGTGGTGTTCATCTCGGTGACGACGCTGGACAACGAGATCTGCGGCCGCATGGAGCCCCGTACCTCCCAGCCCCGGCTGCGCCTTGACGCCATTCGCACGTTGAGCGAGGCTGGGGTGCCGGCGGGTGTCCTGGTTGCGCCGGTGGTGCCGGGGCTGACCGACCACGAAACGCCCGCGATCCTCGCCGCGGCCGCCGAAGCCGGGGCCGGCTGTGCCGGCTACTCGCTCCTGCGGCTCCCGTTCGGAGTGAAGGATCTGTTCGAGCAGTGGCTGGAGGAGAACTACCCCGACCGCAAGGACAAGGTGCTGAACCGCGTCCGGGAGTTCCGCGGCGGCAGGCTGAACGACCCGGGCTTCAGGAGCCGCATGAAGGGGCAGGGGATCTTCGCCGAGCAGGTCGAAGCGCTGTTCGACGCCACCTGCCGGAAGCTCGGCCTGACGCGCCGAAGCTGGAAGCTGTCGACGGCGGCGTTCCGGCGCGATACCGCGCAACTCCCGCTGTTCGGCGGTTAGCTACGGGGGGCGACCGCCGGTCGCCCCTACAAGTCATCGCACCTTGCCGACGAAAAAAATCCTGTGCAACCTATGGCAGGAACTTGCGGGACGCGACACGGCTCACGGCATCAGCTCGCCGCCGTTCACCCCCACCACCTGGCCGGTCACGTAGGTGCTGGCGTTGCTCAGCAGGAAGACCGCCAGGTCGGCCACTTCGGCCGGCTCTCCCAGCCGCCCCATGGGCACGATCTTGGAACGGTCCGACTTGCGCTTCGCCAGGGCTTCGCCGGTGAGGCCGCGGCGCCACATGGGCGTGTCGATGGGTCCCGGCGCCAGCGCGTTGATGCGGATGCCGTGCCCGGCCACCTCGCGCGCCACCGCCTTGGTGAGGGCGGCGATGCCGGCCTTGGCCGCCGAGTAGTGGGAGGCCATTTCCTGGCCCTTGAGACCGTGCATGGAGGAAAGGCTGGCGATGACTCCGAAACCCGCTTCCATCATCAACGGCAGGGCCGCGCGGATGCAGTAGAAAGTTCCGTTCAGGTGCACGTCGATCATGCGCGCCCAGTCCTGATCGCTGATCTCGTGCACGGCCTTTTGCTGTGAGATCCCCGCCACGTTCATGAGGTAGGCGAGGCTGCCGAACTCGGCGTGGGTCCTGGCGATGGCGTCGTTCACCCGATCCGAGCGCGTGACGTCCAACTCCAGGGACAGGGCGGTGCCGCCGCCTTCGCTGATGCGCGAGGCGGTGCCTTCCGCCTTGGACGCGTCCACGTCGGCCACGGCCACCTTGACGCCCTGCTCGGCCAGCTTGAGCGCGATGGCCTGACCGATGCCGCTGCCGCCGCCGGTTACGAACGCGCTGTCGCCCTCCATGTCCCACTGCATGACCACCTCCGGGGTTTCGTTGTTGAGCGGTGGAAACTAGCACCCGTCCGCCGAGGTGGTCAAACGTGCTTCGAGCAGGAATGACGGATTCGGGTCGATCTGGTAAACATCACCGAGCCGCCAAACTATCAACGGGAGGATTGTCCGTGGAGTATCGTCAGCTTGGAACCTCTGGAGTTCGTGTTTCCGCCATCGGCCTCGGCACCAATCGCTTCGGCTCGGCGGCGTTGCCGCAGAAAGAGGTGACCGCCATCATCGACGCGGCCGCGGACCTCGGTATCAACTTCATCGACACGTCCAACAGCTACCAGGGAGGCCGCTCCGAGGAAACGCTGGGGAACGCATTGAAGGGGCGCCGGGACCGTTTCGTGGTGGCCACCAAGTTCTTCTTCCCCACCGGCGAAGGCACCAACGACCGCGGCACGTCACGCTACCATCTCATGAACGCGGTGGAGGGAAGTCTCCGACGGCTCGGGAGCGACCACATCGACGTCTACTACATTCACCGGTGGGACGACACGGCGCCGATCCAGGAGACCCTGCGGGCGCTGGACGATCTCATACGGCAGGGGAAGGTCCGCTACATCGGCGGCTCGGACTTTGCCTCGTGGCAATTGGCCCACGCCAACGTGCTGGCCGAGTTCCGCGGCTGGACCGCCTTTGCGGTGATGCAGTCCCACTACCACATGCTCGAAAGAGACGTGGAGCGGGAGATGCTGCCCTACTGCCGCGCCCACGGCGTGGGCTTCGTTCCCTATTTCCCGTTGGCCGGAGGCTTCCTCACCGGCAAGTACGTCAGGGGCGAGAAGCCGCCGCCCGGCTCCCGCGGCGAGAGTCACGCCTACGTCCAGCAGTACATGACCGATGCCAACTACGATATCGTGGAGCGCTTGCAGGCATGGGCGGAAGCCCGGGGGCGGGGCATGAACGAGTTGGCCCAGTGCTGGCTGCTGGCGCAGCCGCGGGTCTGCTCGGTCATCACCGGCGCCACCCGGCTGGCCCAGGTGCACGACAACGCCAAGGCGGCGGAGTGGGAACTGACGCCTTCGGAGCTGGCCGAGGTCAACGGGATTCTGGGGATGTAGCGGGGGGCACGGGTGCGCTCGGCGCAGGCTTCAGTGCAGGATCCGCACGAAGGGCTTGATCTCGATGAACTCCAGGTCCTGGGTGTCCGCGGCCGACGTTTCCCTTCGCCGTCTCTGGGAGTATTCGTTCAGCAGCAGTACCATCATCCGCCACAGCTCCTGCTTCTCCACCGGCTGGTGCAGAAACAGGTCGGCGCCCGCGTGGAGGCCCCTTTCATGATAGGACATGAGATGGCCCGAGAGCACCATGATGATCGGCGTGTGCTGGTGTGCGTCCAGCCTCCGGATGGCCCGGCAGAGCTCGAAGCCGTTCAGCGGACCCTTGAGGAAGCCGTTCACGAGAAACAGGTGGATGTCCTGCGCGGCGGTTTCGGACAAGGCCTCGCGACCCTCCGAGGCGCTGTACACCTCGATGGCGGGTGTGAGCTCTTTCATGTACTCTGACAGCGTCTCGGTGTGGCTCTTGTAGCTGTCCGCTATCAGGATCTTGGGTCGTACGCTTTGTGCCATGGCACCTTCATGACTGCCGCGCAGAGCGCGAGTCCCGTTTCAGTCCATACGAATTGCCCGGTCCTTCGGCTTTCCTCCCCCCTGAGGACCGCATACGGACAGCATTCAATAATGCCAATCGTGCGGAAGTCAAGACCTGACGGCTTAAAAAATTACTGCGTTTTTGCAAGCTTTTCGGCGGTAAGCCTTCGTGCGCCGCGAACGGAGCGAAGCCGGACGAAAAGCATGGGACCTACATGAGGGCCCGTGCGCACGTCGCCGACCCCCTTCAGAGCCCTGCCAGAAAATCCCGTATGGTGCGATGGGCCGCGTCCGGGTTGGCGAAGAAATAGCTGTGCCGCTCTCCCCGCAGCACCACCAGCTCGGCGCCCGATATGCCGTTCTCGAGGATCTCCGAGGAGGTGCGATGGTTCATGTCGCTGGTGACGTTGCGGTCGTCCTCTCCGACGAGGATCAGGGTCGGAGCGCCGATTTCTCCGAGCCGGTCGCTGGTGTCGTGCCCCTGCCGGGCCAGCAGATGGCGGAAGTAGAACTCCACCGGCCCCATGTTGGCCATGCGCACCCGCAGGTAGTTCTCGACCCGGTCGGCGTGCCGCTCGGCGAACTCGTCGGTAAAGCCCACCAGGATGGAATGGTCGCGGACGTATTTCTCGTAGCCCCATTCCACCATTTCCGTGGCGATCTTGAGGGGAATGCCCTTGGTGTCGGGAAACGAGGCTCCCGTGGACGCCAGGACCAACGCCTTGATCCGTGAGGGATGGTCGAGGGCCATGAGCTGCGCCACCCTGCCTCCCATGGAGTGGCCGCAGACGACGGCCTCGGAAGCCTCCAGGTGGTCCAGCAATGCCATGGCGTCGTCGGCGAACATCTGCGTGGTGTACGGGATCGATGGCTTCCCGGACCGTCCGGTGCCGCGGTAGTCCATGATGATGACGCGGTGGTCCCGGGAAAACTCCGGCACCTGGTGGATCTTCCAGACTTCCCCGTCGCAGTGGGTCTCGCTGAGAAAGAGGAGCGGGCGTCCCTGGCCGTGGACCTCGTAGTAGAGCTCGGTGTCGTTGACGCTGAACAGGGGCATGGAACCTCCGTGGTGTGCCGGCGCCGCTAGTCGAAGTAGCCGGTCTCGATGGCCCACAACCAGGCGTATACGATCTTCTCGTTGTAGAGCGCCCAGTGCCCCATGTGGGTGTACTTGGGCACCAACCCGACGTGCACGCCGGCGCCGGCATCGCGGTACTTGCCGGCCATGAACATCTCTCGCTTGTCGCCCAGGCTCTTGCCGCCGATCCAGTGGCCGTGGTCGTTCTCGCCCACCATGAGCAGGACCTTGAGGTCGGCGAGCCACTTCGCGGGCGGGTCCTGCAGGTGGTCGAAGTACTCCTCCCGAGGCAGCCCGGTGATCCGGACGTATTCTTCCAGCCGTTCGGGAAAGACGTTGTGCTGGTTGTCCCGCAGTCCGATCTTGATCTGCGGCCGGGTCTTCTCGGTGAGCCGGAAGAAGTCTTCCATCCGCCCCCAGGGGGTCAGCTCCGGCAGGTCTTCGTAGTGGGACCTGCGGTAGGCCTCCACCGTGCGCCGCGAGATCTGCGTGAGCCCGTAGGGCTTGGGCGTCTCCATCCCCGTGGCCTCGCGCCATTCCCGGCGCCAGCCGTCGGGCCCGCCGCTGCCCCAGCCGACGACGCCGATGACCTCCGCCTCCCGTGTGAACCGGGTGAGGTGCGCCGCCATCGGGCCGCCGGTGGAGTGGCCGAAGCTGATGAGGCGCCGCCCCCGCAGAAGGCGGTCGGTGAGCTGTCCGGCGCCCTGGAGGATGACGTTGAAGGTGCATTTCAGGAGGCGGTCCTGAAGCTCGTCTTCCTCCGTCTCCAGATCCAGAAGATAGACGGGCACACGCTCGGCGATGGACTTGTCCCACTCGCCGCCCGGAGGCCACAGTCCCGGGTAGCTCACGGCGAGGACCGTGAAGCCCTGCGCCGCCAGCCGCCGCGCCAGCCCCGGCCGGCCGTCGGGGGTGACGTCCATGACCTTCTCGTTGGCGCCGCCGCCGTGAAACACGACGAAGGCCGGCCGGTCGTCCCGCTCCTTCGCCGGAACGTAGAGGGAGCCGTGCATGTCCCACTCGTAGCCGTTGCGCTCATACCGCTCCACCACCTCCGTGACGGTATATGCGCCGTCGTCATGGGGCGGCGGCATGGCGAGCCAGTCGTCCCAGGTGATGGGAACCAACGTCTCTTCCCGGCCCAGGCCCTGGGTGAAGGTCCGGGTTCCGGCGGGTGCTTCGGGCATGTTATTCTCCGTTGACGAATTGCGAGCGCCACGGGAGCGCCACTAGCGTATAGCGGGAACCGCAACCGAACACAACGTAGAGCGCGAGGATAGGCATCATGGAGATGGGTCTTTCCCTGTTTTCAACGGAGCAGTCAGGACCCGTGGGCGATATCGCCCGGGAGGCGGAGCGCCTGGGCTTCGAGTCCCTGTGGTTTCCCGAGCACATGCTCATACCCGTGCGCTACCAGTCCCGCTACAAGCGCACCCCCGACGGCAAGGTCCCCGAGTCCTTCGCGCACCTGCCAGATCCCTTCATCGGCGCGGCCATGGCGGCCCAGGCCACCGAGCGCCTGCGCGTGGCCACCGGCATCTGCATTCTGCCCCAGCGCGACGTCATCGCCACGGCCAAGGCCGCCGCGACCCTGGACCTCCACAGCGGCGGGCGCTTCATCATGGGCGTCGGCGCCGGCTGGTTCCCGGAGGAGGCGGAGATCCTGGGGGTTCCGTTCAAGCGCCGCTGGAAGATGCTGCGCGAGGGCGTGGAGGCCCTGAAGGAGCTGTGGACCCGGGATGAAGCTTCCTACGACGGCGAGTTCGTGCGCTTCCCGCCGGTCCGGGTCTTCCCCAAGCCTGTGCAGCGACCCTACCCGCCGATCTACTTGGGCATACACGACCCCAAGTACGCTCCGGCACGCGTGGCCCGCTACGCCGACGGCTGGTGTCCGGGCGACCTCGCCCCGGACGAAGCGGCGGATGCCGTGGCCAGCGTGCGCCGCGCCGCGCGAGAACAGGGACGCGACCCCGCGGGAATCGAGTTTTCGGCGTTGCTGACGCCAAGGGAGGACTTTCCCACCCTCGACGACATGGCGCGGTACCGCGCGGCGGGCATGCGCCGCATCATCCTGCGGGTGACGGTTCCCCCCGCCGGCAGCGGGGTCGAGGAGGTGCGGCGGCTCGAGCCGTTCCTCCGGCAGGCCGAAGGCCTGTAGGGACGGGTTTCAAACTTGGCCGTGTAGGGCTTGTCCTGCCGCCCGCCGCCCGTACTACCCGGACATGAGCCGTCTCGATCTGGCCTTCCGTGCCGAACACGTCGCACGCCTGCGGGCGGCTCGGCAGTGGCTCCCCCAGCGAGAACCCCGGACACACCAACGCGGCTCCCTCGTACGGGGCGGGCGCCGCGTGGCGCGTTCGCTTCTGATGCCGCCTGGTCCTTCTTGGTCATCCCCGTCCGCTCGTCCACGCCCGTTTTCGGTCTTCACCCGGACAGGCCGGTAACCACCAGCACCGCGGCCCCGAGACCCCAGCAATAGCAGGCGAACCACGTGAGCCTGCGCGACAGCAGCGCCTTCAGCAGCACGCCGATGCTCGCGTAGCCCACCGCGAAGGCCAGCAGGAAAGCCAACCCGTAGCCGAGCAGGTTCACCGTCGCCGCGCCCTCGAAACCGTGAGTGGCCAACTGGAGCGCGAACGCTCCGGCGATGGCGGGGATCGAGAGCAGGAACGAATAGCGCAAGGCGAGGCCGCGCTCGAGCCCGCAAAACACGCCGGCGGCCACGGTGGCCCCGGAACGCGAGATGCCCGGGACGATGGCCGCGCCCTGGACGACGCCGATGACGAGCGCCTGGGTCACCCCCATTCCCGCGATTCCGCCGGTGCGCTCGCTCGCGCGGTCGGTGGCGAAGAGCAGGGCGCCGGTCAGGAGCAGCATGCTCGCCGCGGTGGGAACGCTGGCGAAGAGACGCTCCAGCGGCTCCGCCAGGGAGAAGCCGATCAGCGCCGTGGGAACGGTGCCGGCGGCCACCAGCCAGAGGAGGCGCCGGGCGGTGGGGTCCGCCCGGGACGGCATGAGGGCGGCGCGGGCGAGGCCGGCCACGTCCCCCCGGAAGTAAGCGAGCACGGCGCCCAGGGTGGCCAGATGCACGGTGGCATGGAACAGCACGCCCGGCTCGCGGAACCCCGGGGGCAGGGCCTGGAGGATCACCAGGTGGCCGGAGCTGCTGACCGGCAGGAACTCGGTGAGCCCTTGCAGGATTCCGAGGGCCGCCAGGGTCGGGGTGGGAGTCACGCCTGCCTGCATGACAGGTCCGGGTAGGAAGGTCCAGCGCTGCCGCCGTGTTCTTGCTGACCCGGTTGACCTTCTCCGCGAACAGGTTCCACAATGGGTGCGTCCGAATACTCGCGACGAGAAGGGATTATGGCGGCATTCGACGGTAGGCTCAGCTTCCAGTTCGTCACCCATCTGGCGAACCACTACACGGTCAACCGGTTCGTGGAGCTCGCCGCGCTGGCACATGAACGCGGGTTCCAGCGGATCTGGCTCAACGACAACGCGCGCTACCGCAGCCAGGTGGTGGTGCTCTCCGCCATCGCCGCGCGCGTGCCCATCGGCATCGGCACGGCTGTGCTGGTGCCGTATTTCCACCACCCCATCGAGGTGGTGGATTCGTTGGCGGCCCTGTCCGAGCTGAGCGAAGGGCGCGAGGTGGGCTTCGGCCTGGCGCGCGGCTCCATCACCCAGACGCCGCAGCACGTGACCATGCACAAACCCCTGGCGCTGGTGCGGGAACTGGCGGTGTTCGCGTCCCGGGCGCTGGCCGGAGAGCGCGTGGCCTACGGCGACTTCCCTGTGCTGTGCGAGCACTACCACTTCAACCCCGCCGGCCGCTTCGAGCTGGCGTTTGCGCCCAAGTCCCCCGTGGTGCTCTATTCGGGCGGCAACGGGCCCCGCTCGCTGCGCATGGGCGGCGAGCTCATGGATGGCCTCATCAGTTCCGGAACCTTCATCCCCATGCTGCGCGCCGGCAGGCTCAAGGGAATGCTCGAGATCGCCGAGGCCGGCGCCCGCAGCATCGACCCGGAAAAGACCCTGCGCAAGATGGTGGAGCTCAACGTCTCGGTTTCCCGCGACCGGCAAGCGGCCATGGAGTTCCCCAGGCGCCAGGTGGCCCACTCGATCCCTCAGTGGGAGACGCTGGGGTTCACCGCCGACGAGTACGCCCGGCTCGGCGTGGAGCGGCAGAGGGTGCTCGACCTGAAGGACGCCTTCGCCCGGGGCGCCACTATCGAGGAGGCCGCGTCCTTGGTGACCGAGCAGATGGTCCTGGCCTACTACGTCGCCGGCACTCCAGCCGAGGTGGCCGACCAGGTCGTGGAGCTGGCGGGGCAGGCCCGGGAACTGGGTTACGACGAGATCGCCTTCGCCAAGCTCGGCCCCGATTACGAGGAAGCCATCGAAATGCTGGCGGAGAGCGTGGTGCCGCGGCTGAGGGCGTAGGTCCAACGCCCCGCGCACAATGACAACACGTAGAGAACACCTGGGTCGGATTAGCGAAGCGTAATCCGACAGCACACGGAAACAACAGCATAGGGGAACCCCAATGGCGACATTTGACGGCAAGCTCAGTCTCCAGTTCGTGATCCACCTGGCGAACCGATACACGGTGAATCAACTCGTGGAGCTGGCCGAGTTGGCGCACGGGCGCGGCTTCGAACGTATCTGGGTCAACGACAACGCGCGCTACCGGAGCCAGGTGGTGATCCTCTCGGCCATCGCGGCGCGGGTGCCCGTCGGCATCGGCACCGCGATCCTGGTGCCCTATCTGCACCATCCCATCGAGGTGGTGGACTCGCTCGGGGCGCTGTCCGAGCTGAGCGAGGGCCGGGAGTTCGGCTTGGGCCTCGCCCGGGGCGATCTGGCGCAAACTCCGCAGCACGTCGACGTGCACCGGCCCATCTCGCTGGTGCGGGAGCTGGCCGTGTTCGTGCGGCGTGCTCTTTCCGGCGAGAGCGTTGCCTACGGCGATTTCCCCGTGCTCTGCGAATACTACCGGTTGAATTCCGCCGGCAGGTTCCAGCTCGCCTTCGAGCCGAAGTCCCCGGTGGTGATCTATTCCGGCGGCAACGGCCCCCAGTCGCTGCGCATGGGAGGCCAGGCCATGGACGGACTCATCAGCTCCGGGACCTTCATCCCCATGCTGCGCGCCGGCCGGCTGAAGGAGATGCACGAGATGATCGAGGCGGGCGCCCGCAGCGTCGACCCCGACAAGAAGATCCGCAAGATGGTGGAGCTCAACGTATCGGTTTCGCAAGACCGCGACGCCGCCATCGAGTTCCCCAAGCGCCAGGTGTCCCATTCGATCCTGCAGTGGGAGGCTCTCAAGTTCACGCCGGAGGAGTACGACCGCCTTGGGGTGGAGCGGGAAAAGGTGCTGGAGCTCAAGGAGATGTTCGCCGGGGGCGCTACCGTGGAGGAAGCCGCGGAGAGGGTGACCGAGGAGATGGTCCTGAACTACTACGTCGCCGGGCGTCCGGAGGAGGTGGCGGACCAGATCGTCGATCTGGCGGGGCAGGCCCAGGAGATGGGCTACGACGAGATCGCCTTCGCCAAGCTCGGCCCGGACTACGCGGAGGCCATCAACATGCTGGCGGACAGCGTGATTCCGCGGTTGAGGGGGTAGTGTCTACAGCGAACGCTTCTTCTGCCGCTCCCGCAATGCTTCCAGGTTCTGTCGCGCTCCCTCGGCGAAGGGATGCACGGCCAGGGTTGCCTCGAAGGCGCTGATGGCGGCTTCTTCGTTGCCCATGGCTACCATGATGAGTCCCAGGCCGGAGAGGGCGCCGAAGTGGCGCGGCTCGAGTTCCAGGGTCTTGTCGATGTCGTGCACCGAAGCTCGGTAGTCGCCCATCAGGTAGTAGACCGTGGCGCGCTTGTTCCATGCCTCGGCGAAACCGGGTTCGAGGTCGATGATCTCACCGAACGTTTTTATCGCCGCCGGGTAGTCCCGCACGGACATATGGGCCAGCCCCCGGCGCATGAGGTCGTTGATGCGGTCGTCGTCGGATTGATGCCAGATCGCCCAGATGAGGTTCGTCGCCACGGCCGCGTCTCCGGCGTCGTCGGTGGTCTGCAGCCGTCCGAAAAGGGCGTGGAGCCGGGGGTCTGTCTGGTCAGCCATGAGAGTTGCGGGTGAAATCAACAGAAACGCAACGAGTATCGCCCTGACGATTTTCACGAAACCACAATACAGCGCGCGGTTTCCGCACGTCAACACGCAGGGTTGGGACGGGACGCGTTTGCCGACGCGAAGCAAGTCGGCTATGGATGGGTCCTGAATTCGGACACAGGAAGCGGCGGCCGCTCCGCCGCCAAGCCATCCAGGGAGCTCAATGATCATGGGAACAACACTTGTCACCGGAGTGGGCCTCGTCGGCACGTCGTTCGCGCAGTGCGCGCTCAAACGCAACGAGAAGCTGGTCTTCTACGACTTCATGCCGCGCACCGAGTATCTGCACCGCAAGCTCGGGACGGCGGACGTGGAGGTGGTGCAGAAGGACATCCGCGATCTGCCGGCACTGACCGAGGCGATGCAGCGCTACCGGCCCGAGACCGTCGTGCACACCGCCGGGCTCATCGGCGGAAGGGTGGAGGAGTCGCTCTACAGCGGGCTTCAGATCAACGTGATGGGGACCATCAACGTGCTGGAAGCCGCGCGGCTCACTGGGGTGAAGCGGTTCGTCCTGATCAGCACCTTCGGTGCCTACGACCGGCGGCGCGCAGGGGACCAGCCCACCCACGAGGACATGCCCCGGGGCCCGGGAGCGGGCTACGGCAACTCCAAGGCCACCAAGGAACTGATGGCGGAGGCCTACCAGCGACTCTACGGCTTCGAGTTGCTGACTCTGCGGCTGGCCAACGCCTACGGGCTCGGCCATTTCTGGGGCGGCTCCGGCGGCGGCGAGAAGGTGCAGATGCTGCTGGAGGCGGGGATCCGGGGCGAGGTGGCCAGGATTCCCCAGGCCCAGACCATGACCTTCGAGTACGTCTACGCCAAGGACATGGGGCGCGCCGTGGACCTGGCGACGACCGTGGCAATGCCCGAGAAGACCACCTTCAATATCGGCGTCGGGCAGTTGACGACCTTCGACGAGCTGGTGGCGGCGGCGGAGCGTCAGTTCCCCAAGTTGGAGGTGGAGGTGATTCCCGGAAGCCCGCCGGCCGTATCCGCCAGCTCGCCGCTCGACATATCCCGGGCCAAGGAATACCTGGGGTGGGAGCCGCAATACAGCATGGACGCGGCGTTCGAGGACTACGTCAAGGACCTCCGGGCGGTGATGGAGTAGCGATGGAACTGCTCCACTGCGTGTACGAGCCCGAGGGCGAGGGGCCGCATCCGACGATCCTGGCGCTGCACGGCCGCGGCGCCAACGCCATGGACCTGCTGGGGCTGGCGCCGCACCTGTGCGGCGGCGTGTTCCGGGTCATCTGCCCGCAGGCGCCGCTGGAGGTGCCTCTCGGGCCGGGCATGACCGGCTACGCCTGGTTTCCCATGTCCACGGGGGGCGATATCGACACCGGCACCTTCCTTTCCGCCCGCGACCGGCTCCGCACGTTCGTGGACCAGTGCGCCGGGCGATACGCCTTGGAAGACGGCAAGCTCGCCCTGCTGGGCTTCAGCCAGGGCGGCGGCATGGCCTACAGTCTTGGACTCCCCGAGCCGGGGCGTTTCGCGGGAATGTGCATCCTGAGCTCCTGGCTGCGGGAGGGCACGCTCGGCGCTCTCGGCGTGGCCGACCGGGTGGACTCGCTGCCGACCCTGGTGCACCACGGCAGGCGCGACGAGCTCATCGACCTGGAGCGGGCCAAGCACTCCATCACGCTGCTCGAGAAACTGCATGTCCCGGTGGACTACACCGAGTACGACATGGGCCACGAGATCACCTCGAGGAGCCTCAGCGATCTGTCCGGCTGGCTCCAGGACAAGGTGCTGGCCTCTCCGACTGCGTCCTAGTGTCCTGTCTGGTTGATTCGCACCATAATCTGCTGGTCTTTTTTCGCCGCCGGCTGGGTTGCTCTTCCTCGCGTGGTGCCCGCCCTGAGGCGACCTACGGTGGCCCACCACTCGTCATGGCGCCTTGCCGACAACGAAAAATCTGCGCAGCTTAGGGTCCGAATCAACCAGACAGGACACTAGCCCAAAGCCTCGCAAACGTCATTTCGGCGAGAGCCGGAATCCAGGTCTACGCAAGGTAGATGGCGACGATCCCCGTGATCACGAAGATCGTGGCGATGCCGGTCTGGAGGTTCACCTGCTCGATGTCGCGGGAGAAGAGCAGGGTGCCCAGCAGCACCCATAGCGGGGCGACGCACACGATGGGTCCCACCACCACCACGTTGCCGATACCCAGCGCGGCCACCAGCGCCCAGATCCCTACCGCCTCGAACACTCCGGTGGCCAGGAAATAGGGCATGGCGCGCCGGTCGAACACGATGCGCTCGCGAGCCCGGGTGCTGGCCAGGTTGACCAGCAAGGGTATCAACGCTGACAACCCCATGACCGCGCTGAGAAACAACGGTTCGTTGGCGATGGTCAACCCGTAGCGGCGGATTGGGTGGTTCACACCGGCGGTGAGGGCGGCTGCGAACGGGAAGATCAGCTCCCAGGTCCGGTAGGCCTGCTGCTGTTGGTGCGGCGTCCAGGATAGCAGGACGATGCCGAACACCACCGAACCGGTGCCGAAGAGCAGCAACGGCGTCACCGTCTCGTGCAGGAAGACGACTGCCAGGGCGGTGCCGAACAAGGGGTTGGTGGACTGGACGGTGCTGGTGACGCTGGCCCCGAGACGCGCCACGCCGTGGTAGGCGAACAGGCGAGTGCCGAGCTGAAGCAGGCCGCCCACCACGAAGCAGCCCGTCGCCGCCAGGGGGATGGCGGGGACGCCGCCGGTCAGGAACACGATCGTCCACAGGATGGAGGTGTTGACCGCGAGGGCTACGTAGGCGGCCGTCGACGGCGTCGAGTACACGAGTCCGCGCCGGCTGGCGAGAAAGCAACTCGCATAGAAGAACGACGTCACCAGGGCCAGGAATTGGGCGGTCATGAACGTCGTTCCGGGTGCCGGGTCTTCATGGTTCCGGCAGATCCCTGCTGAGGCCGATGCGTTCCACGAAGGGGAGCTTGA
Source organism: Deltaproteobacteria bacterium (assembly GCA_028821115.1). GTDB lineage: Bacteria > Desulfobacterota > Binatia > UBA9968 > JAJDTQ01 > JAJDTQ01. The sequence goes on along the minus strand of JAPPHF010000084.1, from coordinate 6,097 downwards.
GCGCCGGCCGCGTCACGTCGAGTCCGAAGACAAGCCCGAGGATGTTGATCTCGATCCCTTCCTGCAAGGCGAGCGTCACGCCCAGCGCGCCGTAAACGGAGAGTTGCCAGCCGGTGTTGCTGGGCGTTCGGGCGAGGAAGACTCCCTTGTCCAGATAGTCCTTGCCCAGGGCGTTGGCGGGAAGCGCGGCCCCGAGCTCGGGTACCCGGCGGCCGACGTAGGCCGTGAAGGTGTTGCTGTTGGGGCCGGGCCACAGCCGGTACTCCTCCGGATACGGGTAGCTCCCGGCGGCCTTGCGGATGCCCTCGATGGCGCGCTCGGCCGCCGCTCCGCGCAGGTCCGCCATGATCCGCGGGCGGCTGTCGAACCACAGCCGGTCGGGGATGTCTTCCCGCACCGAAACCACCGGCAGGCCGCGGTACAGGCGCCAGCCCACCACCTGGTAGACGACGTACGCCGGCGCGCCGGGTTCCTTGGCGGCGATCCACGTATGCACGCCGAATATCCCGCGCCAGTTGAAGGCACGGGCCGCATAGAGTTGAACCACCGCCTCGGGAGTGCGCGAGGGGTCCGGCGCGATGCCGGAGCTTTCCCGGCTGGCGGTGCGCCAGTCCCGGTTCCACGCCCCGGAGGCGCCGACGACGAACACCGAGACGAGCGCCAGCGACAGAAGAATCAGCAAGATGGTCAGGATGTTCCGCACGGGGCTGCCGTATGGGTGTCCGTCCATGTGGGACGCGGCCCCGCAAACTTCTTGACACCCAATCCAAGGGTTCGTTAACTAGTGCTGGTGTGCGGGGTAGTGAAGATCTTCACGAGTCTAGGTGATATCTCGCAAGGAGACAAATCATGGCGCGGAACGGACACCCCCTGGTGGTGGATGCCGACGCTCACGTCATCGAGACGGAGCGGACCTGGGATTACCTTGAAGGATCGGACAAGAAGTACCGGCCCGTGCTGTTCGGCGGTCCGGGCGTGGACAGGCAGTACTGGGTGCTGGACGGAAAGATCCGGGGCGTACGCCTGCCCACGCTGAACGAGCAGCAGCTCGACGAGTTGTCCGAAAAAACCGGCCGCAGGCTCAACACGCCCCAGGCCTCCCGCGAGCTCGACGACGTGGACCTGCGCCTTACCCAGCTCGACGAGCTGGGCGTGGACGTCCAGGTGATGCACAACACTCTGTGGATCGAGCGCGTGGCGGACCACGAGGACGCCGAGACGGCGCTGTGCCTGGCGTGGAACCGCTGGATGGCCGACGTCTGGAAGGCCGGCAAGGGAAGGCTCCGGTGGTCCTGCGTCGTCCCCGCCATGGTCATGAACGAGGCCCTGCAGCAGATTCGCTTCGCCCACGAGCACGGCGCGGTGGCGGTGTGCCTGCGGCCTTTCGAGGGCGACCGGCATCTTGTGGACCCGTACTTCTATCCGGTGTTCGAGCTTGCGCAGGAGCTGGATATTGCCATCGGCGTGCACATCGCCAACGGCAGTGCCGGGTTGATCTCGCACTTCCGGCCGCGCTACGACAGGACCGGCGGCTTCGCACCGTTCCGGCTGCCCACGGTGCTCACCTGCCTGCAGCTCCTCATGAGCGAGGTGCCGGAGGTCTTTCCCAAGCTCCGCTGGGGCTTCATCGAATCGTCGGCCCAATGGGTCCCCTGGATCGTCAACGAGGCCAGGCGGCGCGCCGGCGCCGCCGACTATCCCGATAACCCTTTGAACGCGTTCAACATCTACGTCACGGCCCAGACCGATGACGACTTCCCGTTCGTCCTGAAGTACGCGGGCGAGGACAACCTCGTCATTGGCACCGACTACGGCCACGTCGACGCCTCGAGCGAGGTGGACGCCATCACCCGCTTCAAGGCCGACCCGACGGTGGAGGACGAGCCCAAGCGCAAGATCCTGAGCGACAATCCCATGGCCCTCTACGGCATCGCATGACGGCGGGCAGGGATGAAAGGAGCACGGCAATGTCCGGCAACGGAACGCACATGGTAGTGGACTCGGACGCCCACGTGGTGGAGACCGAGCGCACCTGGGATTATCTGGAGGCGTCGGAGAAGAAGTTTCGCCCGAAGCTCTTCGGCGCCCCCGAGGACTTGACCACGCAGTACTGGGTGCTGGACGGCAGAGTGCTGGGATTCCGGTTCCAGAGCCTGAGCGAAAAGCAGCTCGACGAGGTGTCGGCCAAGGCCGGCCGGCAGATGCAGACGCCGCAGGACGCTCGGGAACTGCGCGACGTGCAGTTGCGGCTCGATCACCTGGACGAGCTCGGCATCGACGTCCAGGTCCTGTACAACACCATGTGGATCGAGCAGGTGACGGACCACGCCGACGCCGAGATCGCCCTGTGCTGGAGCTGGAACCGCTGGATGGCGGACGTATGGAAGCAGGGCGGCGGGCGCCTCCGGTGGGTCTGCGTTGTGCCGGCCATGACCATGAACGAGGCCCTCGAGCAGATCCGCTTCGCACGGGAGAACGGCGCGGTGGGCGTGTGCCTCCGTCCCTTCGAGGGTGACCGGCACCTGGTGGACCCCTACTTCTATCCGATCTTCGACGAAGCCCAGCGCCTGGACATGATGATGGGCATCCATATCGCCATCGGCAGCCCCAGGATGGCGACGCAGTTCCGGCCCCGCTACGACAGCGGCGGCGGACTGCCGGTGTTCCGCATTCCCACGGTTTCCCAGTGTTTCACGGTGATGATGAGCGAGGTGCCCAAGGTGTTCCCGGACCTGCGGTGGGGATTCATCGAGTCGTCGGCTCAGTGGGTGCCGTGGGTGGTGAACGAGACCATTCGGAGGTCGGGGACCGCGGAATACCCCGAGAACCCCATGAAGGCGTTCAACATCTACGTGTCGGCCCAGACCGACGACGACTTCCCCTACGTGCTCAAGTACGCGGGAGACGACAACATCGTCATTGGCACGGATTACGGCCACACCGACGCCTCCAGCGAAGTGGACGCGTTCACCATCTTCAACGGCAACGCCACCATCTCGGCGGAGCAAAAGCGCAAGATCCTGAGCGATAACGGCCGGGCGCTCTACGGGCTCTAGCGAACCGTCCGGGTCGACACGAAGGCCGGGACCGCCGGTGCGCCGTCCCGGCCTTCGTGCGTTTGACCGTGTCTGGAACGCGTCAGCCCTTGAAGGGGCTCGTGACCTGGTAGCAGAAGCTGTTGAAGAGCGGGGTGGTGGTCAGTCCGCTCCAGGCGAAGAGCTTGCCCTCGGCGAAGAAGATGTGCATGCCGCAGTCGAACACCAGCACGACCCCGGCCAGGACGGCCACGGTGATGCCGGCCACCGTGAGCCAGCGCTCGCCGGCGCTCTTGAGATAGAGCAGCGTCGCCAGCCCGATGCCGAACTGAAAGCCCACCAGCCAGATGGCGGCGGCGAAGCCGAGGATCCAGCCGATGATCCTGGCGGTCCGGCGCCGTTCCTCGGCCGGGTCCAGAGGCTCCGCCTCCTGCTCTGCCAGCGAGGGGTCCAGGAGTCCGGGCTCGTCCCCCTCGACCGGCACGGCCCGCTCCGGCCGCCCCAGGATCTCCCGCGCAAGCTGGACCGCCAGCAGCGCCGCCGTGGGCAGGCCGATGAGCCATGCCATGAGGCTGGCCTGCAGTTCCCAGGCGGAGGCCTCCCACAGCGCCCAGGCCATCACCAGGAACAATGCGCCCGTGAAGGCGATGGAGAGCCGCCGGGAGCTCATGGCGCGGTCTCGGCCGCCCGCTGTCGGCGCCGGTCGCGGATCACCGGAAAGGCGATGCTGGCCAGGATGACGCACAGGATGATCAGCACCCCCGGCCGCGTGATGAAGCCGAAGTCGTAGCGCGAATAGGTGATCCAGAGGTAGTTGTCCGCCAACCGCCCCAGCACCAGCCCCAGCAGCAGCGCCGGCCGGGACCAGTCGAACACCACCATGAGCCAGCCCAGGGCGCCGAAGACCAGGGTAACGAGGATGTCGCCGAAGCTGTTGGTGTGGGTATAGGAGCCCAGGTAGATGAACAGCAGCAGCGGCGGTATCAGCAGCGTTCCCTTGATGCGCGTGAGGCGGGCCAACTGGTTCAGGAACAGGAAACAGACCGACACCGTAATGACGTTGGACACCACCAGCACCCACACCAGCGAGAAGGTGACGTCCAGGTCCTTGGTCAGCATGGAAGTGCCGGGACGAAGACCCAGGACCAGGAACGCCCCCAGCAGGATGGCCGTGGTGACGTTGCCGGGGATGCCGAAGGCGATGGTGGGGATGAGCGCTCCCCCGAGGGTCGAGTTGTTGGCCGCGCCGGGGCCCACGACGCCTTCGATGACGCCGGTTCCCACCCGGTCATGCTTGCCCGAGGACTGCATCGCGTGGGCGTACGCCACCCACTGGGATACGGGTCCGCCCATGCCCGGGATGATGCCGATGTAGGTGCCCATGGCGCTGCACCGGGCCACCAGCCACCAGTGGCGGAAGGCGTCCTTGACGCCCTGGAGCACGCCGCCGAGACGGCCCACGTGGGCCTGGGCGATGCTGCCCCCCTTGGTGGCGAGGTCGATGATCTCGGGGATGGCGAACAGCCCCACCGTGGCCGGCACCAGGCCGATGCCGGCGCCGCCGGTCTCGCCGCCGCCCCAGAGGTACATGGTGCCGAAGGTATAGCGCTCGGTGGCGGTCTGCATGTCCAGCCCCACCAGCGAGAACATGAAGCCCAGGCCGCCGGCGGCCAGTCCCTTCACCACGCTGCCGCCGCTCAGCGCGCCCACGAAAGTCACGCCGGCCACCGTGAGCATGAAGAACTCCGGCGTGCCCATGGCCAGCACCAGCGGAGTGACGATGGGGATGGCCACGGCGATGGCGCCGGCGCCGATGAGCGCCCCCATGAGCGAGCTCATGAGCGAGGCGCCCAGCGCCCGTCCGGCCTCGCCCTTCTTGGCCATGGGATGGCCTTCGACGATGGTGGAGGCGGTGGACCCTTCGCCGGGGATGCCGAAGAGGATGGAGGTGATGTCGCCGGTGGTGGCGGTGACGGCCATCATCCCCAGCAGGAACGAGAATGCCTCCACCGCGTCCATCTTGAGCTGGAACGCGAAGCCGAGCATGAGGGCCATGGTGACGGGCCCGCCCAGGCCCGGCAGCATGCCCACGGCGAATCCGATGAGGTTGCCCAGCAGCAGGTAGCCGAAGGCGGGCCAGGAGAAGACACGGACCAACCCTTCCAACGAGGCCGCGCCGATCTTTCCGGCCATGCCCTGGGCCAGGAAGATCCAGACCGCGAGGACCGCCAGAAAGACGAGCCAACCCAGGCTACGTTTGAGGTTCACGATAAGGGGATCCGGTGATACCCGCCCCTAGGGGTGATCGCTCCTTGCCGGCAACGAGAAACCCCTGCGGAGCGGGCAGCACCCGGGCGAAGGCCGCGACCCGGTTCAGGGCTTCTTGGCCATGGCCTTCAGGATCTCCAGGGCTTCCGGGTCGCGCTTCTGGATCTCCACGACCTTGTCGATGATGGCCTGGGCGGCGGGCGCGTTCAGCGACACCAACTGGAAGCCGATGGCCTTCTTGAAGTGGGCGACCATCTCTTTGTCCTTCAGGAACCTGTCGAAGCTCGCCGCCATGGTGTTGAAGACGTTCTTGGGGACCCGAGCCGCGTAGATCCAGCCGCGCCGGACGCCGCCGAGATAGGCCAGAAGCTCCATGGCGCGGTAGTTGGGGTCCTTCCTGATGGACTCGCCCTTGAGCTCCAGGACGATCTCGTAATAGGTGGGCAGGTCCGGCAGGCGCGGGTCGCGGATGATCTTGCCGTCCTGGACGGTGCCTTCCTGGGCGATGGGCACCACCGCGCCTTCCTCCACCATCGGCAGCACCGCGGCGAAGTAGCCGCTCTGGCTGTCGTTGGTCATGTTCAGCTCGCCCCGGCGGATGGCCGCGCGCATGTCGCCGCTGCTGCCGTAGCCGGTCACCAGCTTGTGGTCCTTGCCCAGGATCTTCAGGAGTAGCCGCGGGATCATGGAGCGTGGGCTCTGGATCGAGGTGGTGCCGAAGAAGAGCTTCTTCTTGACCCCGCCCAGCTCGGTGCCCTTGGTGATGCCCAGGTCCTTGCTGACGAACGTGACGG
>JAPPHF010000076.1 GCA_028821115.1 Deltaproteobacteria bacterium | reverse complement strand
GGCTTCTAGGCATGCGTATGGCCGTCGGCGCGTTCGTGCTCCCGTTCCTGTTCGTCTTCAACAACGGCCTGCTGATGCATGGGAGCCTTTACGAAATCGCTTTCGCCACGGCCACGGCCGCGCTGGCGCTGTTCGCCCTGGCCGCCGGTTTCGAGGGCTGGATCTCCGGGGCGACCGCCGCCTGGGAGCGCATCCTGCTGGTGGCGGGCGGTTTCGTGATGATCTTTCCGCACCCCATGACGCTCAGCCTGGGTGCCGCCGCCGTGATCCTGGCCATCGTCGCCCACCTGGTGCGGGTGAAGGCTTTCCGGGGCGAGCCCGCGTCTCCCTGACGGGCCGGGAAAGGACCAGCGTCATGCCCCACGAGAGGATCGCCAACGTGTCCGTTCCCGTGCGGGATCGACAAGGCGCGGTCCGGAACAGTGGAGACGGATGTTGGTAGCGCGGACGGCGCTGGTGGTGCTCCTGCTCGCGTGGATGGCGGGTTGCTCCTTTTCGACACCGCCGCCGAAGCGCCAGGCGGACCTCTGCCAGGTCTTCGCCCAGTATCCCGACTGGTACGATTACGCCAGGAAGTCCCAGCAGAAGTGGGGGACGCCGGTGCACATCCTGATGGCCTTCGTGCGCCACGAGTCCAGCTACCGGAGCCACGCCAGGCCGCCCCGTAGATGGCTCTGGTTCATCCCGATGGGGCGCCCGTCGTCGGCCAAGGGATACGCGCAGGCCCAGGATCCGGTCTGGGGCGAGTACCAGGCGGAGCGGGGCAGGCTGTTCCGCAGCCGCTCGGACATGGAGGACGCCCTCGACTTCGTCGGCTGGTACAACGACAAGACCTGGCGCCAACTCGGCATCTCCCGAACCGATGCCGAGCAGCTCTATCTCGCCTATCACGAGGGCCGCGGCGGCTATAAGCGAGGAACCTGGAAGAGGAAGCCCAAGCTCCAACGCACCGCCAGAAACGTCGCCGCCACCGCCGGTCAGTACCGCTCTCAGCTCGCCCAATGCGAGTCGCGTTTCCGTTGCGACTCCTGGTACCAGGTCTGGCCGCTGTGCCGCTGACCGGCCCTTTTACCCGCTTGCATATCGCGACGACTCTGTCATAGAGTGCGGCCACTCATCGGCTGACGGTGAAGAAAACCACAAGGAGCGACGAAATGGAGCAATTCAGGAACAAATGGGCGGCGCCCGTGGCGCTGCTGGCGTTCGGCCTCGCAACCCTGGCGGCATCGGCCGTCGGCGCGGCCGACATGACGGGCATCAGCGTGGGCCGGACGACCTCCGCGAGCGGATTCCACATCCCCTCGTACATCGCCATGGAGCAGGGCATCTTCAAGAAGTACGGGCTCGACGCCAAGTACCGCAGCATGAGCGGCAAGGCGCTGCTCAACGCCGGCATCGCCAAGCAGATCGACTTCGTGCCGATCCCCGGCGGCGGCTCCCAAGCCGCGCTCAAGGGCGCGCCCATCACCTACCTGGTGGGCCAGTCGCTGATCTCGCAGTGGACGGTTACCGCCCACGCGAGCATCAAGTCGGTGAAGGACCTCAAGGGCAAGATCATCGGCCTGGGGCGGCCCGGCAGCGCCGACTACGATGAGGCCGACATCGTGCTGTCCAGGAACTTCGGCATGGAGCCCGGACGCGACTACAAGGTCATCAGCTTCCGGGGCGAGGCCGAGCGCATCGCCGCCATGATCAACGGCGACATCCACGCCGGCCTGCTCACGTTCCCCCACGCCGCCAAGGCCAAGCTCGCGGGGTTCAAGGTCATCCTGAAGACCGGCAAGTACCTGCCCCGCATCGGCGGCAGCTTCTGGGTCCACAACGACTACCTCAAAACCAATCGGAAGGCCGCCAAGGCGTTCATCCACGCCATGGCCGAGGCCGCCGAGTACATGAAGAACAACAAGGAAGGGTCCGTCGACGTCATCCAGAAGTACTTCGCCATGAAGGACCGCAGGGAAGCCGAAGGGGTTTGGGAGGAAGTGTTCGACCAGTACGGCCCGGACATGCCCGAGGCCCTGGTCTTGAGCCTGTTCGAATCGCGCGTCAAGCGCATGATCTCGAAGAACCTCTGGCCCAAGGACAAGCCTCTTCCCGATGTCGAGAAGTTCGTCGCCAGGGACCTGCTGAACGAGACCCTCAGAGAGCGGGGCTACTACCTGCAGCCGAAGCCGCTGTAGTCCGGCCCTGAAACGTCAAGCGGGGGACACGACCAACGCGCCGTGTCCCCCGCAATGCTCAGCCTTTCCTCCGAACCCTCAGAACGTCTTCACCTGCTCCGGCCGCCAGCGGCTGAGCCGGTCTTCCAGCTTCTTGACCGCCATGGTCATTACCAGCGAGATGCCCATGAACAGGATGAGGCCGGCGAAGACCACGTCCACGATGTAGTTGCCGGCGGCCTCGGCCATGAGGAAGCCGACGCCCTGGTCTGAGCCGAAGAACTCTCCGACCACCACCCCCAGGATGGCACGGCCGATGGCGAGCCGCAGGCCGGCGATGATGTAGGGCATCGAGTTGGGCAGCACTACGATCTTCATGAGCTGCCACTCGTTGGCGCCGAAGGAGCGCACCACGTTGATGAGCACGCGGTCGACGTTCTTGACGCCCTCGTAGGTGTTGATCAGGAGCGGGAACAGGGCGCCGATGAAGACGATGACCACCGTGGACCAGATGCCGAAGCCGAACCAGAGCACCACCAGCGGCAGGAACACCAGCCGGGGGGTGGCGTTGAAGGCGGTGACGAAGGGGTCGAACATGGCGTTGAGCGTGTAGAAACGCCCCATGACCAGCCCCACCGGCAGTGCGACGATGATGGAAAGCCCGAGGCCGATGACGAACTCACTGGCGCTGACGTAGAAGTGAAAGGCCACGTCGCCCGAGGTGCTCATTTCGACGAGCTTGACGGCGATGTGGTACGGCGTCGTGAAGAAGAGCGCCAGCCCCTTGGGCAGGGGCACCACGTGGGGGATGAATTCCCATGCCAGCAGGAACAGCACGATGAAGCCCCATCCCAGGATGGGTTCCTCGTTTTCCCGGTACTGTGACAGGTAGCGGTTCATCGTGTTTCCTGGGTGCGCCAGGGCGCGATGGCCAGTTCGGCCTTGCGCAGCCCCTGGGTGAGGATGACGGCGATGACCATCAGGACCAGGATACACACGAACATGTGTGCAAGCTGGTACAGATCGCCGAACTGGATCAGCGCGTGGCCGATGCCCTCGGAGGCCGCGTAGAACTCGCCGACGATGATGCCGACGATGCCCCGGCCGATGGCGATCCTGGCGCCCGCCACGATGTAGGGCAGGGTACTCGGCAGGATCACCTTGAAGTAGAGGTCACGCTCCTTCCCCCCCAGGGAGCGGACGACGTTGATGAGCAGCGTGTCCACCGAGCGCACGCCGGCGAAGGCGTTGAAGATGAACGGGAACACGGCAAGGAGGAAGATCAGGATGGTCTTGCCCTTGACGCCCACGCCGAACATGACGATGAGCAGCGGCGCCAGCGCAACCAGCGGGCTCGCGTACAGGGCGGTGAGGAACGGGTCCAGGGTGAACGCCACCCGCCGCCGCCAGCCCATGACCACCCCCACCGGTATGCCGATGACCACCGCGGCCGCGAACCCGAACACGAAGGGCGTGCCGCTGACGTAGATGTCCTTCCAGAGTTCGCCGCTGAGGATGAGGTAGCCGGTGGCCTCCCACATGAGCGACGGCTTGGTGAAGAAGAACGGGTTGAGGG
>JAPPHF010000151.1 GCA_028821115.1 Deltaproteobacteria bacterium | reverse complement strand
GCTGGACGACTTCCGGGTCCGCAACCGCACCGACATCCTGGAAGCGGCCAACGAGGCCGCCAGCACCCTGGGCTACCTTCTCGCCGGCATCGCCGGGGTGGCGCTCATCGTCGGCGGCATCGGCATCATGAACATCATGCTGGTGTCGGTGACCGAGCGCACCCGCGAGATCGGCGTGCGCTTGGCCATCGGAGCGAGGCGGCGGGACATCCGCCGCCAGTTCCTCACCGAAGCCATGGTGCTGAGTCTCTTGGGGGGCGCCGTCGGCATTGTCGCCGGAGCCGCCGCCTCTCTGGGGCTTTCCTACATGGGCGGCTGGCAGATCGTCATCTCGCCCGGCGCCATCCTGCTGGCCTTCGCCTTCGCCGCCGCCATCGGCGTGTTCTTCGGCTTCCAGCCCGCCAACCGGGCGGCGCGGCTCAATCCCATCGAAGCACTGCGTTACGAGTAGGTTGAGCTTCCGCCTCTAGGACTCCGGCGCCTTGAACGAGTAGGCCGTGCGGAAGGCCTCCGTGGCCTGCATACGCTCCCACCACGCGCCCACCGCCGGCCGCGCGTTCCAGTCCACCAGCCGCTCCAGCTTGTTGGATTCGAAGCGCTCGATGAAGGGAGCGATGGAGCAGTCCGCCAAAGACATGCGGTCGCCGTTGATCCAGGGCCGGTCCGCCAGGGCCTCTTCCACTTCGTCCAGGATCTCGGCCAGCCGGGCCTCGGCATAGGCCATCTGCTCCTCGGAGATGCCGTTCCTGAGACGGTCCCGCAAGAGCGCCCGCTTCGGTTCGGTGGGCTGCATCATGACGGCGGCCTCGCGCTCTTGGTCGGACAGGTGCTCGTAGCGCTTGATGCGGCCCTGCTTGATGAAGGAGATGATGTTGACGTTCCGGTGCAGCTCGTGCTCGAACCGGTCCATCCAGATGCGCATTTGCGCGCGTTCGTAGGGGTCTTCGGGCCGTAGCGGCACCTCCGGCCACACGTCGTCCAGGTACTCCAGGATGAAGTTGGACTCGATGACGATGCGGCCGTCGTGGACCAGGGTGGGCACGACCCCGTTGGGGTTCAACTCCACGTACCAGGGTTCCAGGTTCTCGAACTTCGCGAGGTTCACATAGACGCTCTCCCAGGAGAGCTGCTTCGCCGCCAGGGCGATGCGCACACGGCGCGAGCAGGTGGAGCTCCACCAGTGATAGAGTTTCAGCATGGAAACACCTCCAGCAGGTTCGCGACCCGAAAAAACCGGTCAACTCAAGAAATAGCCGCCTCTCGGGGAGAATGCCAACCCCGGAAGGTTTGACAGCGGGCCTGAGCGCGCCTTAGATTTCCAGGCATTCCAACAAGGGGAGGGGAATTGAATGGATGCCTTTCAGCAGGGTGCTTTCAGCTGGTGCGAGCTTCTGACGACCGATGTCGAGGCCGCCAAGAAGTTTTACTCCGAGCTCTTCGGGTGGAACATCGAGCCGGTCACCGATGCGCTCCACCAGGACATGCAATACAATCTCGTGAAAGTGCACGGAACGGAGATCGGCGGCATCATGGCGGTGCCGCCCCAAGCCGCGGGCATGCCCCCGTCATGGGGAACCTATGTGACCGTGGATGACGTGGATGCGGCGGCGGCCAAGGCACGGGAGCTTGGCGGCGACGTTCTCGTGCCGTTGACGGATATTCCGGAGGTGGGGCGCTTCTGTGTCATCAAGGATCCCCAGGGTGCGGTGATCTCCATGATCACCTATCTCGAGACGCACTCGTAGGGAGACCACGGCTTGTCGGCCCGCGAGCCGCGTGTTTCAGGGTGACGCCCGTGTCCGAAAATCTGCCGGAAGACTCGCTCGTGCGCTGCGATTGGGCCACGACCGAGTTGTCCACGGCTTATCACGACGCGGAGTGGGGGGTTCCGTGCCATGATGACCGGACGCTCTTCGAGTTCCTGATCCTGGAGGGGGCGCAGGCGGGCTTGAGCTGGGAAACCATCCTGAGGAAGCGGCACCACTACCGCCGCGCGTTCAGCGGTTTCGACCCTGACGCCGTGGCGCGCTATGATGAAAACAAGCAGAAAGAATTGTTGAAGGACGCGGGCCTGGTGCGGAACCGCCTCAAGATCAGCGCGGCGGTGACCAACGCCCAGGCGTTTGTCCGGGTCAGGGAGGAGCACGGGACCTTCGACCGGTATGTCTGGCGGTTCGTAGGCGGACAGCCGCGGACCAACGAGTGGCGGGTCCAGGAAGACGTCCCGGCGCGCGCTTCGGAGTCCGAAGCCATGAGCCGCGACCTAAGGCGCCGCGGGTTTCGTTTCGTCGGTCCCACCATCTGCTATGCTTTCATGCAGGCAGTGGGGATGGTGGACGATCATCTGGTGCAGTGCTTCCGGCATCGCGCCGTCGCCGGCGTGGAGGGGTGACCTCCAGTGGCGGAAGGGGGCTGGCCGGCATACATACGGGGGAGGAGAACGCAATGACGGTAGGCTTGTCTCGCGGCGGTTCGGGTTACGTTTACGCGCTCATGCGAATCGTCGTCGGGCTGGCGTTCGCGCAGCACGGAGCGCAGAAGCTGTTCGGTGTCTTCGGCGGCGTCGACGGCGGCGGTGCGACGGTGGAGATTCTGTCCCTCATGGGTGTGGCGGGCGTCATCGAGTTGGGCGGCGGTCTGCTGGTGGCCATCGGGCTCCTGACCCGCCTTGCGGCTTTCCTTGCCAGCGGCCTCATGGCTTTCGCCTATTTCATGGCCCACGCGGGCCGCGGTTTCTGGCCCATCGAGAACCAGGGCGAGCTCGCCGTTCTCTTCTGCTTCGTGTTCCTGTACATCGCATTCCGGGGCGGCGGCCTGGGCGGGTTCCGCCGCTAACCGCATGGCCACCTACGCCATCGGCGACGTTCAGGGCTGCTATGAACCGCTCCGGCGGCTGCTGGATGTCGTCGGCTTCGATCCGGCGGCCGACCGGCTGTGGTTCGCCGGCGACCTGGTGAACCGCGGACCCGACTCCCTCGCGGTGCTGCGCTTCGTCAAGGGGCTCGGCGCCGGCGCGGTCTCGGTCCTCGGCAACCACGACATTCACCTCATCTGCCGGGCGGCGGGCGTTTCCGACGCCAAACGCCTGGACACCCTTGACGGCGTGCTGGCCGCTCCCGACCGCGACGAGCTCGTGGAGTGGCTGCGCCGTCTTCCGCTGATCCACCGCGAGGACGGATACGTGCTCTCCCACGCCGGTCTGTTGCCGCAATGGTCCACCGACATGGCCGTGAAGTTGGCCGGAGAGATCGAAACACGGCTCCGCGCGGCCGACTACGGGAAGTTCCTGCGGCGTCAGACGGGCCGCCCGGTAGAGGCTTGGTCCGACGACCTCCACGGGCCGGAACGCTGGAGCTGCATCCTCGGCGTGTTCACCCGGCTCCGGTGCTGCACGGCCGACGGCCGCATGGCGCTGTCGTTCTCGGGGGCGCCGGCGGATGCGCCGGAAGGGTACAGTCCCTGGTTTACATGGCGCCGTGACCAGACGGACGGGACGGTGCTGTACGGGCACTGGGCGACCCTGGGGTATTACCGCGAGAACGGTACGGTTTGCCTGGACAGCGGCTGCGTCTGGGGTGGACCGTTGACCGCGCTGAGGCTCGACGACGGACAGGTCTTTCAGGTGCCCAGCGGCATGCCGCGCATCCATCGCTAGTGTCCTGTCCCACGTAATTCGTTACTAATCTGCTGGTCTTTTTGTCGTCGGCTGCGTTGCTCTTCCTCGCGCGGTGCCGGCCCTGGGGGGGCCGAACGGGGGGCCCCCC
>JAPPHF010000047.1 GCA_028821115.1 Deltaproteobacteria bacterium | reverse complement strand
ACGGTTCTTAGGGGGGGATGGCGCAGCAATGCGCCGTTCCTACCCGACCCCGGCGGGTTGCCCCGCGCCTTCGCTTCCCGGTCATGACGGGATGACCCCATGGGGCTGAGCGAACGGGTGCTGGCGGTAATCGCCCGAGTGACGCCCGAGGAGTTGGCGGAGACGCGCCGTTGGTGCGAACTCGGGGACCGTGTGCACATGCTCAGCGACTTGACGGAGGGGCGCGTGAGCGTTACACCGCTGAAGGGGGAAGCGAGCGGTCAACGTGCGCGAACAATTGAGGCGGCCGCAAAGTTGAAAGAGGGCAAGACGAACCCTTGAGATCCCCGCACGAGGTGGTGCATGGTCGGGTGCACAGGTTCCCGCGCACGCGCTTGGCGGTCAGGTTGGAGGTACCCACTGACCTACTGAAGGATCGCAAGCGGGGTCGCCCCATATACGTCCCACATACGAGCGAAACTTGCCGTCGTTGAGTCTGGCATGGTACGCAACGAAGACCGGGAAGCAACTCAGCCAGGCGGTGACACACCAAAGCAAGCAGGCAGGTGTTGAAGTCCGCCTACGTGATCATTCCATGGCGGTCATTATCCCAAATCTTGGACTGGGCAACGCGAAAGCTACTCCCGGCGAACTGCGCTTTGCGCATCGCCTGGAGTCTCTGCTCGACGACGCCTGGTTGTGTTTCTACGACATACCCGTGGGAAAGCGGCGGCGTTATCCGGATTTCATCTGCGTGCACCCCCAACGCGGCTTGCTGTTCCTGGAAATCAAGGACTGGAAGCTGAGCTCGATCAACCGCATCGACCACGACACAGTTGAACTGGAGACCGCCGGCAGCTTGAAAGCTACGGTCAATCCCGTCAAACAGGCGCGCGACGGTGCCTTGCAGACCATAGACATGCTCCAATGCGACCCGCATTTGACGGAGAAACAAGGCAAGCACAAGGGGAAGTTGATCTGCCCTTGGGGGCACGGCGTGGTATTGACGAACATCACCCGCAAGCAGATCCAGTCTGTGGCGCCGGATGACGTAGCCGAACGGGTGTTGCCGGGTCACCTGCTGATCTGTCGGGACGAGATGCAGGACCAAACAGACCCGGCGGAGTTCGAGAAGCGCCTTAGCGGCATGGTCCCTTTTGCGTTCGACAGGGCACTGACGCTGCCCGATCTGAACCGCATTCGCTGGCACCTTTACCCGGAGATCCGCATCGACAACCTGGAGCTTTTTCCGCAGGAGACGGCCGGACAAGATTCCGGCCCGGATGTCGTCAAGGTGATGGACATCCATCAGGAACAGCTGGCCCGCGGCCTCGGCGACGGGCATCGCGTCATCCATGGTGTGGCGGGTTCCGGGAAGACCCTGGTTCTGGAATTCCGCTCCGAGGTTCTGGCTGAATCGCCCGACAAGCCTATTTTGGTACTGTGCTTCAACATCACCTTGGCGGCGAAGCTCAGGAGTCACATGCGCAGCAAGGGCATCGACGACAAGGTGCGTGTCTACCATTTTCACGACTGGTGCGGAGAACAGCTGAAGACCCATCAAGTGGAGGTCGCTGAAGGCGATAAGCCGGTTTGGGAACTGCAGGTGGACAGCGTGATCGCCGGCGTGGAGAAGGGATCGGTGCCGCGCGAGCAATACAGCGCGTTATTGATCGACGAGGCTCACGATTTCGAAGAGGACTGGCTACGACTCGTCGTTCAGATGGTCGACCGGAATACGAACTCGCTGCTGCTGTTGTACGATGACGCCCAGTCCATCTTCCATCGAAACGGCTTGGGTTTCTCCTTGTCGAGTGTAGGTGTGCAGGCGCGAGGCCGCACGAAGATTCTCAGTCTCAACTACCGCAACACGCGTCAAATCCTGAACTTGGCCTACGAGTTCGCCAAGGAGGTGCTTCAGGAGAAGAACTCCGACGACGACCAAGTGCCGTTGATCAAACCGCAAGCTGCGGGGGCGGACGGCCCCATGCCTATATTCAGGCAGTTGGGTTCGTTCGAAGAAGAAGCGCGTTTCGCTGCGGACTGCGTCGCCAAGTGGCACGACGACGGGGTGCCGTGGCGGGAAGTTGCGATCATTTACGATGCGCACTGGATGGGCGAAGCCGTGGCGCGGGAGTTCGAGCAGCGAAAAATCCCCTGCCAGTTGCTCGACAAGCCTGCAAGGAAGAAACGCTACAATCCACAGGCCGATCAGGTGGTGCTCCTGACACAACAGAGCAGCAAGGGGCTGGAGTTTTCGCGCGTGATTCTCCTTGGCTTGGGAAAACTAAAGACCGAACGGGAAGACATCGCCAGGGAAACCCGCGAGCTATATGTCGCGATGACACGCGCGCGCGAATGCCTGTTGATGACGGCAAGCGAGTCCAACGTGTACACGCAGAAGATTGAATCCATCACGGCCGCGGGAACCTGAACTGGCCTTACTCCGGGTTTTTCCCCACGGCCTCTCCTATCAATCATCAATCGAACAGTTGGTGCGGGCAGATTTCTTCGGCCTGTCCTCGTTCTCCGTCTGTTCCAAGTCGCCCGTGTGACGGAGCGAGCTCGGAGGGAACTGGAGGATCAGACAGTTCGGGCGGCGTCTCGGCCCGAAAGCCCATGGCGCGGGCGATGACCGCGGCCGCCTGCGTGGCCGCGCCTTGCAGCGTGGCATCGTCGAAGTGAGCGTAGATGGCCGTGGTGGCGCACTTGCGGTGCCCGAGCAGACAGCCTACCGTGGTCAGTCCTACGCCGTTCATGACGCCGAAACCCCGCCCGTGTCCCTCCTGGCCTCTTCCCTCGCACCCTGTTGTCCAGCTTCCATCTCTTCCATTGAGCGTCCCTCCTTGCCCCCAGCATTCATCATCGCCTCCGGCAAAGGAAGGTGGGGCGCTCGTATCCCTCACGCCACACGTACGCCTCCCATGCCGTGATGAGCGGCCTCGACCTCTACACCGTGGGCCGGTTGCTCGGCCATGCGGACACCGCCGCGACCGAGAGATACGCACACCTGGCGGACGAGCACATCCGCGAGGCGGCGGGGCAGATCACCGCCATCGTCGGCGACGCCATGAGCGGAGGCCGGAAGGGGGAGGCGGATCATGGCGCGTAGCAGACACAGGTCGCGGTTGAGCACGGCAGCCGCCACTGCCGCAAGGCCGAAGGCGGGCGAGTACACCCTCTGGGACGGGGCCTTGTCCAACTTCGGTGTGCGGGTCCATCCTTCCGGCGCGAGGTCGTTCATCGTCCAGACCCGGGTGAAAGGCCGGATGCGCAAGATCACCCTCGGGCGGTTCCCCGACATGGGAATCACCGAAGCGCGGAAGGAAGCCGCCGCGCTCCTCGCCCGCATCTGGGCGGGCGAGGACCCGGCCCCGGCGCACGCGGTCAAGACCACGCTGTTCCGCGACTTTGCCGCCCGCTACCGGGAGACCCACCGGAACCGCTGGAAGCCCGCTACGCTCGAAGTGTGGGACATCTACATGCGCAACCGCGTCATGCCCGCCTTCGGGCGGCTCAGGCTCGACAGGATCGACCATGCGCGGGTGTCGGCTTGGTTCGACGCGGCGAGCGCGGACAGGCCCGGCGCGGCCAACCGGGCGTTCGAGGTGCTGCGCGCTATGCTCAAGACCGCGCGGCAATGGGGCGAGCTTGGCGAGAGTGTTCCCGACGCCTGCGCCAACATCACGCCCAACCCGCGAAGACCCGTCGCCAGATACCTTGACGAAGAGGAGTTCCGGCGGCTCGGCGCAGTGTTGGACAGACACCAACAATCCCAACCGTGGCGGGTGGCGGCGCTCCGGCTGTTGAGCCTCACCGGGGCTCGGTGGAGAAGCCGAGCATGGTGAGGGGTTGGCCCTGGCGGTCGTGGACGGCGTAGCGCATCTGTGCGCCGACGAGG
>JAPPHF010000178.1 GCA_028821115.1 Deltaproteobacteria bacterium | reverse complement strand
GAGGTACTTGAAGGCGACCCGCGCGGCGGTGACGCCGCCGCCGAAGTACCCCGAGTTCACCGGTCCCGGCACCTGGTCGGCGAGCCCGGAGAAGTCGATGGTCATCTCGTCTCGTTCGACGATGACCTTGACGCGGATGGGCACAGGCTCGGTGCCCAGCGAGTCGTCGTCCAGGAACGCTTCGCTTTCGTAGGCGCCGTCCGGGATCTCGCGAATGCGCGCACGCGACGATGCCTCGCCCTGGGCCATGATCGTGTCGACGGCGGCGAGGAAGGTGTCGACGCCATACTTGTCGGCGAGAGCGAGCGTGAGGTCGCGGCCCAGGAAACAGCCGGCAAGTTGGGCTGAGATGTCACCCATGACGTCCACCGGCATTCGCGTGTTGTTCTCGATGATTCGGTAGATTTCCTCCACGGGTTCGCCCCTGGACCAGAGCTTGACGGTGCGGAGTTGCAGGCCTTCCATGAAGATGTCGGTGGAGCCGTGCATCACCCCCCCGATGTCGATCCAGTGGACGTTTAGGGCGAAGAATCCCAGCAACGTCGTGCGCTTCGGGCCGCCGTAGATGGGCGTGTACATGACGGTGTTGTTCAGGTGCTGTCCCTGCACCGCCGGGTGGTTGCAGACCACGACGTCGCCGTCGAAGAGCCTTTCGCGGCCGTAGATCTGGAGACCGTCGCGCACGGCGGTGCCGACGGCATCGGCGACGAAGGGCGGCATGCCGCCGGTGGACTGGGCCACGAGCCGTCCGTCGGCGTCCACCAGCCCCACGGCGAAATCCTTGTACTCGTAGACATAGGAACTGAACGCCGTGCGCGTAATGTTGGCGTCGATCTGGTTGGTGATCGACACGACGCCGCAACGGATCACCTCGAGGGTGATGGGGTCAATCCGCGCGGGAGCATCCGGCATTGTCGTGGCCCTGCTCATCGATGTCCTCATTCCTGGCCGCACTCGATGCGGATCTCGCCCATTCCCCCGACCTCGAAACGGTCGCTTGGCCACACCAGCGTCGTCGAGCCGTACTCCTCGATGACCGCCGGGCCTTCGGCTGCGAATCCCGGCGTGAGTCCGTCGCGGTCGTAGATCGCGGTATCAATCACCTCCCCGGCGCCGAAATAGACCTTGCGGGTTCCAGGGTCCGATGCCGCGCCAGCCGACGTCTTGCGCCGCAGGTTCGCGATGTCCGGCCGCCGCAGCCTGGCGAAGGCCGAGAGGTGCAAGGCCTGGAGCTCGGTGGGCGCCTTCGAGTCGGCGTGGCCGTAGCGGCGCTCATAGTCGCGCTCGAAGGCGCTCCTCATTTCGGCGACGCCGCGCAGTCCCGTGATCGGCACATGGATGTTGTGCCGTTGCCCAAGGTAGCGCATCTCCGCCTTGCGTTCGAAAAACACGTCGGTTGTACCGAAATCGCGACGCAAGGATTCCGCGGCGGCGGCTTCCATGCCGCGAAAGCCGGCATCCATGCCCGCCACGAGGGTGTCATCGAGGACGCCGGTGAAGGTCTCCGATGTATCGACACGGGCGTCCGCCAACAGCATCCCGATGGCGGAGAAATTGCCGGGCTCCGGCGGGATGACGATGGCCGGGATGGACAGCTCGCGGGCCAGCGCGGAGGCATGCAGCGGCCCGCCGCCGCCATAGGCGAACAGGACGAAATCGCGCGGGTCGAGGCCCCGCTCCACTGAAACCTGGCGGATCGCGCCGGCCATCAGCACGGTGGCGATGGACACGATGCCGTCCGCCGTCCGGACCAGCCCCTCCTCGCCCCGGTAGCCGAGTGGCTCGGCCGTCTTTGCGGTGATGGCACGGCGGGCGGATTCGACGCCCAGGCTCAGCTCGCCGCCAAGGAACCGGTGGGGGTTGAGCCGCCCGAGCACGAGATTCGCGTCGGTGACGGTGGGCTCGGAGCCGCCGCGTTCGTAGCACACCGGGCCGGGCGTGGAGCCCGCGCTTTGGGGTCCGACGTGCAGCCGGTGCTGATCGTCCAGCCAGGCGATGGAGCCGCCGCCGGAACCGACCTCGACGATGTCGATCACCGGCCACTTGATGGGAAAGCCCTGCACGTAACCGTTGACGTAGTAGACCGACTCGACCGTGAAGCGGCCGTTTTCCACCAGGGCGCATTTCGCCGTGGTCCCGCCCATGTCGAAGGCAACGACGTTGCGGATGCCGAGGGACTCCGCATAGGCGCCGACGCCTATGCAGCCACCGATGGGTCCGGATTCCACCAACCCGACAGGTTGGCGGCAGGTGCGGTCAACCGACAGCAGTCCGCCGTTGGACCCCATCATGAACAGTGAGCCTTCATAGCCACTGGAGCGGAGCTCGTCTTCCAGGCGGCGGACGTAGGTGTTCACCCGCGGCCCCACGTACGCGTTGGCGGCGACGGTCGACGTTCGTTCGTATTCGTACCATTCGCGCGTCAACTCGGTGCTGCAGGTGACGTAGACCTCGGGAAGCCGCCTCTTCAGGATCGCTACGGCCTGTTCTTCGTGCGCCGGGTCCAGGTAGGAGCTCATGAAAAAGACCGCCACCGCCTCGACGTCGAGCCGTTTCAGATCCTTCGCCAGAGTTTCGACCGCATCGGTGTCGAGCGGCACCAGCACCTCGCCGTTGGCATCGATCCGTTCGGGCACCTCGAAACGCAGCTCCCGCGGTATAAGCGGCTCGTCCCGCCGGTAGTGCAGGTCGAACGGGTCGGGCCGGTTGGCCCGTGCGATCTCGAGGATGTCGCGAAACCCCGCCGAGGTGACCAGGGCGCACTTGGCGCCGCGGCGCTCGATCAGTGAATTGATGACCAGCGTGGTGCCGTGATTGACGAAGTTGGCCTCGGACGGCGCCAGGTCGGCCTTGCCGAAACAGTCCAGGATCCCCTCCACGAAATCGCCGTAAGTTGTCGGACTCTTCGTGTACCTCGCTTGTCCGGTTTCGTGATCGAAGCCGACAAGGTCGGTGAAGGTGCCTCCGATATCCACCGCGACGACGTAAGGCATCAGGTTCTTCAGGGCAGGTCTGACGGATATATCGCGCTGCTAGCGCGCCATGACGTCAAGCTTGGGAACTCCGGCCAGGATGCGAGCCTAGCCGATCGGATGACGCGCCAGGAAGTCCTCCAGCGCGTCGATGGCGCCGGTGCCGTCCCAGAAGGTCATGTGGCGCACGCCCGGTATGAGCGCCAGCTCCGCCCCGGGGGTCGCCCGCCCGAGCCGCCGGGCCGTGTCCACCGGCGTGCTGCCCTGCCGTTCCACCTTGTCGTCCTCGCCGCACAGCACCAGGGTGGACACCTTCACGTCCGGGGCCGCGGCCAGGGCGTCCCAGGTGAGGCGCGCGCGCTCATGGCGGCGGAACATCTCCACGGTGGACTGGCCGGACCACAAAGCGTCCGCGAGCGCGGCGGCCGCCGCGCGATTGGCGTGATAGAAGGTCGGGTTGAAAGCCATCCCGTCGTTGTCCACGTGGGATTTGATGTACTGCTCGAACCCCATTTCCCGAATCTGGGCGTGGGTTTCCGGGGAAACCTCTCGCGGCGCGCCCGACAGGTTGCGGGAGCCCGGGCCGGTGGCTGTCATGGTGAGCGTGGCCACCAGGTCCGGGCGGGCGATGGCCAGGGCCTGAAGTATCTGGCCGCCGATGGCGAACCCCACCACGTGGCAGCGGGTGATGCCGAGGTGGGCCAGGAGCGCGGCGCAGTCCTCGGCGAACTGCGTGACGGTGTAGCCGTCGTCGGGTTGGCTGCTGCGACCGGTTCCGCGGCAGTCCATGATGACGGTCTCCCACCTACGGCTCAGAGTGGGGACCACCTGCAGCTTCCAGGGGTCCGACGGCCACCAGGAGGCGGGGACAAACAGCACCGGCTCTCCCGCGCCCTCCCTCTCGTAGTAGATGTCCACTCC
>JAPPHF010000185.1 GCA_028821115.1 Deltaproteobacteria bacterium | reverse complement strand
CGGCGGGTCGGGTTTCGTCCAGCAGACCTCGGTAAACGCCACATGCCCACCACGCACGAGCAGGCGGTGCCAGTCACGCAAGGAGGCCTCGACACCCGTGATGTAGATGGCGCTTTCGCACCAGATCAGGTCGAACGAGGCTTCCGCGAAATCGAGGTGGCGCATGTCGACGACACGGGCTTCCACGCGCCCCGCGAGGCCAAGGCGGCGGGCTTCGCGGTTCAGCTCGTCGACGAACGGCGGATGGTTGTCGATGGCGACGATGCGGGCAGGGGAGTTCTGCGCCAGGACCCGCGTCTGCCGGCCGGTTCCGCAGCCGATGTCGAGAATACGGGTCTCGGGCCCGATGTCGGGAACGAGGGAGAGTGCCCGGAGCGTGCTGGCGGCATCGCCGGGTCCCTGCTGCGGCAAACCGCTGAACAGCTCGAAGAACAGCGCTGTCGTCAACTCGACTCCCGGGGGGCGTTGTCCAGGGCGGCCCGCAACTGCGGGATCGAGATGTTTCCGCCGCTCATCACGAGGGCGATCCTCTTCCCGCGCAGCCGCTCCCGGACCTTCAACGCTCCGGCCAGAGAGGCGGCGCCCGCCTGCTCCGTCAGATTGTGGGTCTTTTCGAGGCACAGCACGATCGCCTGTTCCAGCTCCCTGTCGGTTACGAGGACGAAGTCGTCCAGCAGGTCCCTCAGGATGGCGTTGGTCATCTCGTAACCGGAACCGGTTGCAAGGCCTTCGGCAACGGTCCGCATGGGCGACTCGACGATCCGGCCTTCCTTCCACGACAGCCAGGCGGCCTGGGCCTGCACGGACTGGACGCCCAACACCTGGATGTCCGGATTGACCGTCTTGGCGACGATGCAGGCGCCGCACGCACCGCTGCCGCCGCCAATGGGGGTCACGATTACCTGCACATCCGGCAGGTCTTCGAGGATCTCCAGTGCCACCGTGCCGACGCCGGCGATCAGGTGGGGCTCGTTGGCGGAGTGGATGAAGCGGTACCCCCGCTCGCGCGCCAGCCGCTCGGCATGGGCGAGGCAATCGTCGAAGACCGCGCCGTGGAAGATGACGTTGGCGCCGAGGTTCCGCATCGACTCGACCTTGCCCGGGTTGGCGCCTTTGGGCGCGACGATGGCGGCTTCGACTCCGAAGACACCGGCGGCGTAGGCGATGGACTGTCCGTGGTTGCCCGTGGACGCCGCGGTCACGCCGCGACGCTTCTCGTCGTCCGAGAGCTGGGAAATCAGGTTGACGCCGCCCCGCACCTTGAAGGCCCCCAGGCGCTGGTGGTTCTCGTGCTTGACGTAGACCTCCGCGTCCAGGAGGCGGTCCAGGGACAGGTAACGGTGAAGCGGGGTCCTGGTCACATGCGGGGCGGTGCGGCGGCTCGCCCCGATGACGTCCTGCAATGTGGGTCGCTCGAACATGTCCACCAGTGTTCGCTGAAGGGTGAAGTGGTCCAAGGGTAAACTCTCACCCACGCTCCACGTCGAACGCGACCACGTTGCGCGTGTCCTTGCTGAACTCCACGCCGATGAGCCAGATAGATTGGTCCGGGCTGCGGTACTTGTCCGCGTAACGGCGGCTCTTCAACTGGGCCATTGCCGCGCCGGGCGGGGTCATCTCGACCACCTTGAACTCGAACAGGTAGACGTTGCCGTTGAAGCGCACCGCCATGTCGAGCCGCCCGTGGCTGCTGCTGTCCTCGACCGTGATGTCGAGCCCCAGGGCGGCGAAATAGGAATAGAACACGCTGGCGTAGAATCCTTCATAGTCGGCGATGTCGTTGTTCGTGTACCACTGGTGGGGAATGCTGCTGTAGAAGGCCTGAAACAGGGTCCTGAGACCATCGAAGTCGTTCATTTCCAGCAGGCGGTAGAGTCGAACGCCGTTGGCCGTCTGGCGCGACGAATCCTGCACCAGGTAGCGCAGGAGACTCCGATTCAGGCTCTCGCGGACTTCCCGGTTGGGATAGGTGAGTCGATAGACCGGCTCGCCGCCTAAGTCCTCCTCATCCGTGACGGTGAGATAGCCCGTCTGGAACAGCAGCGCCTCGGTGGCGATATCGTCGACATCGAATCTCGACAGCAGGTCGTTGGTGCCGAGCATGTCTTCAAGGGCCAGGGTGCTCACGCGCCGCTTGAACAGGGTCTCCACCAGAAACGACGGCGTGCCGGTCTCGAACCAGTAGGCGTCGAACTTGCGTCGGTCGAACAACAACAGGATGTCGAAAGGATTGTAGACTTTCTGCTCGCCCAGCCATGCATAGCCGTTGTACCAGCGACGGATTTCATCCCGATCCAGCCCCGGCAGTTCCGGGGCGAACACGCTGTCAAGATCGGCATCGGTGTAGCCGCAGACCGCCGAGTAGCGTGGGTCCAGGGTCAGGTCCTTGAGGTTGTTGAGACCCGAGAACAGGCTTACCTTGGAGAATTTGCTCACGCCGGTGAGGAATGCGAACCGGATATGTGCGTCGCAGTCCTTGATGACCCCATAGACGCCGCGCAGGAAGTCGCGGTTCGACCTAGCGATCTCCGGCGCCTCCAGCGCGTCAAGGATCGGTTTGTCGTACTCGTCGACCAGCACCACGACGGGCCTCCCCGACTGATGGTGCAACTGTTCGAGCAGATGGCCGAGACGCTCGGGTGCGGTGAGGTAGGGCGACGAGGTGCCTGTCCGACGTTCGACGGCGTCGAGTTGCGCCATGAGGCTCGCATGCGCCTGGGCGGGGTCCTTGAAATTGCCGCTTCCGAAGCTGAGCCGCAGCACGGGGTGGCGCACCGACCAGTCCCATCCTTCATGGATGTAGAGCCCGCGAAAGAGCGTCTCCGTGCCCTCGAAGAGTTCTTTCAGTGTGTCCAGGAACAGGCTCTTGCCGAAGCGCCGGGGGCGGGAGAGAAAGAAGAGAGAGCCTTCGTCAAGCAGCGTCCGAATCCACGGCGTCTTGTCGACGTAGTAGCAGTTCTCTTCCCGAATCTTGCGGAAAGTCTGAATGCCGATGGGCAGTCTGAGCTTGGTCATGGCGGGCCCGTTTGGTCAGGCATAGAGGCACGCGTCAAGAATCGCGAGAACCTCGTCGAGAACGGACGCAGTAGCTCTTTCGACAAACTTCACGCTTCGACTGGCGCAGTCCACGGACTTGATCTGCTCCACCATGACATAACCGGTCAGGGACGACTCGTCGGGCACCGGGACGTGGAAAGGAATGTCTCTGAACGTGTTGGTGATGGGGCACACCATGACAAGTCCGGTACGGCGGTTGAACGGCGTGTTGCTGACCACCAGAGCAGGGCGGCGTTCTCGCTGTTCCCGCGCGGCTTGGGGATCGAAGCTCAGGATTATGAAATCGCCTTTGCGGGGGATGTATAGCGGCATCTACCAGACTTCCTTGCCGGCTGGCGGTCCCCAATCGAGTTCCTCCGGTTGGTAGTCTTCGGGCATTCTGGACAGCAGGTCCTTCAAGTCGTATCTGCCGCGGACCCTTGATACCAGTTCGACGATAATCCTGCCCTCCTTGACGGATACATCCACTTCGTCGCCGACGTGAATTCCGGCTTCGGCCAATAGGGCCTTCGTGAACCGAAGCCCTTGGCTGTTCCCCCATTTTTTTACCTTGGCCAACATGGCGTGCCTCCTACGTATATACGGAGTATAAACCAAGCCTAGTCGAAGAACAACAGGCGTGCGGCAACGGAAGGACAGCCGGCCGTCTGCATTTCAACGGCCGGTTTGTTGATAATACAAGGACTTACATGCGACCAATTGAAAGTCAGAGTCCGACCGATTGAAGGTGAAGTACCGACTGATTGAAAGCCGGTGGATGGAGGCAGGCTGCTTCGGATCCTGGCCTACTCGTTGACGACGCACGCCTTCAGCCCCTCCCGCGACCCCCGGTCCCATTCCTCTTCGTAGTTGGGCCAGT
>JAPPHF010000095.1 GCA_028821115.1 Deltaproteobacteria bacterium | reverse complement strand
C
Organism: Deltaproteobacteria bacterium; assembly: GCA_028821115.1. Classification (GTDB taxonomy): domain Bacteria; phylum Desulfobacterota; class Binatia; order UBA9968; family JAJDTQ01; genus JAJDTQ01. Next base: position 4,002 of record JAPPHF010000095.1, on the reverse strand, counting down.
TAGTGTCGTGTCCCGTAAATACCTGCACTAAGTTGCGCAGGAATTTTCGTTGTCGGCAAGGCGCGATGACGAGCAGTGGCGGGCACCACGCGAGGAAGAGCAACGCAGCCGACGGCGAAAAGGACCAGCAAATTAGTGCAGGTATTTACGGGACACGACACTAGGCCGGCGCCGGCGCGGCCGGCGGCCTGGAGAGCGCGAACCACAACGTCGCCACGGCCGCGACGGCCAGCAGCGGGATGCTGCTGAAATTGACCCATTCCCAGCCGAAGAAGTGCAGCAGCGCCCCTGACGACAGCGACACCACGGCCACGAAGGCATAGTTGATGAAGCTCATGGCTCCCTGGGTCTTGTTGCGCTCCGCCGGAGTGTAAGCCGTCGTAAGCAGCGACGTGCCGCCGGTGAAGGCGAAGTTCCAGCCCACGCCGAGGAGGAGCATGGAGAGCCAGAACTCCATCACGCCCTCGCCCGAAAGCGCCACCCCGATACACACGAGCTGCAACACGACGCCGGTCATGATGATGCGCACCTCCCCGAAGCGCTTGATCAGGGAGCCGGTGACGAACCCCGGCGCGAACATGCCGAAGCTGTGCCAGCTTATGACGAAGGCGGTGTCGGCGAACTGGAAATCGGCCTCGACCATGGCGATGGGGATGGCCGTCATCAACAGGTTCATGACCCCTTGCCCCATGGTCGCCGCCAGGGTGGCGGCGATGAACACGGGCTGCGCCATGATCCGGGGCAGGGAACGTTGGGCGGCGGCGCGTTCGCTCGCGGTGAGATTGGGGATGTTGAGGAAGATCAGCACCAAGGCGATGAGCACCATGAGCCCGATGAGAAAAACATACGAACCCATGAACTCGCCCGTCGCCACCAGTTTCTCTCCGGTCTTGGCGAGGTAGGGGCCGACGAAAGCCGCCACCACGCCCCCGGTAAGCACCAGGGAGATGGCCGTGCTCTTGAACTCCTGGGGCGCGGTATCGGCTGCGGCAAAGCGGAAGTACTGCCCGAAGGCGGCGAAAACGCCGTAGGCGAGGGCGGCGAGGCACAGCAGCCAGAAGTCAGCCTGGACGATGGCGACGAGGACCATGACGCCGGAGATGGCGCCGATACCCGCGCCGATCATGAACCCCCGCCGCCGGCCGGTGAAGCGCATGAACATCGAGGCAGGCATGGTCGCAATGGCGGTGCCGACGATCACCAGCGCGGCCGGCATGGTCGCAAGCGCCTTGTAGCCCATGCCCAGGGCGATGACCGGCGTGGTGGCGATGAGGAGCGTTCGCGAAGATCCGAACAGCATCTGACAGGTGGCCAGGACGAAGACATTCCTGCGGATGGGGGTTTCGGCGGCCATACGCGCCCTACCCTACAGCAATTGATGGCGATGCGCCATCGCGGGTCCGGTGGCTGTACGGTCGGTTGCCGGCAGCCCTCAGGATCGCGTGAACGGCGGTTGCGGACCCCTGTTGGGTGCCGACGAGGGCTAGTCGAAGACGGTCGCGGAGTAGGGCTCCACGTCGATGAAAGCCTCGATGACGCTGGGGCCGTCGAGGCCGAGGCCCCAGCGGATGGCGGACTCGATCTCCTCGGGGCTGGTGGCGCCGCGGCAGGGAACGCCGAAGTAGTGCGGCGGGGGATTGACCCGCCAGCCCAGCTCCACGCCTGACAGCGGAAACTCCCTGCGCTCCTGCTTGACCTTCATGAGCCCCAGCCAGCCGTCGTTGAGGACGACGATGGGTACGGCGAGGTTGCGCCGCCGGGCCAGGGCCAGCTCGCCGGCGGTCATCTGGAAGCAGCCGTCGCCTACAACCCCCACCACCGCTCTGTCGGGGTGGACCATCTTGGCGGCATAGGCGGCGGGCATGCCGAAGCCCATGGAAGACCAGCCGTTGGTGGCCAACAGCGTGCGCGGCAGGTCCGTGCGCCACTGGGTGGCGATCTGGTGGGTGTGTGCGCCCACGTCGTAGGCCAGGATGCCGTCGGCCGGAAGGGCCGCGCGCAGGATGTCAAGCACGTGATGGGCGGCGAACCCGCTCCCTTCCGGGCGCAGTTCCCGGTCCAGCAGGTTGCGGTGGGCGTGCCACTCCTCCGGCGTCCAATCATTGGCCGCCGGCGGCAGGTCCGCCCAGCGCCGGAGCGCCTGATCGAGATCGCCGCCGCGGTTAAAAGCGAATCGGACGCGCGGATCCGGTTCCGCGGGCGTCGTGTCCAGGTGGAATACCGGCGTATCGCCCACCCACTCCTCGTAGTTGATCTCGATGGGATCGTAGCCGACCGCGACGATCAGATCGGCGCGATCGAGGATCCGTTGCACGTCGGTGCGGCGGGCCCGCCCGATCACGCCGGCCCAGTTGGGATGGCTCTCCGGCAGGCACCCCTTGGCGTGCAGGGTGGACACGAACGGTAGGCGGTGTTTCTCGATGAAGCGCTGCAGCGAGTCCGCGGCCGTGCACCGCGTAAAGGTGAGGCCGGTAATCACCAGCGGCCGCCGGCTTCGGGACAACGCTTCCGCGAGCGCCGCTCGGGCCTCCTCCGTCACGTCCTCCAACGCCTGCGCCGGAGCGGGCTCCGGCGCCTCGTCCGCCGACACCGCCAATCCCACGTCCTCGGGCAGGTCGAGATGCACGGGACCGGGCGGCTCCGCCGTCGCCAGGACCAAGGCCTCTGCGATCCTTTCCGCCACGTTGTCCGCGCCCAGGGCGAAGGTGGCCTTGGTGAGGGGCCGGAAGAGCGTGTTGTGGTCGATGCGCATCTGGATCCTGCGCCGGAGCCAAGGGCTGGAGACATTGCAGGTGAAGGCCAGCACCGGCGCGGAGTCCAGCCAGGCGCAGCCCACACCGGTGGTGAGGTTGGTAGCGCCGGGCCCCACCGTGGCGGCACAGGCGCCGGGCACGCCGGTGAGCTGGCCTACCGTGGTGGCCATGAAACCCGCCGAGGTCTCGTTGGCCGTCAGTACGAACTCCACCGGGCTCCGCCCCAGCGCCTCGATGAGCGGCAGCACCGGGCCGCTGGGGATGCCGAAGACCCAGCGGACTCCGGCCTGCTCCAGCATTCGGACGATGGTCTCGACGTTGGTCATGGCGTTCCGGTTCCAGCGTTGAATCAGGTGCCGACCCGCACGGGGTCCAGTGCGTCCTGAAGGGAGCGGATCATCGACAGGACGGTCAGGCGTCCGGTCCGCGGATTCTCCGTGGGGACGTTCTCGATGCGCATGTTGAGGCGGCCGAACTCGCCTTCGGCCTCTACTTCGTGACAGTTCCGCTCCAGGCCCGGCACCGCCAGAATCCGGATGCGCGTCCTGTCCGGCCCGAGTCCCGCTAGACTGACCGCCGCGGACACATTGACGTTGGCGGGAAAAGCCCGGCAGGCTTCCCGGGCGGTTCCGGAAAAGATCTCCTTCGGCTCGGCCAAGGCCGCCAGCGAGATACCATTTTCCACCAGATAGGGAGCGCCTTCAAGGCCGTGCGGCGGTTTACGGGTGGTGATGGTGACGTGGGTCACTTCTCCCGCGCAGGCCGACTTGATGCCGTCGAGCGCGGCGATGGCGCCGGAGGGCAGCAGCAGCCGGCAGCCGGTCTCGCGCGCCCGCTCGATGATGTCGGGATGATCCAGCAAGGCGCCCACGCTGATGACCAGGAGGTCCTTGCCGGCATCGAACGCGCGGCGTGCGAGATCCGGCACCACCGCGCCGCCAGCCGCTTCCACCACGATGTCGGAGCGGGTGATCAGCTCGTCGAGGGAGAGCAACGGAACCACCGTATCCAGGGTCTCCAGGAACTCCCTGCACGAGCTCTCCGTGCGGCTGGCGACGCACGCTTCCGCGGCTACGGCCCCCGAATCGACGGCCTTCAACAGGCCCTTCCCGATGGCTCCGCAGCCCACGATTCCAATGGTCTTCATGAGTCGACTCCCTAGTGTCGCGTCCCGCGATTTTCTGCCATAAGTTGCGCAGGATTTTTCGTCGTCGGCAAGGCGCGATGACGAGTGGGGGCGACCGTAGGT
>JAPPHF010000073.1 GCA_028821115.1 Deltaproteobacteria bacterium | reverse complement strand
TGCGGCACACGGCTGCGAGTCATGCGGTCATGTCGGGAGAGAACCTGCCCCTGGTCGCCAAGCTGCTCGGGCATCGGCGGCACAGCACCACGGCGGGCTACGCGCACCTTGCCGACCACCATCTGGTCGAGACGGCGGAGAAAATCGGAAGCATCATCGCGAAGGCCATGAAATCTTGACCTTCCGCTCATTGCCTTCGACATTTCCTCCTTGCTGCCAGCGGGTATTTCGTTCTCGTCGTCTCGTCGAGCATGACCGGTGCTCAACGCGCTTGCGTTGGTCGGCGAAGGAGACGGGGCGTAAAGTGGGTTAAATGGTCCGGTCAGTCGCTCTGAAACGGTGTCGGTCGCTGAAACCGTTGACCTGGAGCCGGATCGATGCAACGCTCTTCTTTAGCCTTACTAACTGCGCTTGGGATACTCGGGGTCCACAGGCCAAAGACGGATTGGAGTTGTGCATGAAACTAAATATGGACCTTATCCGCGAAATTCTTTTTCAAACTGAAGCGACTGAGCACGGGAAGTCTATCAAGCCCGATATCCCCGGCTACGGGGAGGAGGAAATCGGGCTGCATGTAGAATCCATGATCGAACATGGGCTGATCAAAGGGGTAACCGTTCCAAACGGTACCGGATCCGCCCACAGGATTCTGGCATATAGGATCGACGGAATGACATTAGAAGGCCAGAATTTTCTGAATGATGCTCGAAACGATACCAATTGGAAAAAGGCAAAGGAGAAATGCCTTGAGGCAACGGGTGGCGTTGCTCTCGATCTACTAAAGACGTGTTTAGCTGAACTTGCCAGGCAGACCATCGGCCGGCTCTAAGAGTGAGCGCGTTCGGAATGGATTGAAGCGCTTCGGTTTCGCTGATAGAAACCTGGTATCGCCTCAAATGGGACCCCAGCCAACGCGGGTTTTCTTCGCGACATCGCGGGCGTTCGGTGGCCACGACATGGGGCATAGGCGAACGGTTCCTCGAATTGATCGGAACGGCATTTCATCGCTTCGGTCGCTTCTTGCTCCCCCTCATTCCGGACTCCAGAGCCAGAGGCGCACGCGCCTTCTCGTAGAGCATGAACAGGTGCTCGACGCGCTCGCGCTCAGAGGTAAACCCCGAGCGCCGGTAGAGCTGGTCCACCGCGCGGTCGAGCGCCTGATGCGCCCGCCGCAGGTTCGGTGGCATCAGGTTGGGGTCGTATAGATCGGCCAGCGTTGCGCCTGGATGGACGGCGCGGGCCTCAAGCACCGTTTGCGCAAGTGCTTCCAGCACCGCCAGGTCCGAATCTGCGGGCGGCATCGGGAATGTGTTGTAGTTGACGCCAACCGAATATTGGTAGTCGCTTTTCAGCCGACCACCAATGAACCGCGTCCATGCCATGTGCATGGCCGAAGTCAGCAGCGCGAAGTCGGCGAGAGTCGCATTGGCCAGCAGACGGAGCTTGTTGCTCGGAATCGTGGGGGGTTCCAACCAGCCGATGGGTGCGTATTCGCGCCGCTCGGAGCTGACTTCGGGAATCACGAGGAATGGTGCTGCGGGAATGACATTGACATGGTAGAGCGTCGGCGTCACCGCAAGCTTTCGCGTCGGCGCGCTCTTGCTCGCCTCGCGGTATGCACGGACGGCGGCGATCCGTTCCCGCACACGCGGCAACCTCGCCAAGACTTCGGGCGGCGCGTCGTGCAGCGCCAGAATCCAGCGCTCGCCTCCCTGCAAGTATTCCCGCGCCCCGATGAACGGCCGGAGCCACGGAGCGGCCTCCGGCTCGGCTTCCAGAAACGCGCCGCGTTCCGCAGCGTCAAAGATGTAGCTGCCGCCGTCAATGGGCTTGGAGCCGATAATCAGCCTGCCCATGCCGTTGATCGGCGCGCTTTCCTCCCGCACCACCAGATGCGGGTCGGAAAGCCCGCTCGCATCGAACAGGTAGGGCGACAGCACGGCGTGACGGCTTTCCTCCGGCTCCCCGTTGATGTCGGGATAGCCGAACAGACGCTTCTCCGCTCGTACCGCCTCCCGCCGGTCGAGGCCCAGAATCACGACATGCACGTGCGCCTTGCCGCGCGCATCAGAACCCCATGCGAAGGTCCGGTGCGCGAAGGCGATCTCCAGCTTGCAGCGCCCGAACAGGATCGGCCATAGCTGCCCGACCTGCTCGCCCTGAGTGATCGAGTTGGTCGCCACGAAGCCGATCCGGGCATCGCTCCTCTTCACGTACTCCCCCGCCTTGATGAACCATGCGCAGACGTAATCCAGCGTGCCGCCGCTCTTGCCAAGCCCGGCGATCCCGCGCACCTGCTCCCGCTGCTCCGCCGTCTGGAACTTCGCGCCCACGAACGGCGGATTGCCCAGCACGAAGGAGCACTCGCCCGGCGGCAGCAAACCGGACCAGTCCGTTTCCAGTGCGTCCCCGTGGACGATGTGCGGCGACTTCGCAAGCGGGATGCGCACGTAGGTCTGGCCGAACTCAAGGCTCAGCCGATTGTTCATGATGTGGTCCATCATCCACAGCGCGGTCTCCGCGATCCGCGCCGGGAACTCCCCAAGCTCGATCCCGTAGAACTGGTCCACGTCCACGCGCGACAGATCCGACGCCAAGGCGTCCATCTGCCTCCCGTCTTGCGACTTCGGGTAAATCTCTCTCAGCACCTCGATCTCGAGGTCCCGAAGTTCCCGGTAGGCGATGATGAGGAAGTTGCCGCAGCCGCAGGCTGGGTCCAGGAACGTCAGGCCGCCGAGCTTCTCCTGGAAACCCCGAAGCGCCGCGAGTTGGCCCCGGTCCCGCCGCCCTCGTACCCGCTCGAACTCCGCGCGAAGGTCCTCCATGAACAGCGGCTCGATCACCTTGAGGATGTTCTTCTCGGTCGTGTAGTGCGCTCCCTGGGCACGGCGCTCCGCCGGGTCCATCACCGACTGGAACAGCGCGCCGAAGATCGCCGGCGAGATGTTCGACCAGTCGAAGCGGCATGCGTCGAGCAGCGCCCCGCGCATCGCCGCGTCGAACGAGAAGGTCCGCAGGTGCCCCTTGAACAGATCGCCGTTCACGTAGGGAAACCGGGTCAAGTCCTCGTCAAGGGTCGCCGCCCGCTCGTTCTCCGGCGTGTCGAGAACCTCGAACAGTTGCGCGAGCCAGGGCCCGAGATCGGCCCCGCCCTCGCCGGTCCGCGTCTCGATGAAGTCGAGGAAGATGTCGCGCGGCTCGAACACCCCCGTGTCGTCGGCGAACAAGCAGAACACCACCCGCACGAGGAACCGTTCCAGATCGTGCCCCCGGTGCCCGGCATTGGCGAGCGCGTCGTGCAGCCGCCCGACCAGCTCCGCGGCCTCGATGTTCGCCGGGTCCTGATCCCGGAACGTCCGGCGCTGCACGCCGAGAATGAAGCCGAAGGACTCCACATGCCGGGGCAGGTCCGTGAGCGGGAAGGCCACTGCCTGCCGCTCGTCCAGGTCGTGAAGGTCGAAGGTCTGGAAGTCGCTCACCAGGATGTAGCGCGGACGGTCGCGCTCGGGCAGCGCGTCGAAGTACTCCCCGGCCTGCTCGTACGCCGCCTTGAGGTCGCGCCCGGCGCTCTTCTGCTCCACGATGAGGACGCCCGGCCAGAACAGGTCGATGAAGCCCGAGCGGTTGTCCAGCTTCCCGACATGCGCCTCGAAGCGCGCCACGCTCCGCCGCCGTACCCCGAACACCTCGAAGAAGGCGTTGTAGAAGCTCTGCGTCTCGCCCTTCTCGTAGGCCGCGTCCTTCCACTCTTCGGCGAAGGCAGCGGCATTCGCACGAACCTCATTCCAGGACAGCCGCATCAGTCCGCGCCGCCCGCCCCGCGCCGCGTGAGGAGAAGCTTGCCGTTCGTCGAAACCGGCACTCCCAGACCAACAGCCGTAGCGGCGACAGCGTCCCGTCCGGCAACGCTGGCGTGGCGTCGGATCATGCGTGCACCTCCGGCCCGCGCCGTTGGGCCGTGGTCCGGTCGCGGCGCGCCTGCGCCAGTTCGTAGCTCGCCTGCATCCGCATCCAGTGGTCCGCAGTGCCCCAGCCGATGTCCTCCAGCGCAAGCGCCATGTTCGCCGACACCCCCGCCTTGCCGTTCAGCAGGCGCGACAGCGTTA
>JAPPHF010000152.1 GCA_028821115.1 Deltaproteobacteria bacterium | reverse complement strand
AGGGGACATCTTAGCTTTGTTGAAAAGGGGACATTATCGCTTTGCGCTAACACACGAGCCGACTGCCATTGACATTGCGCCGGACGGACTCTATCATACCCCGCGCAGGCAATTCTCACCTCCAACCCATGACGACAACCTCCAAGTGTTCAAGGTCCGTGCTCGATCTGATCGGCTCCACCCCCGTGGTGCGCCTGACGAAGCTGCCGGAGAGTGAATTCGCCGAGATCTGGGGCAAGCTCGAGTCCCTCAACCCCGGCGGCTCGGTCAAGGACCGCATATGCCGCAGCATGGTCGAGGACGGTGAACGCAAGGGTTTGTTGAAGCCCGGCGGAACCATCGTCGAGCCCACCAGCGGCAACACCGGCATCGGCCTCGCGCTGGTAGCCGCGGTCAAGGGATATCGTTTGATCCTGACGATGCCGGACACCATGAGCGAGGAGAGGCGGAATCTGCTGGTGGCATACGGGGCGCGGTTGATCCTCACGCCGGACACCAAGGGGATGGGAGGCGCCATCCGGAGGGCCGAGGAGCTGGCTTCGGAGCATCCCGACTTCTTCATGCCCCAGCAATTCACCAATCCCGCCAATCCCGCGGCCCACCGGGAAACCACCGCGATGGAGCTGCTGAACCAGTTCGAGCACATCGACGCCTTCGTCAGCGGCGTGGGAACCGGCGGCACCATCAGCGGGGTGGGCGAGGTGCTGCGGGACAAGTTCCCGTCCGTCAGGATTTACGCGGTCGAACCTTCGGCTTCCCCCGTGCTCTCCACGGGAGAACCCGGCTTCCACAAGATTCAGGGGATCGGCGCCGGGTTCGTGCCGCCGATCCTCAACACGGGGATCTACGACGAAGTCATCACCGTGAGCGACGAAGACGCCGCCGCCACCACGCACCGGCTCGCGGTGGAAGAAGGCATCTTCGTAGGGATCTCATCGGGCGCCAACTGTTTCGCCGCCATGCAGGTAGCCAAGGCCATGGGCGAGGGCCACCGGGTCGTCACGATGCTGTGCGACAGCGGCGAGCGCTACCTCAGCACCCGCATCTGAACCCCCGAACCTCCCGCGTCTTTTCAAGGCCAAGGTTTTCTGTTAACCGTTACCGTTCGTGTTTCGAGCGGTCCCCGTCGTCTAGCCTGGCCCAGGACACCGGCCTTTCACGCCGGCAACACGGGTTCAAATCCCGTCGGGGACGCCAGCCCCACGGCCCGCGCCGGCCTCTCACACCACCCCTCGGGCAACCAGCGCTTCCGCGAACAGGATGTCCTCCGGATAGGTCACCTTGAGGTTGACGGTGCTGCCGTCCACGACCCATACCGGCGCTCCCATGTGTTCCACGAGCATGGCGTCGTCCGTCGCCTCCACCCTTTCCCTTTCCGCCAACGCGTACGCTTCCCGGAGCGTGCGCACCGGGAAGGCTTGAGGGGTCTGTATCTCCCACAGCCGGCTCCGGGGCAGCGTCTCCTTTACTCGTCCGTCAAACACCGTCTTGATGGTGTTGCGCGCCGGCACCGCCGCGGTCACCGAACGGTCCCGCCGGGACTCCCGCACGCAACGATCGATCAGGTCGGCGGCGGCGAAAGGGCGCGCGCCATCGTGGACGATTACGAACTCGCAGTCAGGGTCCAGCGCTTCCAGCCCCGCGCGCACGGAGTCCTGCCGGCGGGCGCCTCCCGGACGAACGCCCACCTCCAGTCCTTCCGGCGGCGACCCCTTCAGGAGAGCTTCGTATGTCCGCACGTCTCCGGGCGGCACCACAAGGACTGCCCGGCCCACCTCGTGCGAGCTTCCGAAACGATCGAGCGTGTGAAGGATCAGCGGCCGCCCGGCCACCGGCAACAGGACTTTCGATCCGCGCTCTCCCATTCTCGTCCCCCGGCCGGCGGCCAGGATGATGGCGTTGACTCGCACGAAACCTCCCGCGAAAAAAAAGAGCTGAAGGAAGGAACTCCCCTCAGCTCTTTCTCCACAATCCGAAGTCTCCGCTACTGGGTAAAGATATGGCTCAACTCCTCCATGATCTTCTCCTCGGTATGGGAGCGGGCGATAGAAAGCTCCTTGACCAGAAGGTTCCGGGCCGTATCCAGCACCTTCCGTTCACCAAAGGAAAGCTCCTTGTCGCCCTTCAGCAGGAACAGGTCCCTGAGCACGGCGGCTATCTCGATGACCGAGCCGGTCTTGATCTTCTCGGTGTATTCCCGATAGCGGCGGTTCCAGGTCTGCTGGTCGATGGGCGCCTTCTTCTTTTCCCGGAGGATGCGGTAGACACGAGTGACGGTCGTCTTGTCGATGATTTTCCTCAGGCCCACGGCCATGGCGTTGTCCACCGGCACCATGATCTTCATGTCCGTATCGAGGATGCGAAGCATGTAGAACTTCTTTTCGGTCCCGGAAATGGCCTGACTGCGTACCGCTTCGATCTCACCGACTCCATGTGCAGGATAGACGACCTTCTCTCCGACCTTGAACATTCTTTCCTCCTTGAACGTCAGAAACCGTGCGCGGAAGAGGGGTAACGAGAAATCGACCGGCTAGGCCGGAGGAAGGTGACGGCAAGGGGAAAGGCCAGGATTAGAGATGCGCGTTTCAATGACGGTCTCTTTCATAACCGATGGCTCCCCACTATATACAACGCGGGGCAAGAGCGCGTCAAGCGATGGCAATGCAAAATATAAATGTCGTAGTTTTAGTAGCTTATATTATATTAATTAAGTTCTAGGTTCAGCTCTGCAAGGGATCGTTGCGTGACGCCGCGAGTTTCCGCTCCATGACCCAGGCGTCCTCGCCGTTGTCGGAGTAGTAGCCCTTGCGCAGGCCGCAGATCTCGAAACCCAGTGAACGATACAGGGTCTGCGCCGGGTCGTTGGACTTGCGGACCTCGAGCGTCATGCGCCGGAAACCCCGGCTCGTCGCACCTTCGATGATGTCGGCGAGCATGGCGCGCGCGACTCCCTGACGCCGGAATTGCGGATGCACGGCAACGTTATGGATGTCCAGTTCGCCGGGGAGCTCCCAGTAAATCACGTAGCCGATTGGCTTTCCGTCCCGCTGGCACAGAACGGACTTGGCGTGCGTCGCCTGCAGCTCCTCAAGAAAGAACTGCCGGCTCCAGGGACTGGCGAACGCCGCCGTCTCGATCGCCATCACCTCGTCGATGTCGGCGACCGTCATGCTCCGGAGGTACAGCTCTCCGCCGGCCTGTACGGACATTCGTAATACTCGCGGTAATGCTATTCTCCGCCGGTGTCGCGCGGTGCCGTCCGCGGCGCTAGGCAATCCAACCCAGCCTCGCGGCGCTTTCTTTCAGCAGAAGGACGTCCAGGACCTTGCTGCTCAGATGGTGTGCGAAGCCGTAGACACGGTCCTGCAAGGGAATGACCGTCGTGAACTCCGGTGGAAACGCGCCGATGCTCGAGGATATCTGTCGGATGCGGGAATCCAGCAGCTTGCCCCTGACGATCAACTGTCCTTCCTTCAGCATCAGGTCGTAGTCATAGTCCGGCATGCGCTCGGGCAATCGCGGCGCGATGGCGATGCCAAGCCGCGGCACCTGGGTGGGGAACTCCAGCCGGAGATGATACGCGCTCCCCAGATCCTCCACCGTGTAGGCGTGGCCGTAGCGGCGTTCGCGCTCCACCTTTTCGACGAAACGCGCGTCGTAGAATCCCTCGACGGGAACCGGAATGCGGCGCAGCAGCTTGCCCCGATGCGACAGCAGCGGCCGCAGCAGCAACGCCAGGGGAACGCCGTACAGCGCCGCGCTCACCGTGACCTGCTCCACCGGCACGGCGTGGAAGACGCTGTGGCGCAGGCGATACAGCACCTCCCCCAATGCAACCAGGAAACCCACCAAGATGTACATGTTGACGCCCTTGCCGAATGCCAGACCCAGCCCTTCGACCGCGACGCCCGCGACGATGAACACCACCGGGTAGAGGATCATGTTGAGAATCATGTTGAGGGTGATGGCCGCGCCGTCCACGAAGTAAGGCCGGCCCGTCAACTCTCCCAGATCGTCTCGCGAGGCCGGGGGCAGAGCCCCGAGCAACGGCTGCAGAAAGAGTACCGCGATTCGCAGCAGCCTGGATTCGCTGGTCTGGATACGCTGCGCCAACTCGTCGAAGCCCATGGGCAACTGGCCGGGAAAGACCTTGGGCTCCAGCGGCTCGGGTTCCTCCACAGGCTCTTCCACAGG
>JAPPHF010000049.1 GCA_028821115.1 Deltaproteobacteria bacterium | reverse complement strand
TGGCCACGCGCCCGCCGCTCTGAAGGTGGTTGACGGTGACATCTGCACCCAGGCGACCGATGACTTCTGCGCGGTTCAATCCGAAACTCATGATCGTGCTCCTTCACGTGCGAGTTCTGACGATGGGTGACGAACGGGCCGGACCTCTCGATCCACCTCCCGCTCACCCCTCCAAAGCTCTTCACCTCCTCTCGGCCGCCGTCTTCTCCGACGCCCGCCGGGAGGTCCAAGGCCTGGCTGACCGCACGTCCGACCGATCCGCTGGCGCCAGGGAGTGCGGTGGTTTGGGAACGCCAAGGCCGACTGCGGCCATCTGCGAGATTATCCGCGGCGTGCGCGCGCACGGGGATCGCACGATGGCGCTCGCAGGACATCAGCGGTGCTGTGGAGAGGCTCGCGTTGCCGGGAGCGCTACACGCGGGCTCCGTCGCTGTGCCGGAAGGCGCCCTGCGCCGTCGGGCCGGCCTGACTCATGGATCGAGCACCGTTGTTATGATCGCGCCGGCAACCGGACGCGAATGTGTTGACGGTCTTCACCCCGCTTGGGCAGCGCCCGAGCTAAACATCCTCGCTCATGAACGCTGCGTAGTCCGCCTGCCGGGCGGTCGCGTGCAGCATCGCGTCCCGGAACGTGAACTGGTTCTCGTCCATCGCCGCCATGCCGAGCAATGCCGGCTGCGACATGGAGTCAATCGAGAGCGATGCCGGTTCACCCGGGGACCCGATAGAAGTGCCTTTGCAAATCTCGCGACAGCAGGTCCACCGCCGCCGGAACCAGGGGCTGCAACTCCGTCAGACGATTCCGCGCGGCAAGCATGACAATGACGGGGATCGGCAGGGCTTCGAGGTTCTGCTGATGCTCGATGCCACGATCGACGGTGATCAGCGCGTCGAAGCCCTCGCCGGCGGCCAATGACAGCAAGAGGCCGTTCCCAGTGCCGGACCAGCCCATCTCCTGGACCGTGCACAGCGTGAACGATGCGGGGAAGGCCGCGGCGAGCCGCTTCGGCACCGATTCGTCAAGCAGCAGCTTCATCGCCGCCGCTCACCAGCATCGTCGTCGCGCGTTCGAGCAGCGCGACCGCCTGACGCCGCGACACCGTCGGGTAGTCCGCCAGGAAATCGTCCAGCCGGTCGCCGGCTTCGAGATGTTCCATCAGGATGCGTACAGGAACCCTGGTGCCCGCGAACACCGGTGTCCCGCCGAGGATATTGGGGTTCCGGTCGATCAGCTTGTCGGTCATCCCGTCCTCCAGCGTCGTTGGCCTCGCTTCGCCGCCCTCGTCAGGGGCGGCGGCGCGTTGTTCACGAATGCATTCGGCCGCCGGGGTGCCGTCCGGCCCACCGGCTCCGCACAGCGCTGGTGCCGCCCGCCGCCGTCGCGGTGGATGACAAAGGCCGCAATGTTGGCGTAGAGGGAAGGGTGCCTACTAACGGTCATGGAGCCCGGCCCTCTGGATCCTGAGCTCTCCCAGCGAGGCCCCCTCACTCAGTCGCGCCATCATGCGCCGGTGGGCCGCCATCCATTCAGGATCAGCGGCCTTGCCGGCGCCGTGGGGAACGAGCTTCGCAATGGGCCGGCCGCGCCGAGTGATAAGGAAGCCCTCGCCGCGCTCGACCGCGCGGAGGAGCTTCGAGAACTTCTGGTGAGCAGTCGCCAGGGAGACCGTGCGCATGGGGCTGACCCTCTGGATGGCGTGCAGCAAGTATATCGCGGAATTGACCGGCCCGGCGTCAAGACGGCTGGCCGGCATAGACGCCTGCGCGGCCGGGATGTCCTCGCCGCCTTCGGTGCAGAGAGGAGCGGACCGGACTGTTCCACGCGGGCATTCCAGCCACAAATCCTCGCGGGATAACGCCGGTCACTCCGAGCCGATGGCCATCAGCGGGACGTTGGCGCATATCTCCACCTGGTCGTGGCGGAGCCCGGCGAAGACCAGGCAGGCGGCGGCCTCGGCCTCGGTCTCGAAGGTCCCCAGTTCCAGCGAGGTCTGCAACTCGATCACGGTGATTTGCGGCGGCCACATCGACACGAGATGGCGCTCGGGCGCGCGGGAGTTGGAACGATATGCGCAGCGCTGACAACGCGCGGCGCCACCGGCAGGCGCCTTGCAATCCACGCAAATGCCTTGGGCACGCCGGGCGGCATATCGCCTCCTGCTGACGGCGCTCTCCCGTTCGGGCGAGACGCGCTCCTTCTCCAGCGCGAGGCATCGGCCGCACCGTGACAGGCCACCAACGGTGGGCCGAGTGCAGCGCACGCAGCGGCCGGCGGCCTTGCGCGCGGCATAGCGGCGGCGGTCGAGTGCCCGTCTTGCCTCGCGACATGGCTCACAGACAGAGCGGTCGTCTTCCGGCCGGCGGAGGCCGCAGGACGAGCAAAGCCCCGCGTCTTGCCGTTCACGGCGGCGGCGCCTGTCGCCGGCACGGTTGGCGCGGCGCGTCGTTTCCAGATCGCGCCCACGGTAGAGCTTGCCTTGAGCCCTGGCCCTGTCGCGTCGGGCCGTCTCGGCAGCGCGCCTTTTCTCCGCGCAACTGCCGCAAACCTTGAGGCCGGGCTCGGGCGGACACTTTCCGCAGCGCGAGCACCTGCCCTGCGCCACCCGTTCGGCATATCGCTTCCGCCGACACTCGTGGGCGCGTTCGTTGCTGCTGGGCATGGCTACCTCAATGATTTGGGTGTAGCCGCGCATCTGGAGGGCGGCCGGCGGCGTCCGGGGGACCCCCGCCCGGCGGCGTCGGTCAGCAACGCCACTTGCCACGCAGCGCGATGCCGGCGGCGGAGCAGCCGAAGAGTTGCATGCCTGCGTCGCGGCTGACGCTGGTGGCAACGATGATCTCGTTGGCCAATGGCCGCAGGCGCCGGACGGCGCGACACGACATGGTCGTGCGCCGCTGGCGTCGCCCCGTATCCTCCTTGTCGGCGACGAGCGGGCGGATCTCGCCCGAGCCCGCAGTCTCGTACCTCTCGACGACGTAGCGGCCCTTCTCGTGGAGGCCGCCCCCGAAGAAATGCACCAGGTAGGTGCTGGCAGCGCGCTGGATCGTTCTCGCCGTGCTCATCGTCGGACCTCCGCAGTTCGTGTCCGCGAGCGCCAGGCGCACCCTCGCGCCAGGCCGCCCGCCCCGCCGCCCGTCACGGCCGGGCTCTCCCTCATGGTGGCGTGCCGGCGAAGACGACCATGGGATCGGGATCGACGAGCGCGAACACGCGTCCGCGGCCCGGCCGCGTTGCCGTGCACGGCCTGGTGGCTGTCAGCCCCGTGTGCCGGCCAGCGCGTAGCTGGTGCTGCGGCCGCCGGCCCGGCTGCGCGCCAGAATGCCGCGCTCGACGAGATCGCGGATGTCCCGGTTCGAGGCCGGTTGGATTAATGTTCAGTCGACTGCAGCTTCTCGCCAAGCTGCGTGAGTTGCTCTCCGAGCTGCACGGCATCCCCGGGAGCGAGCCCGAACTGAAGGCGCGTCGGCTGCTGGGTGCCAACGCGGTATTCGATCTCCACCCCGACATACATCGCACCATCGGTAGCGGTGAGCTTGCGCAGCCGCACCTTCTCGAGCGGCGGAACACGCTTTACTTCATCGTCCATCGGAGCGGTTCTCCCAGGATTGCAGCCGCCGGAGAGTGTCGCGGCGAATCTATCATGTCATCCCCCGACATCGCCGGGCTACGCGCAGTGACGGGCGGCGGCGGAGGGCTTCCAAACCTCCGAAGACTCAGCCCGAAAGGTGTGCAGGCCGTGGCCACGACGTCAGTGCGTCGTATCGCTACCTGGTGAGATTCATTTGGTGCACAGGCCCGCATCAGCTATCCACTACCCGATCTCCACCGCAGTTCTGGCCTGCCTCGCGGATCGTTTCGACATCCGCTACGTCACGGTGCAGGTCGAGCTGGAGGGCTGCGCCGACTAGGCCGTCACCGTCTCCGGCTGAGCATCGCTTGACCCAACTTCCGAAGCCCGTCGATGCGGGTCACGATGAAGATGGCGAGCGCCGTGACGACGATGGAGGGGCCGGAGGGTGTATCCCAGGTCGCAGACGCGTAAAGCCCGCCTACGGTCGCCGTGACGCCCACGGCCGCCGCGCCTGCAGCCATCAACTCGGGGCTCGGGGCAAAGCGCCGGGCGGTGGCCGCCGGAATGATCAGCAGAGCCACGATCAGCAGGATGCCGACGATCTTGATGGCGGCGGCGATGATCGC
>JAPPHF010000164.1 GCA_028821115.1 Deltaproteobacteria bacterium | reverse complement strand
AGGACGAGCGGCTGTGCTTTGTCGACCGTCACTGGTGCATCGTGCGCGAGCGGGCAAAACTCGGGGATGTTCGGCTTCACGACTGTCGACACTCGTTTGCCTCCCGCGCGCTGGCGCTTGGGGAGAGCCTGCCCGTGATCGGGAAGCTCCTGGGACACGCCCATGTCGAGACCACGGCGCGGTACGCGCATCTGGCGCGGGACTCCATGCACGAGGCGGCGGCGCGGGTCGCCGACAGTATCGCGGCTGACATCCTGTGAATCCGCCCAACGGGCTTCATGGCACAAACCCTGCGGAGGTCGGTAGCGTGGCGAAGTCCGATGTAGACTTTGGACGCCGAGAGGCCGCAGTCGCGCGGACCGGCGACAGCAT
Source organism: Deltaproteobacteria bacterium (assembly GCA_028821115.1). GTDB lineage: Bacteria > Desulfobacterota > Binatia > UBA9968 > JAJDTQ01 > JAJDTQ01. The sequence goes on along the minus strand of JAPPHF010000164.1, from coordinate 3,880 downwards.
CGGCGCCCACCTCAAGCCGCGTGACGCTGAGGCTCCGTAGGGGGAGGAACGGGCGATGGTGGTGCTGCAATACAGGACGATCTCCAACCGCACCGTGTCGCGCTCGCGGTCGAGCGCAACACGGTGTTCCGGGACCGCGAGCTTTCGGTTTCGGGGTTCGGGTCTATCCGACCGGTGGCAAGCTTTACCTCGCCCAGGCGCGCGGCCAGCAGAGACCCGGCGGGGCCAGGGAGCCCAGCCGGATCAAGGCCGGGGGGACCCGGTGCCGCTGCCGCTCCCCGCGAAATACGCCGGCGGTCCAACGGTGGCGGAGTTGGCCGGACGCTATCTGGAGGAGCACGTGACGGTCTGCTGCAAGCCGAAGACGCAGCGCCCGTTTCACAGCCCTGGGCCATACCCGACTCGCGCATTCCGACGCCGACCACACATATCCGACGGTCGAACACGGTATCGACATCTGCTCGTTTAAACATCGACGGCTACGTAGTATCGTGTGGGGCAAGGCGCAGGGGTCTCGTAAAGGGTCCAGTGGGACACTAGGAGACTACCGAAGGAGGCAGAATGCATACAAGAACATGCACCGGGCTGGGTGTGCTTGCCATGCTGTTCTCGCTGGCCGGATCGGTCGGGGCCGTGCAGCAATGTCCCAAGGGACTGGAACCGGTCACCGAGTTCAGGATGTTCTTCGGACTCGCCGACGGGAACGGCAAGGTCGTCACCGAGGACGAATGGCAGCGGTTCCTCGCCGACACCGTCACGCCACGTTTCCGGGCCGGACTAACCGTGTTCGATGGGAGGGGGCAGTGGTTGCCGCCCTCGGGCGAGTTGCAGCGGGAGCCCGTGAAGGTGGTGATAGGCGCGTTGTCGTCAGACCCGGCCAAGGGCATTGAGTTGGCGGACGAAATCTCCGTCGCTTTCGCTAAGCGATTCAACCAGGACCCGGTTTTCCGCATGGCCGCGCCGACCTGCGCCGGGCTGCATCCCTGAAGAGTCTACGAGGCGGTTCCGGCTGACCCATCGGGCTAGGCGGCGCTCTCGGTTCCCGTCGGGCGCACAAGAGGCGGAGATGTCCTGCGGGAAAGAATGACGGGGGCTTGGGGCCGAGCCAGAAGCGCGCGGCCGACGCTGGCGATCCACGTCTCGATCATATCGCGGCTCAGAAACGGAATGTAGTTGGTCCGTGCCGTGTGGATGGCGAGGACGACCAACGGCGCCTCGGTCATAATCGCCCGCGGGCAGGATGGTCAATTCCGTGTTGGGCAGCGGGCAGATCGCGCAGACCCTCGTGTCCGATTCCGAGGCCAATTGGCCTCGGCCTCATTGAAGCTCCAGGCGCGTAGTCTGGCTGAGTGATTGTCTTTGGGGGATTCCGAGGCCAATTGGCCTACTCCCCACCCGCAGATCAACACCGCCTGAGTCCCGCCTCACGCCACGTGTGACGAGTTCGGGCCACATGGCGGAAGCCCACCGCTCATCCCCGCGAACCCGGGACCGGCCTGCCCAGCAAACTCCTTGAGGATTTGACCCGTTACCGTGCGGCCTACGCCGGGATCTGTTTCACGGCAAAATGTTCCTGTCCCAGGATGGGGTCTTCATCAGTAAATTCCATTGGAGTAGGCTTCCAGCAGCAACTTCATGTCCTTTCCGGTCCACTGCCAGAGATGATCGGCGAAAACGCCGCAGTTGGGGTGCCGCGTATCACCTGTCCGGTGGAGCCTCAACTGATCCACCGGTACCGACGGATATGCCTTGGTCAGTTTCTTCACGCAGTCAGGGGCTGGGTAGTCGAAATAGCTCCAGTAGTGGATATAGAATTTGAAACCGTCATCACGGTGGTGCCTTTCCCAGTGCTCGAATTCCTTACGTAGCAGGCAGACGAAATTCTCCCGCGACTCTCCCACAATTTCCCGCGCTGCCACTACGCCGGGTGGTGTCGTCTCAAAGATGACGATGGGTTTCGGATCGAAATCAAGAAATCTCAGCGTATGCCGTTCCGCGAGCACGTTGGGAAGACGTTGTTTGAGCCACGTCATCAAGGAACCGCCAATGATGCGCCGATGCCAATTTTGTTCGATCATGTCTTCAGGATTGTCGATGGGGCGGTTTTCGCGCTGTTTCTTGGCAAAGGACAGCAGGTCGTCCCTGTATTCGTGCTGCGTCATTGGTCGCTCAATGCTCCCGGCTCGAAGGGTGTCACTCGAGCCTCTCTATGGCCTTTACGTCGGCTACGAAGCGGACCCGCGCTGAACGCCCGAAGCAGGACACTTTGCAGCAGACTCGGGCTTGCCCGTGCCGGCCGCCATCCTGTCCAAGAAACCGGAACCACCTCAGGCAATGACTGGCTCTGAGTTGGACGGCGGCAGTGTATTCACAGGTCAAGCCGTTGTGACGTCCGATGTCAGTTCGAACACCGTGTCGGTCATCCAGCGCTGGAATCCGTCGTTGTCCATGAACTGCTTGAAGAGCTGATTGTCGTCCTTCATCATCGACGTCATTACCCGCAGCAGGGCTCGGTCATGCTCTATGCGGGCGTTGTCCGTGTCCGAGTGGCGCCGGGCGTTCCTGTAGGCATTGTCCGCGGCCACGCGCTCTGGAATCGTTTCCGTGATGAGCTGAGCAACGCGGTCGGCGTCCTCCCATTGAATGCCGCCGAAGAGGTCGTTGAACTTCCTGATGATGTTCGAGAGCCGATCCAGATCGCGATCCGCCCGGTGGCCCCCTGCGTTGGCCGGCACCGGCTCGATCTCGGCATCCTCGTCGGGCAGCATGACCTTCCGCACCGCCTGCTTTTCGACCCGGTAGCTGTCCATGTCGATGGCGTTGAGGATACCCTTGGACAGGTCGTCCTCTTTCGGCGACGGCAGCTTGGGGATCAGGAAGTTGAGGAAGATCGAGCGCATTTCCCATGCGGCGTTGGTGTAGGGCAGGACACAGGAAAGGAAGCCATAGGTCCGCACGAAGCCCTTGGCCTTACCCTTGAAGTCAACCTGTCCGTCCTCGTCGAGTTCACGAAGATACACCGCTACGCACTCGTCGAGGACGGGATCCAACTGGTCGCGCTCGGCGCCGCCCAGATACCGCTTCGCGAAGTCCTCGACTTGGCCTGGGGAATACACACGCGCCCCGTCCAGAGCCGCCTGCAGGTCATGCAGCCTGTCGGGGTCGGTCTCGTCGGAGAGGATCGTCGCGCGGTAGAAGTCCGCGAACGCGTCACGGATCGTGCCGGCATCGTTCAGGAAGTCGAGCACGAAGACGTCGTGCTTCTTCGGGTGGGCCCGGTTGAGGCGCGAGAGCGTCTGCACCGCCTGAACGCCCGACAGAGTCTTGTCCACGTACATGGTGTGCAGCAGGGGCTCGTCATATCCGGTCTGGAACTTGTCCGCGCAGACGAGGAACCGATAGGGATCCTCCTGAAACCTGTTGGCCGTCTGGTTCTCGGGAAAGCCGTTCAGTGACGCTTCGCTCGCCTTTGCGCCGGCGAATTCGTGGTCGCCCGAGAAGGCAACGATGGCACGGTAGAGGCTCTTGCGATCCTTCAGGTAGTCGCGGATCGCATGGAAGTACTGGATCGCACGCTCGACGCCGTTGGTAACCACCATCGCCCGCGCCTCGCCGCCGATCTTGTTCCGGGCGAGAACCTGCTCGTGAAAGTGGTCCACCATGATCTCGGCCTTGAGCCGGATCGCATGGTCGTGGCCCTCGACGAAGCGACGCAGCTTCTTCTGCGCCTTCCCGGCATCGAACTCCGGGTCGTCCTCGACGGTCTTGGCAAGCTTGTAGTAGCTGGTCACCGGCGTGTAGTGAGCTAGCACGTCCAGGATGAAACCCTCCTGGATCGCCTGCTTCATGGTGTAGCTGTGGAAGGCGCGATGCTTGACGG
>JAPPHF010000155.1 GCA_028821115.1 Deltaproteobacteria bacterium | reverse complement strand
CCCCTGACCCACGGCTTAGAAGGCCGTTGCTCTATCCACCTGAGCTACTGGCGCGTCGAACCGTTCCTTCAAGGCCCGCTCTCCCGGCATGTCGCCGGCTCCCGCCAACCGCGGTACGCCCGGCTTGCCGGCGTGGTCGGGGCGAGCCGATTTGAACGGCCGACCCCCTGCTCCCAAGGCAGGTGCGCTACCTGGCTGCGCTACGCCCCGTCACGGTGTTTGATTGTACCTGATGCTGCGCCGATATCAAGACTGGGAGCGCGCGCCGCGCCCATGCGGGCGGAACGATCCCCGCCAGCAGCGGCCGGCCGGCGGCTCCTACGCGGGCAGACGCCGGTCCCGCAAGACCTGTTGCTGGACGTCCAGGATCCGTTCGATGCCTTTCCGCGCCAGGTGGATCAATCGATCGAGCACCGCCGGGCTGAAGGGCTGCTTCTCGGCGGTGCCCTGCACCTCCACGAACTTCCCCGACCCGGTCATCACGAAGTTCATGTCCACCTCGGCGTGGTTGTCCTCCCCGGCGTCCAGGTCGAGCAACGCCTGGCCGTCCACCACCCCCGCGCTCACCGCGGCCACGCTGTCCTTGAGCAGGCCCTCGGGCACGCTCTTGTCGGCCACCCAACGCTCCAGCGCGCAGGCCAGGGCCACGTAGGCCCCGGTGATGGAGGCGGTGCGGGTCCCGCCGTCCGCCTGGATGACGTCGCAATCCAGCCATACCGTGCGCTCGCCCAGGCGGTCGAGGTCCGCCACCGAGCGGAGGCTGCGGCCGATCAACCGCTGTATTTCATGGGTACGGCCGCCTACCTTGCCGCGGGCGGCCTCCCTGGGTATGCGCGTCGGCGACGACGACGGCAGCATGCCGTACTCCGCGGTGATCCAGCCCTTTCCGGACTTGCGCAGGAACGGCGGCACCCGGTCCTCGAGCTTGGCGGTGCAGATGACCCGGGTGTCGCCCATTTCGATCAAGGCCGAGCCGTCGGCATGCTTGATGAAACCCGGCGTGATGTCGATGGGACGGAGGTCCTCGCCGCCGCGTCCGTTCGTTCGCATGTCCAGTGTTCCGTCCTCCCCGCGGCAGCGGGCCGTGGCACGGGCGGGTTTGAAACCCGCCTCTACAGGTGGAAGACCACGGTCTTGAGCTCGGTCATCTCCTCGATGGCGTAACGCGGCCCTTCCTTGCCGAAACCGGATTCCTTGAGACCGCCGTACGGCATCACGTCGGCGCGCCACTGCGGCCCCCAGTTGACGTGCAGGTTGCCGGACTCGACCTCACGGGCGAAGCGCATGGCCCAGCCGATGTTCTCGGTGAAGATCCCCGCAGACAGGCCGTAGACCGTGTCGTTGGCCAGCGCGATGGCCTCGTCGATGGACTCGAAGGGCGTGACCCCGACCGCCGGCCCGAAGAGCTCGTCGCGGGCGATGCGCATGTCGCGGGAGACGTCCGCCACCACGGTCGGCGCGTAGACCGCGCCGTCGCGGGAACCGCCGGCCAGCAACCGCGCGCCTTCGCCCACGGCCTCGTTCACCCACTGCTCGACCCGGACGGCTTCGCTCTCCTTGATCATCGGCCCCACCTGGGTGGCCGTGTCGAGCTGGCTGCCGGTGGCCAGGGCTTCCACCTTGGGAGCCAGCACTCCGAGAAAGTCCGCGTACACGCGGCGGTCCGCCAGCACGCGCTGCGTGGAGATGCAGACCTGCCCCGAGTTGGCGTAACCGGTGGCGGCAACGGCCGCGGCCACCTTGTCCAGGTCCGCGTCCGGCATGACGATCACCGGGCAGTTGGAGCCCAGCTCCATGGTGACCTTCTTGATGCCCGCCATGCGGCAGATGTTCTCTCCGACCTCGCGGCTGCCGGTGAAGGTGATCTTGCGGACGCGGGCGTCGGACACCAGCGGATCGCCGATCTCGCTGCCCGAACCGGTGAGGCACTGGACGCCCTCGGGGGGAACCCCGGCCTCGAGCAGGATCTCCGTGAGCTTGAGGCCCGACAGCGGGGTGTCCGAGGCCGGCTTGATGATCACCGAGTTGCCGCCGGCGATGGCCGGGCCCACCTTGTGGCACAGGAGGTTGAGCGGGAAGTTGAACGGTCCGATAGCCACCACGACGCCACAGGGGACGCGCAGCGTGAACGCCAGCTTGCCCGCTCCCGCGGGGTCCGCGTCCAACGGCACCGTCTCGCCGTGGACCCGCTTGGCCTCTTCGGCCGAAGCGGTCATGGTCTCCACCGCCCGGCGCACTTCTCCCTTCCCCTCGGCGAGGATCTTGCCCTCCTCGCTCGAGATGAGCGTGCCGAGCTCATCCACCCGCTCCGCCATGAGCGTCGCCGCCCGGGTCAGCACGCGCCATCTCTCGTGGGCGGTCATGCGCGCCATGACGGCGGCGCCGCGTTCGGCGAACGCAAGCGCGCGCTCGACGTCGTCGGGACCGGCCTTCGGCACGTTGTCGATCACGGAGTGGTCGTACGGGTTGCCGACGTCCTGCATCCTGGGCCGATCGACCCACTCTCCGGCGAGAAACATCTTCATGGGCGCTCACACTCCTTTGTTTACCGGAGCCGGAAGAGACCCGAGCCCCTACACCAGGTCCCGAATCGGTTCCAGCACCGTTTCCGAGATGCCCTGCATCATGGCGGAAAGACGCGGCTGCTTCAACGTCCCGATGGCGGCCAGGGCCGCCTGCCGGCGGGCGTGCATCTCCTTCACCGCGAAGGACAGCGACCCGAGCCGCTCGAATAGTCCCGCGACCCGCTCCACGTCGGCGGACGACGTCGCCCCCCGCTCCTTGTCCAGCACCTCCAACAGCCACCCGGCGTCGTGCGGCGCGGCGTTTTCCAGCGCGTGAACCGCCAGGACGCTGCGCTTCCCCTCGGCGATGTCGCTGCCACGCTGGTCGCGGCCCTTGTCGCCGTAAAGATCCAGCACATCGTCCTGAATCTGGAACAGGATGCCGAGGTGCCGCGCGCCCTCGGTCAGTCCCTCGACGACAGCCGGCTCCCGCCCGAGCATCTCGGCGCTGCCCGCCATGCCCAGCACGAAGAAACGCGCGGTCTTGGCTTCGATCATGTCCAGGTACTGCTCCATCGAGGGCCGGGCATTCGCGCGCAGCGCGAACTCCTGCTCCTGCCCGTCGATGACCCTCAGCGTCTCGGTCAGCATCCGCCGCGCGAGGGCCTCCCGCCGCTCGCCCTCCACCGGCGCGCGCTGGGCCAGCAGCAGCGTGAAATAGAACATGGCGTCACCGAGATTGATGGCGCGGGCCACGCCGAACCGGTGCCAGACCGTCTCCCGCCCCCTGCGCGCCTCGTCGCCGTCCTGCACGTCATCGTGGACCAGCGTCGCGTTGTGCAGCATCTCGCAGGCCGCGCCCATGGCCACCGCCTTGGCCGGGTCTTCGCCAAGACAATCCGCCACCAGCAGCGGGAGCAGCGCGCGCAGCCGCTTGCCGCCCGTCTCGAAATGATAGCGGCACATCTCGGCCAGTCCCGAACGCGCCAGGTCCGCTTCGCGGATCACGTCGTCGAGGAGGAAGAGGACCTCGGGCAGATAGCGTCCGCGGATGTCTTCGAGGTGCGTCAGGAAGGCCTGCTTCGCCGCCGTCGCCGACGGGTCCCCGGCGTCCGCGCGCCCGGTGGGATCGCCGCGCGTGTCCTTCCCACTCTTGGCGCCGGTTGTCATGTTAGTGTCCTGTCCGGTTAATTCGCACGATAATCTGCGGGTCTTTTTCGCCGTCGGCTGCGTTGCTCTTCCTCGCGTGGTGCCCGCCACTGCTCGTCATCGCGCCTTGCCGACAACGAAAAATCCTCCGCATCTTATCATGCGAATTAACCGGACAGGACACTGTACCTGACTTTGCGAGGAAGGGCGGTGAAGGAAGCGGAAGACTCAGCGCAGCTTCATGCCGAACGCGACGGGCCCCTTGTCGCCCGCTCGCGTCTGAAATTGCACGCTGTCGCCCTCGCCGAAATCCTCGAACTGGACCCGGGGGGCGCCGCTGCGGCGATGGAAGAAGACGTCGTCGCCGCCGTCGTCCGGCTCGATGAATCCGAACCCCTTGTCTCTCAGAATCTTCTTGATGGTTCCCGTCACCCGGTTCACTCCAATTCCCGGACTCGGTGCCCGGCAGCACTGTCCGATCGGTTGGCACACGGCTATCCGGTCCGCTCTTATCTGGCCCGTTCTTAATGCGGCCGGGACCGGGAGTCAAGAAGTGTTAGCGCAAAGCGATAATGTCCCCTTTTCAACAAAGCTAAGATGTCCCCT
>JAPPHF010000079.1 GCA_028821115.1 Deltaproteobacteria bacterium | reverse complement strand
GCCGACCAGCCGCCCATGCAATCGCTTCTCCCTGCGCGCCACGGCAAGGAGCGATTGACGTTGAATGGAACGGGATGGACCGATGGACCTGGTTCTGAACCCGCCCGCGCCTTGAACTCCGGTTTGGTGCGCGCCCGCCCGCGTCAGGCCGCGGCCGCGCGGGACGGTGCGTAGGCTGAGCCGCGCAGCACCTGGCCCGGAAGCTCTCCGCTCAGGCGGCCGTCGTCGTAGATCACCCCGCCGTTGACGATGGTGTAGTGGATACCTTCGGAGCGCTGGATCAGCCGCTTGGTGCCTGCGGGGTAGTCCTCGGCCCACTCCGGCTCGTAAGCGCGCACGGTCTCCGGGTCGAACAGCGTCAAGTCCGCCGCATACCCCGGCCGGATGAGCCCCCTGCCCTCGAGGCCGTAGACCGAAGCCACGTGGAAGGTGAGCTTGTGCACCGCCTCTTCCAGCGTCATGAGACCGCGCTCCCGGACCCACAGACCCAGCAGCGTGGTGCCGTAGCCGAAGTCGGCGCCGTAGAGCACGTGGGCTCCGGCATCCGAGGTGCCCACCAGGACGTAGGGGCTGCGCAGGATCTCGCCCATGGCCTGGGCGTCGCCGCCCGTGTTGGCGTTCTGGAAGGTGGTCAACAGCCCCTCGTCCAGGGACAGGTCGAGGAGGGCGTCCACCGGATCCTGGTTGCGCATGGCCGCCATCTCGGCGACGCTCTTGCCCTCGTAGCGCTTGTTCTCTTCCTTGACGACCTTTTCCACCTGCACGATGTCCCAGCGCCTGTGGAAATTGGTCATGCGCTCGGTGGCCAGGTCCTCGCGCAGCTTCACGCGCGTGGCGGGATCGGCGAAGGCCTGCTGGCGCACCTCCACCGGCAGGAACATGATGTTCTTCCAGTTGGGGAACTCGTCGAAGAGCTGGGCGTTCTGCAGGTTGAAGTGCCGCACCAACGGGACCGTCTGGGTGAGCCCGTAGGCGCGGTAGCCGTCCCGGAAGATCCGCGACACCGCGTCCAGCTGCTCCTGCCACAGCGTCGGCTCGGCCCAGCGATGATGCACGCTCTGCCAGATGATCGGCCGCTGCGTGCGGCTGGCCAGATCGTAGTAGTTGTCGAAGTGCTCCATCTTGTTACGGCCGAGAATCGTCTCGATGATGCCGCTGTTGAGCTCGCCGAGCACGTCGCACAGCGCGTACAGCTCGTTGTCGTCCGCCAGGCGGCTGGCCACGGGCTTGCCGTCCTCCCGCATGTGCCGCTCGTTGCGGTTGGTGGAAAATCCCAGCGCGCCGGCGTCCATGGCGTCGCGCACCAGCCCCTTCATCTTCTGGACTTCCGCGGCCGTGGCCGTGCGCTCCACCGACTCCTCGCCCATGACGTTCTGGCGCACCGCGATGTGCCCCACCAGGCCGCCGGCGTTGATGCCGAGCTTGCCCTCCAGGGTGTCGAGATACTCGCCGTAGCTGTGCCAGCGCCAGGTCACACCCTTCTCCAGGGCAAAGCGCGGAATCGCCTCCACCCGCACGAAGCTCTTGACCAGCGCGTCCTCGCCGCCGTCGTCCACGGGCGCCAGGGCCAGCCCGCAGTTCCCCATGACGATGGAGGTGATGCCGTGCTGCGGTTCGGAGGTGCCGTAGGGGTCCCAGAGGATCTGCGCGTCCATGTGGGTGTGATGGTCGATGAACCCCGGCGACACCACCAGGCCGGCGGCGTCGATGGTGCGGTCCGCCGACCCCTTGAGACGCCCCACCTCGGCGATCTTGCCGTCCTTCACGCCGACATCCGCCGTGTGCGACGGCAGTCCGGAACCGTCGGCCACGCGGCCGCCGCGTATCAGCAGATCATATTCCATGGACGAATCCTCCTTGGTCGCGATGCGTGGACATAACCGGGCAGACAGCCCTCGCGAACTCCCGCCCTTGCCGAAAGCAGCATATTGAATCGGCCGCGGTTGTGCAACACGCTCTCGTTGCCCTTTTCGCGCCAATCGGCCAAACTTCCCCGCGCGAACTTCTTCTATCCCGGGACCGTGTCCGAGAAATGGAGTGGAAGTCTCGGACAGTCTCTGAGTGAACAGGAGCAACCATGGATCTAAAGGTCGTAGGGCAGCCCATAGGACGGGTGGAGGGACCGGACAAGGTTTCGGGGCGGATGGTTTACACGGCGGACGTGGACGCGCCGGACGCGCTCTGGGGCAAGTGCCTGCGCAGCACCATGGCGCACGCCCGGCTGGCGCGCGTGGACGCATCGCGGGCACGACAGGTGCCCGGGGTCCAAGCGGTGCTGACCGGAGAAGACGTCCCGGACTTTCGCGTGGGAGTCAGCCTCCAGGACCTGCCGGTGCTGGCGCGGGACAAGGTCCGATTCATTGGGGACAAGATCGCCGCGGTGGCGGCCGACACCCTCGATGCGGCCGAACAGGCGCTGTCGCTGATCGAGGTGGAGTACGAGGAACTGGCCGCCGTCGCCGACGTCGAAGATGCCCTGGCCGACGGCGCGCCGGTGATCCACGAGCACCTCGCCGGCTACGCGGGCGTGCCCGGCCGTCCCGACGACCAACCCAACGTCCTGTCGCTCAAGGAGCACACGGCGGGCGACGTTGCGCAGGGCATGGCGGAGGCCGAGGTGGTGGTCGAGCACACCTTCCGCACGCCGGGAGTGCACCAGGTCTACCTCGAGCCCCACGCCACCGTGGTGTCGGCCGGCGACGCGGGCCGCATCGACGTGTGGGCGTCGTGCAAGGCGCCGTTCCGGCTCAAGCAGATGCTGGCCGCGCAACTGGCGCTGGAAGAGGAGAACATCCACGTCCACGGCGTGGCCCTGGGCGGCGATTTCGGCGGCAAGGGCTCCCAGATGGACGTGCCGGTCTGCTACTACCTCTCTCGCGCCGCCGGGCGCCCGGTCAAGATGGTGATGAACTACACCGAGGAACTGATGGCCGGCGATCCGCGCCACCCCTCGGTCATGCGCGTCAAGCTCGGAGCGAAGCGCGACGGGACCCTGGTGGCGCTGGACAGCGACATCTACTTCGACAGCGGTGCCTACTCGGGCTTCAAGCCGTCGGAAATCGACGGCTCGTACGTCGTCAACGCCTACCGCATCCCCAACTACGCCATCCGTACCTACAACGTCTACACCAACGGGGTCCCGGGCGGCTACATGAAATCGCCGGGACAGCCGCAGGCGGTTTTCGCCATCGAGTCGCTGCTGGACATGCTGGCCCGGGAGCTGGACCTGGATCCGGTGACGATACGGCTCAGGAACCTGATGCAGGACGGCGACGTGCTGCCCAACAAACGCGGGATGGAAAAGATCCGCTGCCGCGAGACCATCGAGGCCGCGCTGGCGGCCGCCGGCTGGCACGGAGACGAACCGGGCGAGGACACCGGCCGGGGCATGGCCCTGGGCTTCCGGCACACCGGCGGCAGCGGCACCGTCAACCTGGAAGTCTCGTGCGATTCCGGCGGCGAAGTCACGGTGCTGACCGCGATTCCCGACATCGGCACCGGCACCCATACGCTTCTGCGGCAAATCACTGCGGAGCTGCTGACCCTGCCTGCCGAACAGGTCCAGGTGGCCCGTGGCGACACCGACACCTTCGACACCGACGCCGAGCCCGGCGGCAGCAAGATCACCGCCATGGTCGGGCGCGGCCTGGTGGAAGCCGTGGAGGAACTGCGCGACCGGATCACCGAGGCCGCCGCCGACGCCCTCGGCTGCAAGGCGGACGAGGTCACCCTGGCGGACGGCCGTTTCAGCGCCGGCGGCGCGGCGCTGGCCTTCGCCGACGTGGCGGGGCGGCTCATCGCCGAAGACGAGGACCTGACGGTGCGCAACTCCTACCAGCCACAGCGTTCCCCGGTGCCGGCGTTCTTCGTCCAGGTGGCGGAGGTGGCGGTGGACCGTGAGACCGGCACCGTGGACGTAAGGAAGGTGGTGACCGCCCACGACGTCGGCACCATCATCAACCCGCTGGGCCACCAGGGGCAGATCGACGGCGGCTTCGTGCAGGGCCTGGGCTACGCGGTGATGGAGGAGATGGTCAAGGACGGCGCCCGGGTCACCACCCTGAACCTCGGCGACTACTGCGTGCCGTGCGTGAAGGACCTGCCGCCGCTCGAGACCGTGCTGGTGGAAGACCAGACCGGACCCGGCCCCTACAACGCCAAGGCCATCGGGGAAATGAGCATCGTGCCCACGGCGCCGGCCATCGCCAACGCCGTGGAGGCGGCGGTGGGCGTGCGCATCCTCGACCTCCCCATCACCGCGGAGAAGGTCTACAACGCGTTGCAGGAGGGGTGAGACTGCCCGGGCAGCCCACGGCCAGGCCCTGTATCCTGGTGGATCCCCGTAGGGGCGACCGGCCGGTCGGCGTCCTTCGACTTCGCTACGCTACGCTCAGGACGAACGGAGAAAGGCTATCACAAACCGTTCGTCC
>JAPPHF010000083.1 GCA_028821115.1 Deltaproteobacteria bacterium | reverse complement strand
TCCTCAGCGAATCGGCGCTCCGCATGAGCGACTGCGTGACGGAACTCCTGCGGAAGCAGCCCTTCTTCGGAAGCTTGGTTCTGAGGCTCCCGCTCCGGGCCGATACCACGCGCCGGACGCTGGCGAGCGACGGGCAGGAGATCCGCTACTCGCCCGACTGGGTGGCTGAGACCGATGCGCACCTGATCGAGACCGCCATGGCGCGGGTGGTGATGGCGTGTGCCTTGAAACACCACACGCGCCGGAAAGAGCGCGACCCGCAACGCTGGCAGACGGCCTCGCAGCTCGTCACCCACGCGCTCCTGCGCGATGCGGGCTTCACGCTCCCGCCCGAAGCGGAAGCCTGGGAGGACCTGAGCGTGGAGCAGGCATACGACCGCCTGCCGGAGCCCGGGGACGGCGACTCGGGTGACGACCGCAACCATCCACAGGATCCCGGCGACGCGGGCACCGGGGCGGGCGGCCAGCCGCCTGCCGGCGGGGACGGCGACGAATCCGGCGATCAATCCGCCGGTGACGGCGCCTGCCAGCACGAGGACGATGGTGACAGTGAGGAAGGCTCAGCCGATGCGCCGCCGAGCCATGACCCTTCCGGCACCGGCGAGGTCATGGACGCCAGCGCCCGCGGCGAAGACTCCGGTTCCGGCGAGACGCCCCTGGACACCGCCGCCGAGGAGCAGGCCTGGGACGAGGCCATGCACCAGGCGCTCAGCATCGCCAGAGCCGAGGGCAAGGCGCCGGGCGGCGTCGAGGAGACCGTCCGAAACGCCCACGCGAGCACGCTCGACTGGCGGACGCTCCTGCGCCGCTACATGACAGACGCCGCAAGCCGGGACTACAGCTGGAGCGTGCCCAACCGGCGCTTCATCGACTCGGGCCTCTACCTGCCCTCGATCCGCTCCGAGGGCATCGATACGATCGCGGTCATCATCGACACCTCCGGTTCTGTCCCGGCTCAAACTCTCGCCGAGTTCTGGACGGAGCTGCGCGAGGTGGTGGACGAGATCCGGCCCGAGAAGATCATCGTGCTCCAGGTCGACGCCGCGTTGCAGGACGCGGCCGAGTACGGTCCCGACGACCTCCCGGACGAGATCGCGCTCAAGGGCCGCGGAGGCACCGACTTCCGCCCGGGCTTCGAGTGGCTCGACGAGCAGGGGATACAGCCAACCGTGTGTCTGTACCTCACGGACATGGAGTGCTCGAGCTATCCGGAGGCAGAGCCGCCTTACCCGATCCTGTTCTGCAACTGGAGTACCTCCCCGCCGGAGCAGAACCCTCAGCCCTGGGGCGAACGCGTCGACATCGCCTTCTGATGCATTCCGCAAAGGGGCGCCCCTATCGGTACGTCGAAGATAGTCACTTCGTCCTCCTCCCCCAACTCTTCAATCAGCGCCACGCCGCCTCAACCGGCCGCGCCGGTCCCACCGGCATGGTGGAGCCATGAACATGACACGAACAGTCACAGTTCAGGACAACGGCCCGGACCGCCCCTTGCGCCGGACCACCTGGTGGGTCCGTGCCCTGGTGCTCGGCGCGCTCACTCTCGCAACAGTCTACACGGCCGCGGCGCTCGTTCTCGGCGCCGGCACAGAACACATCGGCTCACTCTGGATGGCGGCGATTGCCTGGACCGTCGCCGCAAGCCTCGCGGGCGCCCTGTGGCGGGGGTTCCGCCACGGCGACTGGAGCGCTTTCCACGCCTACGAGTTGCCGCGGGACGATGACGACCTACACGAGTGGATATTTCGTACGGGCCGCTATTCCTCGCTTCGCGAAATGGAGGATGCGCTCCTCCACGACGATCGTCACCTTCGCTGATCCGTTCATGGCGGCTGTCACCGGCCGGGCCCGGGCGCTTCGAACTCCACCGCCAAGCAGCCCGCCGCCGGGAGGTGGCGGTCGGTCCGGGCCGGGCGAGTCCCGGGGGCCCGAGGACGGGCTCCCCAACGCCACCCCACGGAGGTCGCCGCCATGCCCGCCACCAACATCACCGAAGAACACCGCCGCGCGTTCGACGCTCTCACCAGCGGCCGGTTCGACAACTTCTGCCTCGTCTCGTGCTTCGTCGACGGCGAGGCAACCGCAGCCATCGCTGCGGTCACCGTGAGTCCCCCTGCTCAGGACGGCGGCGAGTCGGAATATCTCATCAGCCCGCTCTTCGTCTGCCCGACCCCGGCGATGACGCTGACCGACCACGAAGGGCGCCGGGCATGAGCGGGCACCGGCCGCACCGCCGCCCACCCGCCGCCGACCTCTACATTCCGCCCGAGTGCCGCGACATGATCCGCCGCGGAGCCCTCGTTGCGGTGAACCACTCGGGGGGTAAGGACAGCCAAACCATGACGATCCTGCTCGCCCGGGCCGTGCCCCGCGACCAGTTGGTCGTGGTCCATGCGCCCCTCGGCCAAGTCGAGTGGCCGGGCACGGTCGAGCACATCGAGAACACGATGCCGGCGGGCGTTCCGCTGATAATGGCGCGCGTGGCGTCCGGCAAGTCGCTTCTCGAAATGATCGAGGAAAGGGGAAGATTCCCCGGGCCTCGGACCCGGTTCTGTACGCGATCCGCCAAGATCTCACCCATCGAGCGCGAACTCCGCCACTACCTGAAGGCCCACCCCCGCTTCGGCGGGCGCATCGTCAGCGCCGTCGGAATCCGCCGCGACGAGAGCAATGCCCGGTCCAAACGCATCCCCTGGGCGCGCAGCGACCGCAACTCCCGCGCCGGCCGGGAGTGGTTCGATTGGTTGCCGATCTTCGATCTCGGCGCCGACGACGTCTTCCGCATCATCCGCGACGCCGGCCAGTCTCCGCACTGGGTCTATGCCGAGGGGGTGTCGAGGTGCTCTTGCTCGCTATGTATTTTCTCGTCCCGTTCCCAACTACGCCGCGCCGCCGAACTTCGCCCCAGGCTCTACGCCAAATACGTTCAGCTTGAGAAGCGCATCGGCCACACGCTGTCGCCGTCCGGCGTCGCACTTCCGGCACTCACCGGTATTCCGGCCGATCCCGCCGCCGGAACGCCCGGCCTCTCCGACCGGCTCCTTGCCGAAGAGGGAGCCGGCCCATGAACCACGCCAACCGCGCCCACGAACCGCATGCAAGGAGGAATCAAATGAACCATACCGCTCCAATCCACGAACCGGCGATCCGCCCGATCGCCCTCGACCGGCTGTCCGTCGCAGCCGAGAACGTGCGCAAGACCCCGCCCAATGCGGCGGCAGACGCCGAGTTGAAGGCCTCCATCGCGGCCCACGGACTCCTGGGGAACCTCGTCGTCCGAAGCGATGACCCTGGCAACGGCTACGCCGTGGTCGCGGGCGGACGCCGTCTGACGGCCCTGAAGGCGCTTGCCGCAGACGGGGTGCTCGATGCCGCCCATCCCGTGCCCTGCCTTGTGGTCGACGGTAGCGCCCCGTCCAGTGAGCTGTCCCTCGCCGAGAACGTCGTACGCATCGCCATGCATCCGGCCGACCAGGTGATCGCGTTCACGAAGCTCGCCGAGTCCGGCGTGTCTGTGGCAGCCATCGCGGCAAGGTTCGGTGTCGCCGAGCGCCTGGTCGAACAGCGCCTTCGACTCGGCAACGCCGCGCCCGAACTGCTCGACGCCTACCGCGACGATCAGATCGACCTGGAGACGCTCAAGGCGTTCGCCGTCACCACCGACCACGGCCGCCAGACAGCGGTATGGGAGCAAGTGGCGGACCAGGGTTACCGACCGGCCGCCTGGCAGGTGAAGCACCTCCTGACCGAGGAGCGGGTTCCGGCGAACTCCGCTATCGCTCGTTTCGTGGGGGTCGGCGCCTACGAGGCCGCGGGCGGGGCGGTGTTGCGGGACCTCTTCGCCGACGAGGACGAGAGCGGGATCTGGCTGGAGGACCCCGTGCTCCTTCAGAAACTCGCCATGGAGAAGCTGGGCGAGACCGTAAAGGAACTCGAGACCCGGTGGCGCTGGGCAACGGCGATGCCCGAGGTCGACTGGACCTCCATCGCCCATTACGGGCGGATCGCTCCGGAGCCCTCCCAGGCCACGGCCGAGGAGACGGCCGAGCTGGAGCGTCTTCGCACCCGCGAGGACGAGCTGACCGATCTCGACGAAGACGAATGGACCGAGGAACTCGGCGAGGAGGCACAGGCCATCGAGACCCGGACATGCGAGATCCACGCGGCCGTCGAGGCACGGGCGGCCTACCAAGCCGAGGACTACGCCATGGCCGGGTGCATCGCCACCATCGGACGGGACGGAGAACTCCAGGTGATCGGAGGACTGGTGCGTCCCGAGGACATGCCGAATCCGGCCGAATCCGGCCATGTCGACGGTCGGAATGCCGATGATGGCGATGGCGACACCGTCCGGCTCCAAGGTCCCTCAATCTCCGGTCCCATGGCCTCGCCCCCGGATCCCGAGGCGGAGGCGCGCAAGGAGGCAGGCGTGGGGATCGGGCTTTCGGACGATCTGCGATCGATCCGCACGGCACTGGTCAAGGCGCATCTGGACAACGACTTCGAGGCCGCCTTCGACCTCATGCTGTTCCAGCTCGGCCGCTCCGTGT
>JAPPHF010000026.1 GCA_028821115.1 Deltaproteobacteria bacterium | reverse complement strand
CCCCCCCCCCCCCCCCCCCCCCCCCCCCCCCCCCACACATAAAAAATTAAAACCATTTTTAAAAAAATTTTTTTTTAACCCGGCCACTAGCCCTCATCTTACCGCTTAACGTACCCGCTGCGAAGCGTTCGACCCCGCTACTGTGGTACGATACACGACCGTGGGCGCCTTCCCACGAACGTCACAGGGTATTCGACACACCATGCCGGCAAAACCCCGCATCGGCGTCAGCAGTTGCCTCCTGGGCCATCGGGTCCGCTACGACGGCGGCCACAAGCGCCACCGGGCCGTCAACGATACCCTGTCGCGCCTCTTCGACATCGTCGCCGTGTGCCCCGAGATGGAGGTGGGGATGGGAGTGCCGCGGGAACCGGTGGACCTCGTTGGAGATCCCAAGGCGCCCCGCATGGTGGGACAGCGCTCAGGCCGGGACTGGACCGGGATCATGCGGCGGTACGGACGCCGGCGTGCCGCCGAGATCGCGAGGCTCGAGGTATGTGGTTTCATTCTCAAGGCGGGTTCCCCGAGTTGCGGGCCGGACCGGGTCCCGGTCCTGTCCGAGTCCGGCGGTGATCACAGACCCGGCGGCGGGATGTTCGCCCGGGCGCTCGCCGATGCCGTCCCGTTGCTGCCCGTCGAAGCCGAAGACCGCCTCGACGACGCGCCGCTGTGCGAGAACTTCATCGAGCGCGTCCAAGCGTACCGGGAATGGCGCGCCTGCACGCGAGGCGGGCCGTCGCTGTCAAGGCTCATGGACTTCCATGCGTCCCACAAGCTAGCCCTGCTGGCCCACAGCGAGCGGCACCTGCGGCTTCTGGGACGGCTCCTGGCCGAGGCCGGGAAGAGTTCGCCGGAGACCGTAACGGTGCGTTACGGCAACGCGTTCATGGAAGCGTTGAAACAGCCGGCGACCAGAAAGACCAACACCAACGCGCTCCAGCACCTGACGGGCGTCCTTTCGGGACGCCTGGACCATGACAGCCGGCAACGGCTCGCGGCGATGGTGGACGACTATCGCCTGGGCCGAGTCCGCCTGTCCGATCCCCTGGAGCTCATTCGGCGCCATGCGGTCGAGCATCACGCCGAGTACGTCCTGCGGCAGAGCTTTCTCGGCTCGTACCGGTTGCCGGAGCCGTGACTGAAAGCCCCTGGGGAGCCGATTGTCCTTCGACTTCGCTTCGCTACGCTCAGGACGAACGGGATGGGATTCAATCGCCGTTCGTCCTGAGCGTAGCGAAGCGAAGTCGAAGGACGCCATCAGGCGCCTAGCGCACGAGCAGGACGGCACAGGCCACGGATTCGAGGACTTCTTCCCGGCGGGGCTGGTCGAGGGCGGGACAGTCGGCGGCCATGACCAACACGCCGGCGCCCGATTCGCTGGCCAACTGGCAGACCTCGGGGGCGCGGGGACGCGCGCCGTAGAGGAACCTGGGGACGACGCCCAGCGGCGCCAGCCGGGCCTCCACCTGCAGGCGCAACCCTTCGGCGTCGGCCGCATCCTCGGCGAGCACGAGCACCGCGAGCCGGCCCTCGTAGGCGCCAAAGATCCGGAGTCCGGCCTCCAGGGCGCGCCGGGAACCGGCGCTGCCGTCGTAGCATACCAGCGGGACGCCGGCGGCTCGCATTCCCGGCTTCGAGATCAGCACCGACCGCGGCGCGCGCTCGGCCGCGGCCCGCGCCGCGCGGTCGAGCCGGGGGCTGCTCCAGGGCAGACGGTCCCCGGGGCTCAGGATCAGCAGGTCGCCGCTGTCCGCCGCGTTCAGGACCTCCACGTCCACCTGGCCGCGGGTGGTGCGGAACGCGTAGGCCACGCGGGCCCGGGCCGCGGCCGCCGCCACCGCTCGCCGGGCGGCGAACTCCTGCGCCCGGGTGTCGGCTTCCAGGGCGTCGGCGGTGAAGTCCCGTACCCTCCCGGTCAACAACTGAATCTCCCGGCCCACGGGCAATCCCGCCAGCCGCACGAGATTGATGTCCTGGACAAAGACGCCTTCCAGTTCGGCATGCAGCCGCGCCGCCAACCCCGCCGCCTCTTCCAGGGCGGCGGCGGCAGCGGACAGGCTTTCGAAGGCCACCACGATCCGGCGGACATCGAAGCCCGGCTCGGACCGGCTCATGAGGACGGCTCCGTGTCCGGCACGCCGCCGGCCGTGAAGTCCCGGGCGTTGCGGGCGAACTCCAGCAGCGTAGCCTGCGCCCGGCCGTTGACGCTGCCGGCGGGAAAGTTTCCCCCGGCCTCCGGTTCGCCCGCGGGCACACCGGTCAGAAGCTCGATGCCCTGGTCGATGGTCTCCACTGGATAGACGTGGAACCTTCCCTGGGCCGCAGCCTCCACCACGTCCCGGCGCAGCATCAGGTGCTTGACGTTGGAGGAGGGAATCAAGACGCCCTGGCGCCCGGTGAGGCCCCGCGCCGCGCAGATGTCGTAGAACCCCTCGATCTTCTCGTTGACGCCGCCGATGGCCTGGACCTGACCGAGCTGGTTGACCGATCCGGTGACCGCCAGGGACTGGCGGATAGGAACCCCGGACAGGGCCGACAGGAGCGCGTAGAGCTCGGTGGACGACGCGCTGTCGCCGTCCACCCCGCCGTAAGACTGCTCGAAGACCAGGCTGGCCGACAGGGCCAGCGGATGGCGGCGGGCGAAGCGCGCGCCGAGAAAGCCCGAGAGGATGAGGACGCCCTTGGAATGGAGCGGCCCGCCCATCTCGACCTCCCGCTCGATATCGAGCACCTCGCCCCGCCCCAACCGCACCCGGGCGGTAATGCGGCTGGGCTTGCCGAAGGAGAATTCGCCGAGTTGCAGCACCGAAAGGCCGTTGACCTGGCCCACCGCCTCGCCGTCGGTGTCGATGAGCAGGGTGTCGCGCAGGATCTGCTCCTGGCTGCGCTCGCGGACGCGGTCGGCCCGGCGGGTCTTCGCCTCAATGGCGCGCTCGACGTCCCGCACCGCGATTTCCCCGTTGCCCTCCTGGCCGGCCCAGTAGTCGGCCTCGTAGAGAAGGTCGTCGATGGCCCGCAGGCGAAGGGTCAGCCGCTCCGAGTCGGCGGCCAGCCGCGCCGCCTGCTCGATGACCCGCGCGGTGGCGTCCCTGGAAAGCGGCCGTAGCCCCTCGCGGCGGGCGGTGTCGGCGATCATCCCGGCGTAGCGCGCGGTGTTGCCGTGATTCCTCGGCACCTGGTCGTCGAAGTCCGCGGCCACCTTGAACAGCTCCGGAAAGTCGGGGTCCGCCTGGCTCAGCAGATAGTAGGTCGTGGGGTCGCCCAGGAGCACCACCTTGACGTCCATGGGAATCGGCTCCGGCTGCAGGGTGACGGTGTTGGCGAAGCCCATGGCCTCGGTCAGCCCCTGGATGCGAATCTCGCTGGACTGGAGCGCGCGCTTGATCTCCTCCCAGATGATGGGCTGCATGAACAGCTTGCGCGCGTCCACCATCAGGTAGCCGCCGTTGGCGGCATGGAGCGCGCCGGACTTGATAAGTGTGAAGTCGGTGGAGAGGGCGCCGAACTGCGCCATCTGCTCGACGCGGCCGATGACATTGCCGTGGGTGGGCAGGTCCTCGTAGACCACGGGGGCGCCCTCGAGCGCGCCGTTGTCGACGATGACGTTCACCTGGTAACGGCGGAACACCCGCGGACCGCCCCGTACGGCTGTCGCGCCCTGTTGCGGCTCCTGGGTCTCGGGCGCGCGAAACTCCTCGGCGTTCTCCAGCAGGTCCGCGCGCACCTGCTCGATGTAGTCGATGACGTCCGGAAGATCCTCGTAGTCCTTGCTCAGCTCCTCGATGAACTGTCCCACCGCGTGGCTGACGACTTCCTGGTTCAGGCCGCGCAGCTGCTCGCGCCTCTCTCGGTCCCATTGCGGAACCTTTTTGAGGATCTCCTGGAGCTCCTTCTCGAGCTCGGCGATGTCGGAGCGGACCTTCTTCTGTGTCTCCTCGGGCCACTGGCGGAAGGCCTCGGGGTTCACCACCTCTCCCTTGGCGGTGGGCGCCAGTGCAAGCCCCGCCGGGGTGCGTATGAGGCCCACGTCTCGGGCCTGGGCGCGCTCCTGCAACTCGTTGAAGGCGGCTTCCTGACGCTGGCTCAATTGCGCCTGAAGGGCCTGGGCGCGGGCCTGGTAGTCCTCGCTCTCGAAGGCCGCGGGGATGGCGGCGCGGAGCTCGCGGATGAGCTGCTCCATGTCACGCCTCAGCCGGCAGCCCCGGCCGGCCGGAAGCCGCAACACCCTGGGCTTGTGGGTCTCCTGGAAGTTGTGGACGTAGCACCAGTCGGGCGGTGCCGGCCGCGCCGCCGCCGCCTGCTCGATCTGCCGCCTGACGAGCGGGTATTTGCCGGTACCCGGGACGCCGTGAACGAAGATGTTGTAGCCGTGGCGCCGGATATCGACGCCGAAGCGCACCGCGTCGAGAGCACGTTCCTGGCCGAGGTCGTCCGTCCCGTCCGCCGTTTCGCCGGCAGGCGGCAGTTCCCCGGGGTCACACTTCGTGTAGAGCTGATCCGGCCGCAGGGGTTCCGGTAGTCGCATCACCGCTCCATGGTGGGTCGCGGAGACGGTCGCAACTGCTCAGTCCGCCCCGTGACTCATGATTCCGTACAGGTACAGCTCCAACTGGGGGATGTCCGTCGGATAGTCGGGCGCCACCCGTTTGCCGAAGTCC
>JAPPHF010000146.1 GCA_028821115.1 Deltaproteobacteria bacterium | reverse complement strand
GGATATCCCAGCCCCCCGCCCGCGACAACCACACCTGGCAGAAGTCCCAGGCATACAGGAGAAAGGAGCGCTAATGGTTAAGCCACGTCCGCCAGAACCTACCGAGAATGGAAACGATGGGGAAGGTGTGGCTGACCACGACGATGCTGTCTTCGGCGGCGTGATTCTCCACGATGCGGTTGAGCGCCGACCAAGTCCGGCGTTCCACGTCGATCAGGCGCTCCCCGCCCGGGAGCACCACCGCCAACGGCTGCGAGCGCCACAACTCGATCAGCTCCGCGAACCTCTCGCGCACCTCGACGAAGGTCAGCCCTTCCATCTCGCCGTGGTCGAGCTCGCGCAGGTCGGGCTCGATATTTACGGCGATGTCATGGGGCTCGCCGACGATCTCGGCGGTCTGCCGGGCGCGCCGCAGATCGCTGGAGTAGACCGCGTCGATGCGGCGCCGGCTCAGGTGCGCGGCGACCTCACCGGCCTGCCGGTGACCGGTCTCGTTGAGCTCGATGTCCGAGCTGCCCTGGCAGCGGCCCTCCCGGTTCCAGCGGGTCTCGCCGTGACGTAGCAGGAATATCTGCATGGCAGGGGGTGCGCGTCAGGTGAACTCCGGATGGATCTCTATCTTGGCGTTGGCCTTCAGGTTCTCGATCAACCGGGTCAACGCCCGTTGCCGTTTCTCGTCGCGGAGTCGCCGGGCCAGGTCCTCCTTCGCCTTGGACAGGTCGGCCGGGTCGGCCGCGACGGTCTTCCTCAGGACCATGACGAAGACCGCGTCGTCCTGGAGGTAGGCGGTGTCCACCACTGGCTTCTCCTCGGACACCGTGAGCCGCCCCAGGGGCAGAGGGAGGAAACCGATCTCCGGTATCTCCGCCTGTGCCCGCGGGAACAGTCCGGTGTCCTCCACGGTGAGCCCGTGAGCCGCCGCGACAGCCGTGAGGTCCGGCGCCGCCTTGAGCTCCGCCAGAAGCGCGTCCCCCTTCTCCTGCGCGCGCTCCCGAGCCTTTCTGCGGACGAGGGTCTCCCGAATCCTCTCCTTCACCTTGTCCAGGGGCGGGACCGCCGGTTCGACCCTTTCGGCTACGTCCATGAGGTACAGAGCTTCCGGAGTCAGGATGATGGGCCCAACCTGACCCGGCTTCAGGGAAAGGGCCGCGCGGTAAAAATCTTCCACGTCGCCGATCTCGTCGAGGGTCTCCCGCGCGCTGAACAGTCGCGTCTCCGACAGCTCGATGCCACGCTTCGAGGCGACGTCGGCCAGCGGCGCGCCGTCCAGGACCCTTTCGCGGTCTTCCTCCGCCGCCCGCGCGGCCTTGGCGCTGCCGCGCTCGAGCGTGAGAGCGTCGACGATCTGCTCCCTCACCTCGTCGAGCTCCACGACCTCGTCCTCCTGCCTCTCCACCGCCTTGAGAAGGTGCAGGCCAAAGGCGCTCTCGAGGACGTCGGTCACCTCGCCCTCCTTGAGCGCGAACAGTGCCGTGTCGAGCGCCGGCAGGAGCTGACCCCTGTTCACGAAGCCCATGTCGCCGCCCTGGGCGGCGCTGTCGTCCTTGGAGTGCTTCCTGGCCAGTTCGGCGAAGTCCGCGCCCCCGCGGGCCTCCCGCAGGACGTCCTCGAGTTGCTTGCGCGCCGCCTCCTTTTCGTCCGGCGCGCCGCCCTCCGGCGCGGGGATGAAGATCTGGCTGAACTTCACCGCCTCCCGCCTGCGGAACCGCCGGTCCCGGTAGACATCGTAGTAGGCCCGGACATCGTCGTCGGAAACCGCGATGCCGGCGGAAAAGTCTTTCACGCGGTACGCCATGTACCTAGCCTTGACCTTGAGCGGTTCCCGCAGGAGCGCGGCATTGCCGTCGTAGTAGGCCTTGATCTCGTCGTCGCTGACCTCGACCCCTTCGGCGAAGTCATCGGTCTTGAGCCGGACGAACTCCAGCGCGATCTCCTCGTTGTCCACCCGATAGCGCTCTTCGATCTCGGCGGCCGTAACCGGGATGGAGTGCTGGATCAGATCCTGGAGTTTCTGGATGGTCAGCCCCTCGCGCTGGCGGTCCTCGAACTCCCCGGGCGTCAACCCCTGCTGCCGGAGCGCCTGCTGGTAGACGTTCGTGTCGAACCGGCCTCCGGCCTGGAACGCCGGGTTGCGCGCGATTCCTTCCGCCAGCTCGTCATCGGTGACCTGCAGCCCCAGGTCGTGAGCCGCCTGCAACAACAGCCGTTGCTGGATCAGCTCCTGCAGCAGTTGGCCCCTGAGATTCAACGCCTCGATGTCGGCGGGAGAAAGCCGCCCCCCGGCCAGTTGCCGGTAGGTCTGAAGCATCCGGTAGTAGTGCCTTTCAAGCTCGGTGTAGGTGATCTTCTCCCCGTTCACCTCGGCGATGGTGACCACCCGCTGCTCCTGCCCTCCCTGGGGGCCGACGCCCACCATGACGAACGCCAGCACGCCGACGCCCAGCAAGAGCAGCACCAACCACGACCGTTTCCTTTTTCGCAGCACATCAAGCATGTTCGAAACGCTCCTCGGGACACGGAATGGCACGTCGTCCGGCCACGCGGCACGGTGGCGAACCGGGCCTCATTATAGGTACCCGCCGCGATTAAGTGAAGGGCAGCGCCGGCAACGGCGCTCCTTCCTTTTGTTGTAGCACGGGTCCAGTTCTGATATCTTTAGCCAGTTCTTGCGCTTTTTCCGCACAAGAGGAGTCGCATGAGGTTTCTCGACAGGATCTATGGCCTTGTTTCCAACGACTTGGCCATCGATCTCGGCACGGCCAACACGCTGATCTACATCAAGAGCGAGGGCGTCGTGTGCAACGAACCGTCGGTGGTCGCGGTGCAGAAGAACGGGCGCGGGGAAAAGAGGATTCTTTCCGTCGGCACGGCGGCCAAGAAGATGCTCGGGCGGACGCCCGGCAGCATCGTCGCCATCCGCCCGTTGCGGGACGGAGTCATCGCCGATTTCGAGACCACCGAGGCGATGCTCAATTACTTCATCAAGCTGGTGCACCACCGCCGCTCGCTGGTGCGTCCGAGGGTCATCGTGGGCGTACCGTTCGGCATCACCGAGGTAGAGAAACGCGCGGTGCGGGAATCGGCGGAATCCGCGGGCGCCCGCGAGGTCTATCTCATCGAGCAACCCATGGCCGCGGCCATCGGCTCGGGGCTGCCCATCACCGAACCCACCGGGAACATGATCGTGGACATCGGCGGAGGGACGACCGAGGTGGCCGTGATCTCCCTGGCGGGCATCGTCTACTCGAAGTCCATCCGGGTGGGAGGCGACAAGCAGGACGAGGCTATCGTGCAATTCATCAAGCGGCGCCACAATCTGATGATCGGGGAACGCACCGCCGAGCTCATCAAGATCACCATCGGCTCCGCCTACCCCGGCGAAGAGATCCGTACCATGGAGATCAAGGGGCGGGATCTGGTGGCGGGCGTGCCCAAGACCGTGCTGATCTCGGATGAGGAGATCCGCGATTGCCTGCTGGAGCCCATCAACCAGATATTGGACGCCGTTCGTGTTTCTCTGGAGCGCACTCCTCCGGAACTGGCGTCGGACATCGTCGACCGCGGCATCGTGCTGGCCGGCGGCGGCTCATTGCTCAGGAACCTGGACTCGCTGATCAGTGAAGAAACCGGGCTTCCGGTAACCCTTGCGGGAGATCCTTTGACGTCCGTGGTGATGGGAGCAGGCAAGGTGCTGGACGAGATCGACCTGCTCAAGGATGTAACAATCAACTGAAAAGACAGAGTCTACCGTGCCCGCAGCCAGGACAGGGAGAACTGCGGACTCACGCCGGTCGTCGCAGCGATTCTCCAAGGCCCGTCGGCAGGACACCCGCTTGAGCAAAGCCGGGTTTCTCGCCGTCGTCCTGCTGCGCCGGTACCGGGTTCCTATCCACTGTGTGCTCGCCCTGGCCCTGGCGTTCTACGTCGTCACCGTTTCCTCCACCTCTCCCAATGGAGGGGAACCGGTCACCCGGCTGCTTTCACAGTCCATGAAACCGCTCAAGAAGTCGCTCCACGCGGTAGGCGCGGCGATCCACAACCTGCAGGTGAACTACGTGGCCTTCAAGGACCTGTGGAACGAGAACCATGCCCTCAAGGAGCAGATCGCCGCCCTCGAGGCCGAGCGCAACCGGCTCTTCGAAGCCAAGCTCGCCAACGACCGGCTCACCGAGCTGCTGGAGATCAGGACCCGGATCCTCCGACAATCCGTCGCCGCCACGGTCATCACCCACAGTCCCAGCAGCTGGTTTCGCACCATCACGGTGGACAAGGGAGGGCGCGCGGGGATCCATCAGGGCATGGCGGTCATCACGCCGCGGGGCGTGGTCGGCAAGGTGGTGTCCGTGGAAGAGGACACCGC
Source organism: Deltaproteobacteria bacterium (assembly GCA_028821115.1). GTDB lineage: Bacteria > Desulfobacterota > Binatia > UBA9968 > JAJDTQ01 > JAJDTQ01. The sequence continues at coordinate 38,720 of JAPPHF010000146.1, read as the reverse complement.
CAAGGTCATGCTGCTGACGGACCACAAGAGCGGGCTCGATATCATAACGCAGCGGACTCGGGTACGAGGGATCGTTTCCGGGTCGGTGGACGGAGAGCCCGTCGTGAAGTACATGGGCCGCAACGAGGATGTCCGTCCCGGCGACCGGCTCATCACCTCCGGGCTGGACGGGACGTTCCCCAAGGGACTCCTGGTCGGAACCATCGTTGAAATCGCGGAAGACGGTCCCGGGCTTTTCCGGCGGGTACGGGTGTCGCTGGCCGTGGACCCGCTGGTAATGGAAGAAGTGCTCTTCATCTCCGCCGAACCCAAACCGGCGGTTTCGTCGACCGCGACGCGGGACAGGGAACCAGCGCAGTCGGCTACCCCATGAACGTATCGCTGGCCTTCTTCGGCATCGGCCTCGTCTTCGTAGTCCTGCAGTCCACGGTCCTGCACCTGGCGAGCTGGACGCCCATCATTCCTGATCTGACCCTGATCCTGTGCGTCTACTGGGCGCTTAACCGCCCGCGGGTAGAGGCGGTCTGGGCGACGTTTCTGCTGGGATACGCCATCGACATCCTGTCGAGCCCTCAGCCGGGCGTGAACGCCCTCGCCTTCACCGCGGTTTTCCTGGTCGCGTACGTGGTCTTCCGTTACGTCTGGGCCACCGGCGCACTGATCAGCGCCGTGACCGTATTCATGGCCGTGTGGCTGAAAGTCGGCACGCTGATCGTCATCTCCCCACTGTTCGAGTTGACCGCGAGAGGCTGGGTGGTTGTCGCCGACGCCATACTCCGGGAAGCGATCTTCTCCGCCTGCATCGCACCCGTGCTGTTCCTGATGCTCCGCTCCATCCAGAACCGCATGGAGACCGTGAGAAAACCTTCCTCCCTCGTCGATGCTGCCTCTTAGGCCCACCCCCCGGACTCAGACGGAGTTCCGCAGACGAATACGCATCTTCGGCCTGTTGATTCTGCTGGTTTTCGCCTTCCTCACCTACCGCCTGTGGACCCTCCAGATCCTGCAGGGGAAGCGCTACACCGTCATGTCCGAACACAACCGTATCCGGCTGGAACGGATTCCCGCGGTTCGCGGCATGGTGTTCGACCGGAAGAACCGGCTCCTGATCAACAGCCGGCCCTCCTTCGACGTGCGCTACACGCCCGGTGACTCACAGGCCCGCGAGACCACCCTGCGGCGCCTCGCCAACATGGTCGACGGCGACAGCGAGCGCTTCATGGAGGCCGTTCAGCACACCAAGGGCTCGAAAGGGGTCACGCTCGTCCGCGACGTGGATTGGCCGTCCGTGGTGGCGGTGGAGACGCATCGGCCGGACCTTCCCGGAGTGTATGTCAGCGTCAAGGCCCGGCGCAGCTACCTGACGGACGCGATGACCGCCCACGTGCTCGGCTACCTGGGCGAGATCAACACCCAGCAGTTGCGGGACCTCCGTCGAAAGGGCTACCGGCGCGGCGACGCAATCGGGCAGGCCGGCCTCGAAAAGAGATGGGAGCGGCACCTGGCCGGACGCAGCGGCGGAGAAAAGGTGGAGGTGGACGCCATCGGCCGCAAGGTGCGCGTCATCGATCGTCTCAAGGCGACGCCCGGGCACAACGTCGTGCTGACCCTGGACCTGGACGTTCAGCGAGTGGCGTACGACGCGTTGAACGGAAGGGAAGGCGCCATCGTCGCCCTTGACGTGAATTCCGGCGCCGTGCTTGCGCTGGTGAGCACTCCCGCCTTCGACCCCAACTCGTTCGCGCGCGGGATGACGCCTGACGAGTGGCGTCAACTGATGGCGGACAACGAGACCCCGTTGCACAACCGGGCACTACAGGGACATTTTCCGCCCGGCTCGACGTTCAAGATCGTCACCGCGTTGGCCGCGCTGCAGGAAGGCGTCATCTCGCCGACCCAGCGGCTGTTCTGCGGCGGCACCTACAAGGTAGGGAACCGCACGCTGCGGGACTGGAAGAAGCATGGCCACGGCCACATCGCCATGCATCAGGCCCTGGTCCAGTCATGCGACGTCTACTTCTACCAGTTGGCGCAACGGCTCGGAGTCGACAAGATCGCCAGATACGCCCGCCGTTTCGGGATGGGTGCGCCCACGGGCATCGATCTCGACGGCGAGAGCCCCGGACTGGTTCCCGACCGGGCGTGGAAGCGGCGCCGTTTCGGCACCCCGTGGTATCCCGGCGAGACCCCTCTGGTAGCCATCGGCCAGGGTTTCCTCGGCGTGACGCCGCTGCAAATGGCCAGCATGATGGCCACCGTGGCCAACGGAGGGACAGTCTATCGTCCGTGGTTCGTCAAGCGCGTGCTCTCGGCCGAAGGCGAGGTCATGGAAGAATACGGCCCGGCCCGGACCGGCACGATCGACCTCCGGAAAGAGAACATGGCCTTCATACGAAAGGCGCTCCTGGACGTCGTTCACGGGCGGCGCGGCACGGGCAAGCGTGCACGTTCGAAGATCGTCGACATCGCGGGCAAGACCGGTACGGCCCAGGTGGCGGAGATGCGCGGAGAGGCCGTGAAGAGCGAGGACCTGCCGTACGTGGTCAGGGATCACGCCTGGTTCGTGGCGTATGCGCCGGCCGAGGCGCCGGAAATCGCCGTCGCCACCCTCGTGGAGCACGGCGGCCACGGCGGCGCCACCGCCGCACCCATCACCAAGCGGGTCATCGAAACCTACTTCCGCAGCGAGGGCTACGACATGGACGTGGAGGACCATGAGGTGCCGATGGTCTCCGCCGGCCCGGGACCCAATCGGGTAAGCCATGCAAATTGATCGCCGTCTCGTCACCGGCTTCGACTGGCCCTTGTTCGTCCTGACGGTGGGGCTGGCCTTGCTGGGGATCATGACCATCTACAGCGCCACCTGCGGCGCCGACGAGGAATGTCCGCGCTATCTGGCCACCAAGCAGTCCTACTGGCTGGCCATCGGCCTCGTACTGATGGTCGCGACCTTCGCCGTGGACTACCAGCACCTGAACCGCTGGGCGTACCCCATCTACGCGGCGGTGGTGATCCTCCTGGCACTGGTGCTGGTCATCGGCATCACCAGCGGAGGCTCGCAACGGTGGCTGGACCTGCGGTTCTTCTCGTTGCAGCCCTCGGAGTTCGCCAAGCTGGCGCTGGTGCTCGTGCTCGCCAAGACGCTTTGCTACTACGAACCCGGTTATTCCCTCACCGCCCTGGGCGTGCCCTTGATGCTGTGCGCACCGGTGCTCCTGCTCGTGCTGCTGCAGCCGGATCTCGGCACCGCCGTGCTGATCTTCCTCATCGCCATGGGCGTCGTGGTCATGTCCGGACTACGCATGCGGTCGCTGCTCTACTTCGGCCTCGTGGCCGTTGCCGCGCTGCCGGTGGGGTGGAAATTCTTGAAGCCCTATCAGAAGACCCGCATCTGGACCTTCATGAATCCCGAGTCCGACCCTCTCGGCGCCGGCTATCACGTGGTCCAGTCCAAGATCGCCATCGGCTCGGGCCGTCTTTGGGGCAAGGGGTATCTTCAGGGCAGCCAGAACCGTCTGGAGTTTCTTCCGGAGCAGCACACGGACTTCATCTTCTCCGTGTTCGCCGAGGAATGGGGGTTCTCGGGGTGTGTGCTGTTGCTGGCGGGGTATGGATTGTTGATCCTGCTCGCGCTTCGGGCGGTTCGGCGCGCTCAGGACCGCTTCGGGGTGCTGTTGGCCGCGGGAATGACCGCCATCCTGTTCTGGCAGTTCACCATCAACATCGGCATGGTCACCGGCCTGTTGCCGGTGGTGGGCATACCGTTGCCGCTCATCAGCTATGGCGGGTCGTCACTGGTCACGACCCTGGTGGCCGTGGGGCTGCTGATCAGCATCAGCATGAGGCGCAACACGCGCTGACCCTCACCCAAAGGTAGAGGGCTCAGCCCAACGCCTTGTCGATCTCGCTCACCAACCTCGCTTTGGGCGCCGCGCCCACGATCTGGCCCGAGAGGCTCCCTTCCTTGAAGATCATCAGGTTCGGAATTCCCCGCACGCCGAAGCGGCTTGGGGTTTCCGGATTCTCGTCAACGTTGATCTTCACCACCTTGAGCCTGCCGTCATATTCCCGCGCCAGCTCTTCCAGAACCGGGGCGATGGATTTGCACGGCCCGCACCACGGCGCCCAGAAATCCACCAGCACCGGCATGGTCGCGGCAATGACTTCCGCTTCGAACTCGTTGTCCGCTACGTGGGATATATCCATCGAAACGTGTCTCCTTTTCCAGTCATTCTGGCTGACTTCCCGAGAGAAGATTCAACAACGTCCGCACCCCGAACCCCGTGCCCCCTTTCGGGCACACGACGTGGCCCTTGGCCGTGAACGCGGGACCCGCGATGTCCAGGTGGGCCCACGGAGTCTCGCCGACGAATTCCTGCAGGAACAGCGCCGCCGTGATGGCGCCGGCCGAACCCCCACCCACATTCTTGATATCCGCCACCTGGCTCTTGATGTCCTCGCGATACTCGGGTGTCAGAGGCAACTGCCAGAGGCTCTCCCCGGCGTCGCGGCTGCATTGGATGAGCTTGCCGGCCAGCTCGTCGTCGTTGCTGAAGAGTCCGGCCACCTCGTTGCCCAAGGCGACGATGCAGGCGCCCGTGAGGGTGGCGAGATTGATCATGCAGTCGGGCTTCTCCCGGGCCGCCAGGAGCAGGGCATCCGCGAGGATGAGCCTTCCCTCGGCGTCGGTATTCATGACCTCCACGGTCTTGCCGTTCAGGTAACGGATCACGTCTCCCGGTTTCTGCGCGCCGCCGTCGGGCAGGTTGTCGGTGGTCGGCACCAGGCCGAGCACCTCGACGTCGGGCGCCAGCTCGGGGAGCACGCTCATGACGCCGATGACCGCGGCGGCCCCGGCCATGTCGATTTTCATGGTCTCCATGGAACGCGCAGGCTTGAGGGAAAGCCCGCCGGAATCAAAGGTGATCCCCTTGCCGACGAGGGCGACCTTCCTTTGCGGCCGGCCCTTGGGCTTGTAGCGCATGTGGATGAAGCGAGGTTCCTCGCGGCTACCTTGATTGACCGCCAGAAGGCCCGCCAGCTTCATCCGCTCTATCTTCTTCTTGTCCCAGACCTCGACCTTCAGCCCCTCGCCGCGGCAATGAGCCGTGGCCTGCTCCGACAGATAGCTGGCGGTGGCCGTGGACGGCGGCTCGTTCACCAGGTCCCGGGCCAGGCACACCGCCGACGCCGAAAGCCTGGCATTCCTGAGCGCGCGCGTGAGCGCGGCGTTCCGTCCCGACGCGGTCCGCCCGAGGATGAGGGTGCGCAACCGTGCCTTTTGCTTGTCGTTGGAGCGATACCTGGTGAAGCGGTAGGCGTTCAACAGGGCGCCCTCGGCCACCGCCCCGACCACCGATTCCGTCTGCTGATCCGGCGGCAGCATGAATATCGCCTCGTCGGCCCACACCCGCCCGCCCTCCTTGGCGGTGACGGCCCCTGCCATGCGCCAGGCGTGGAGCCCTTCCTCCTCGTGCTTGCCCAGTCCCACCAGCAACACATGCTCCGCGGGGATGGCGCCGTGCGTCGCCGCCAGCAGCGAGCTTCCCCGCCGGGCTACGAAACCGCTCCGTTTCACCAACGCGGCCAGCCTGCCCTTCAACTGGCGGTCGAGCCGCCGCGCGAGGCCGTCGCCGAGTCCCTTGTCCGTGACCGGCACCGCCAGCAGGGCGGTGCGGACCCGTGAGGGGGCGATTTCTCTCAGCTTGACTTCCATGGGACTCGGTCAGGAGCGGTGACCGCGGATGAGGTTCATGAACTCGGCGCGGGTCTTCTCCTGTGTGCGGAACGCCCCCAACAGGGAGCTGGTGATGATGGTGGAGTTCTGTTTCTGAACGCCGCGCATGCGCATGCACATGTGCTCGGCCTCCATCACCACCGCCGCTCCCAAGGGGTTGATGCGGTCCATGATGGTGTTGGCGATCTGGTTCGTCAGGCGTTCCTGGACCTGCAGGCGGCGGGCGTAGGCGTCCACCAGTCGTGCCAGCTTGGAAACGCCGATGATCTTCCTGCGCGGGATGTAGGCCACGTGGGCCTTGCCGTGAAATGGCAGCATGTGATGCTCACAGAGAGAGTAGAAGTCAATGTCCTTCTCGACGATCATCTCCTGGTAGTCCTCGGTGAACAGGGCGCCATTGATGATGGCGTCGGGATCCTCGCCGTATCCTTTGGTCAGGAACCGCCAAGCCGCGGCCACCCGCGCCGGTGTCTTCTCGAGCCCTTCCCGGCCGGGATCCTCCCCAAGCGCCGCCAGGATGGCTCTCACGTGGGTTTCGAGGGAATCCGTCGAGTTCTCGGTGTTTTCGGCGCGCCATTGAACGGACATCGGAGGCAACGTAACATCTGCCCCAAACCGGGTCAAATCGGCCTCAGAAACACCTCCGGAGAGAGCCGCCGGCATCCAAACCACCCACTGGGGCGGCTTGCCGACAGCGAGAAATCCTGCGAATATTCGTTGACGAACCGCGTTTTCAGCGCGCTGGAGTGTCCCCGTGATGCACGTAACCGACATACCTGACATACCTGACACACCCGACACGGCCGCCGAGGACGACGCCTCTCATCTCGTCACCCTGGAGGAGATCAGCCGCTTCGTCGACGAGGCCGAAGACCTTCAAGGATGCCTTAACAGCATCGCCGGCATCGTCGCGAAGCGCATGCAGACCGAAGTATGCTCGGTCTATCTGCTCGATGCCGAGAGCGGGAGGCTGACGCTCAGCGCCACAAGGGGCCTGGACCAAGCCGCCGTGGGGAGGGTGTCGATGACCGTCGGCGAGGGACTGGCGGGACTGGCGGTGGAGACACGGGAGCCGGTGATGGTCGTGGACGCCCCCTCCCATCCTCGCTTCCTGTATTTTCCCGAGACCGGCGAAGAACGGTACCACTCCTTCTTCGCCGTTCCCGTCAACGCGCGGAAGGCGCCCATCGGCGTGCTGGTGGTGCAAACCTCCCGGCCGCGCGAGTTTACCCAGGAGGAGGTCCGGCTCCTCAAGGCCATCTCCGCGCAGGTTGCCACCATCATCGTGCACGCGCGGTTGGTGGACTCGCTCAAGGACAAGGAGCGCGAGCGCAAGCAGTCCCGGCAGCGCATGGTCAACGCCCTCAAACGACTGAGGTCCTACGAAGGACGGGGCAAGGAACGCACGAGCGAGAGGCCGAGAAAGTTCCGCAGCCGTCTGACCGGGCTGGCCGCCTGTCCCGGCTTCGCCTACGGCAAGGCCCACATCATGCACCGCCGGATGGACCTGGCCGCCATTCAGAAGACCCATACCGGCCATCCCCAGCGGGAGTTGGAGCGTTTTCGCTCCGCGTTGCAGCAGGCCGCCGTCCAGGTGGAAGAGATCAAGACCCGCATGATCGCCCTCATCTCCGACGAGGCGGGGGCGATCTTCGACGTGCACAGGATGCTGCTGAACGACCCGGTGCTCAAGAGCCAGATCGAGCACCGTATCCTCCACGAAGCCCTCACCGCGTACTATGCCGTCAGCAGCGTCTTCCGGCGGCACATAAGGACCGTCAGTGAGGTCGACGACCGCTACCTCAAGGAGCGTACGGCGGACATCCGCGACGTTGCCGAAAGATTGTTGGACAATCTTGCCGGCTACGAGGACAGGAGGCTGGTGGTGCCGGAGGGCGAGGCCGTCCTGGTGGCGGAGGACCTTTCTCCGGCGGACTTGGCCGTCGTCGAACGCGATCGCTTCCAGGGCATCGTGCTCGCCACCGGCGGCGTCACCTCCCACGCCTCGCTGCTGGCCAAGTCCTTCGAGATTCCCACCGTGGTGGCGGCGGAGGGGTTGCTTGAAAGCGTCCAGAAGGAGGACTCCCTGATCGTCGACGGCAACTCGGGGGTCGTGTTCGTCAACCCCAACAAGGAGATCGTCGGCGAGTACGACCGGATGGAGCGTCACTATCTCGCGGTCAACCGCGAACTCGACGAAATGCGGGATCTGCCGGCCCAGACCACGGACGGACACCGGGTCCGACTGCTGGCCAACATGGGTCTGCTGACCGACATCCGGTTCGCTCAAACGCATGGAGCGGAAGGCATCGGCCTCTACCGGACCGAGATCCCGTTTCTTGCCTATCACGACTTTCCCACCGAGGCGCAGCAGTTTGCCCTCTACCAGAAGGTGGTGGAAGGCATGAGCGGCAAGCCGGTGACCATCCGCACCCTCGACATCGGCGCGGACAAGTACCCGCCCTACGTAAGCATCGCACGCGCCGAGCCCAATCCGTTTCTCGGATGGCGTTCCATCCGCGTCTCGCTGGAGGCGTCGGAGACTTTCGAGATGCAACTCCGGGCCATCCTGCGCGCCGGGGCGCTGGGGCCGGTGCGCATGTTGATCCCCATGGTGTCGAGTCTGGAGGAGATCCTCCGGGTCAAGGCCATGCTGCGGGACGTCAAGGCCGATCTCGGGCGCAACGGCATACCGTTCGATGCCGACATGGAGCTGGGGATCATGGTCGAGGTGCCGTCAGCGGTGCAGATGGCGCATCGGCTGGTGGAGGAGGTGGACTTCGTCAGCATCGGCACCAACGACCTGATCCAGTACCTGTTGGCCGTCGACCGGGGGAACCGCAAGGTGGCTCCTCTCTACGAGCCCTTCCATCCGGCCGTCCTCGCCGCGCTCAAGCAGGTCATCGAGGCGGCCAAGGACAAGGGCAAGGGCGTGGCCATGTGCGGGGAGATGGCCGGTGACCCGCTGTCGACCCTGCTGTTGATGGGCATGGGCCTCGAAGAATTCAGCATGGAATCCCTGTCCATTCCGGTGGTCCGGAAGCTGGTGCGCTCCGTGACCTACGAGCGGGCCGTAGCCATCGGACAGCAGGCTCTGCGGCTGGACCGGGTGGATGAGATCAAGCGCTATCTCTTCAGCCAAATGCGCGCCCTCGGCCTGGTGGAGTTGATGGAGCTCTACCGCTAGGACAGGAGCGACCGCCGGAGGCGACGGCGGGATGACGATCGCTTCGGCCTGTTGACACCCTGCCCGGTCTGTTTCTTCCCACGCATCCCGTAAGTGCGGGTGATTTCTCCGACCCCGAAACCGCGGTCGAGTGGCATGAGCGTTGCCTTCATGTCCGCTCATGGAGCAACGCCCACCCGGACCCAAGCCGGCCGCCTTTCCGGCCGTCCAGCCCGGCGATTCCGTCGAGGACGTCGTCACCGGCTATCTGCCGCTCGTCGAACGCATGGCGCGCCACCTCCACCGCCGGCTGCCGTCCGGTCACGATCTCGGCGCGCTGGTGAACTCCGGCGTGGTGGGGCTGCTAGAGGCCCTTGAGCGATACGATCCCGAGCGGGGCGTCTCGTTCCACGTCTACGCCAGGCACCGCATCTACGGGGAGATGATCCAATGCCTGCGTTCCCTCGACTGGGTGAGCCGTTCGATCCGGGCCTGGACGCGCCGGGTTGCGGCCGTGCGCAGGCGGCTCGCCGAACACCTCTGCCGGGAGGCCACTTCCGAGGAAATGGCGCAGGAGCTGGAGGTGCCGTTGGAGACTTGGCACAGGATCAGCTACAGGGTGCGGGAACAAGGGTGGGTGAGCCTGGACGACCCGTCCTGGGGCGGCGCCGACGTCCTTCTCGACGGCACCGATTCGGATCAAGGACTTTACCAGGACCCGCTCGCGTGCGTCGAGCGCCAGGATCTGGTGGACAAGCTCAAACGCGCGGTGGCGCTGCTCCCGGAACGGGAACGCCTGGTGGTGACCCTGCGCCATTACCGGGAGCTCAAGTTCAGGGAGATAGGAGAAGGTCTGGGACTGACGGAGGGAAGGATCTGCCAGATCTACGTGCAGGCGCGCAAACGCCTGCGGAAGGCGCTGGACGATTGAGCGGCAGGACCGTCGCGGGCGGTGCCGCGGGCGGTGCCGCGTCGGTGGCGGTCAGCCTCCGGCCCGGATGGCGGCGATCTCGTCGAGAATCACCTGCCGCCTCGGCGAATCCGGCGGGTATTGCTGGGCGGCGCGCCCGAGGGAATCGACGGCCTTTCCGGTCTCGTCACGCAGCAGGTACGATTGCGCCAGATAGTAGTGGGCTTTCCCGGGCTGATTCAGCTTGCGGTAGGCATAGCCCAACCTCCGGGCGGCCTCGGGCCAGAACGGCGCAAGCTGGCGCAGCCTCAGATACGTACGCGTCGCCTGCCGAAAGCGCGATTCCTTTTCGAGGAGCTGTCCCTTGTACAGGTGTGTGACCGGATCATCCGGTTCCCGCGCCAGCATTCGTCCGAAGGCGGCGTGGGCTTTGGCGAACTCCTCCGTGTGGACGTAGACCCGTCCGAGATCCCGATCCAGGTACGGGACCGCAGGGTTCGACCGGGCAGCCCGTTCGAGCATCTCGCGGGCTCGAATCCACCGGCCGGTAGCGGCATAGGCGATGCCCAGCGCATGCGCCGATTCGGCTGCTTCCGGACGGCGCTCATGGGCCTTCCTCAATCGCTCGACCACCTCTTCCGGCCTTTTTCGCAGCTCGATCAACAGCTTGACCCGCTCGATATCGTCGGCGCCCCGGTAGCGCGGACGCGTGAGCCCGAGAGCACGGATCGACGCGTTCAGGTTGGCGATGCGTTTCTGGCTCAGCGGGTGGGTCAGCAGATACGATGGCCGCCCCACGGGATTGAGGATCCGTTCGCGGTACATCCGCTTCATGAAGGTCACCGCGGCATCGGGGTCGTAGCCAGCCCGTGCCAGGTAGCCGACGCCGAGATTGTCGGCCTGCTCCTCCATCTGCCGGCTGAACTCCAGTTGCTGGGTCATGGCGACGGCAGGGCCGGCCAGGGCGGCAGGCCCCAGGACCGGCGCCAGGAACACGCCGAGCATCCCGATGATCATGGTCGTGTCGGTGTTGTCGAGCAGGGTGGCGAAGTGACGCGCGTTCACATGGACGATCTCGTGGGCGACCACCGACGCCAGCTCGTCCGACGTCGCCACCCGCCGGATCAGGCCCGAGTGCACGAAGATGCTCCCGCCGGGCACGGCAAACGCATTCATCGAGGAGTCCTCGATGACGAAGAAGCGGTAAGGATATCGGGTGTTGCCTACGGCTTCGAGGATCCGGCGGCCGATGCGGTCGACGTACAGCGCCACCTCGGGATCGTCGATGAACTTGTGCCGGCGACGGGCTTCCTGCCGCAACTGGCGGCTTATGCGGATCTCCTCCTCCTGGGAAAGGGCATGGGCGAGAGGTACGCGGAGAAAGGTCGTGACACAGCAAGCGAGCAGCATCACCACGGCGCAGCAGTGGAGGGCTCTCCGCATGCCTCAAATACTATCCAACGCCCCGGAACGGGTCAATGCACCCGCAATCCTCAATCGAGTCCCAGCCAGACGAACAGGTCGCCGGGCGGGAACGGCAGGACCAGGAGCCAGTCGAAGATGCCGGCGAAGAACACGTAGGCCGCCGCCGTGAGGATGACGGTAATGAGCCAGCCCTCCCGGGCGCCGAACTTGAGGTAGAGGAACGTCGCCACCAGCGACGACGGCACGAAACCGATCAGCCAGATGGAGACGAAGAAACCCACCACCCAGGCGCCGATGGCGAGGGTTCGCCGGCGCGTTTCCTCCGGTGAGATCTCCTCCACCTCCTCCACGCCCTCCTCGCCGTGGGCCACGACCTTGGAGGTGGTCGCGATCTCCTTCACGAAGACCGCGATGCTGATGGCGAAGGCCGGCAGGCCGATGATCACCGGGAACAGGGCGGCGCGCTCCTCGTAGGCGCCGAAGCCCCAGAAGCACTCCCGCAGAACGTAGGCGAACAGCGCGACGAAGCACAGCGCGAAGATGCCGCTGGCCACCCGCTCGTTGCGCGAGATCGCCTCCTCGGTCTTGGTGACGCCGGGCACCTCGAACCGGGCCTCGTGCCGTTCGAGCCGCTTCTTCTCCCGCCAGGCCTGATACATCGGGTAGAACAGTCCCGCCAGGATCAGCAGGAAGATGAGCAGGACGCCGGGCCGCAGCACGAATCCGGCGCCGTATACCTTGGTGGCGATGAAGAGGTTGTTCTCGGCGATGCCGCCGAGCACCAGTCCCAGCAGGAGCGGCGGCCGCTGCCAGTCGAACCGCACCATCAACCATCCCACCGCGCCGAAGATCAGCACCATGAGCATGTCGCCGAAAGCATTGTTGACGGCGAAGCCGCCCAGGTAGATGAGAAGCAGCAGGAACGGGATCAGGTAGGTCCCCTTGACGAAGGTGATCTTGGCCAGATGGTTCAGGAACAGCAGGCAGATGGCCACCGTGATGATGTTGGAGACGACGATGATCCAAACGAACGAGAACGTGAGGTCCAGGTGCTTGGCCGGATCGAGCAGGTCGGGCCCGGGCACGATTCCCTGGATGATGAAGGCTCCCAGCAGGATGGCCATGGAGACGCTGCCCGGCACGCCGAACGCGATGGTCGGCACCAGAGAGCCGCCTTCCTTGGAGTTGTTGGCCGCGCCAGGTCCGAGAACGCCCTCGATGGCGCCCTTGCCGAAACGGTCCTTGTCTCCCGGTGAGGTCTGCACCGCGTGTGCGTAGGCAACCCACTGGGCCGGTCCTCCGCCCAGTCCCGGGATGAGGCCGATGTAGGAGCCGATGGCGCTGCACGCCAGCACCAGCTTCCAGTGGCGGAAGGTGTCGATGATGCCCTGCATGACGCCGCCGAGCTTGCCGGTGGACTGGCGCGCGATGCTCGACCCCTGCACCGACAGGTCGATGATCTCGGGAATGGCGAACAGCCCCACGGTGACCGAGACCAGCGACAGGCCGTCCCACAGGAAGAGCGCCGCATCCTCGCCGATAAGCGGGTCGAGAGTGAAGCGCGGGACGCTCTCGATGGGATCGAGGCCGATGGTAGACAGGACCAGGCCGAAAGCGCCGGTGCACAACCCCTTGAGGATGTTGCCCCCGCTCAGGGACGCCACGAAGGTGATCCCCAGGAGGGCCAGCATGAAGAACTCCGAGGAGCCGATGGAAAGCACCAGCGGCTGCACGATGGGAATCGCCAGAGCCAGGGCGAAGGCGCCGAAGACAGCCCCCACCAGCGAGCTCATGAGCGCCGCCCCCAGGGCACGGCCGGCTTCTCCCTTCTTCGCCATGGGATGGCCGTCGACGATGGTGGCGGCCGTGATGCCCTCGCCCGGCACGCCGAAAAGGATCGAGGTGATGTCCCCGGTGGTGGCGGTCACCGCGTTGGAGCCCAGGAGGAACGCGAACGCGGTGGTGGGGTCCATCTTGTAGATGAACGGCAGCATGAGCGCCAGGGTTGTGGCGCCTCCGAGCCCCGGCAGGATGCCGACCACGAAACCGATGGCGATGCCGATGAGCATGAACAGGAACGGGTCCTGTCCAGCGGCGGAAAACGGCAGGATGTTGGCCAAGCCGATATAGAATGAGTGAAAGGTGTCCATACGGTTGTTCTCCGAGCGTCAGGCGCTCGAACGAAGGGGCAAGCCCTCACCAAGGCAGGGACCGTCCGGTGGTAACGTGTTGATTTGTGTTGGGAAATGGTCCGTTTCGAACGTGCCTTTATGGCCCAAATGCCAGAGGCTGTCAAGCGACGGACAAGACCGTCACCTCACTGTCGCGGGCGGAAAACCCTTCGCCTAGCCCGATTCGGCGGCCAGGGATTCGTAGCTCGTGCCTTCGCCGTTGTCCTGGCTCACCGGGAGCCCGAGGTCCGCCCAGCCTTCGGCCAGCACCTGCCCGTAGGGGTCGCGCATGCCGCCGAAACCGCCGCGCACGCTGGCCACGTCCTGGTAACCGTGCTGCTCCAGGAGGTTCGCCGCATTGTTGGACCGGGGTCCCGCCTTGCACCCCAGCAGCAGCTTCTGGTCCCTGGCGAAGTGCTTCTCCACCACTTCGACGAACTCCGGGTTGAACGCCATGCCCTGCGCCGGGTCGAGAAACGCGATGGGGATGTTGACCGCTCCCTCGGGATGGCCGGCGGTGAACTCCTCCACCGTGCGTACGTCGATGTAGACGGCCTCGCCGTCCTCCTGCATCGCATCGTAGGCTTCCTGCGGCGATATCTCTTTCACGGTTTTCCTCTCCTGGTTCTTGTGGCCCCGGCGGCTCCGATACCCCGGCCCGCGCACGCCCGCGCCCGGTTTCACATGCCCATCACGTTGTAGCCGGCATCGACGTGGAGCGTTTCTCCGGTGACCCCGCTCCCCAGGTCGCTCACGAGATAGACGGCGGTCCTGCCGATTTCGGCCGGGTCGACATTGCGCCTGAGCGGGGCCTTTTCGCTGACAAGGTGCAGCATGTCCCGGAACCCGGCGATGCCCGAGGCGGCCAGGGTCTTCACCGGGCCGGCCGAAATGGCGTTGACCCGTATTCCCTCCGGCCCGAGATCGTGGGCCAGGTAGCGGACGCTGGCTTCCAGGGCGGCCTTGGCCACGCCCATGACGTTGTAGTTGGGCACCACCTTCTCGGACCCCATGTAGGTCAGCGTCACCACCGCGCCGCCGCGCCCCTTCATCAACTCGGCGGCGTGCCGCGTCAACGCCACCAGCGAATAGCTGCTGATATCCAACGCGGTGTGAAACCCCTCGCGGCCGGTCTGCACGTAGGGCTGGGACAGGTCTTCCTTCTTGGCGAATGCGATGGCGTGCACCAGGATGTCGAGGCCGCCCCACCGGCGGCCGACCTCCTCGAACACCGCCTCGATCTCATCGTCCCGGGTGACGTCGCACGGCAGGACGATGTTCGAGCCGATACCCTTGGCCAGAGGCCGGACGCGCTTTTCCAGCACCTCGCCGGCGTAGGTGAAGGCCAGCTCTGCCCCTTGGACATGCAGCTCCCGCGCCACCGCCCAGGCGATGCTGCGGTCGTTGGCCACGCCGAATATCAATGCCTTCTTGCCTTCGAGGATTCCCGACATACCAGACTCCCTCTCGTGCCCGCGCCGCCTCCGAATCGGCCGGAGCGCCCTACGAGTCTACCTCAGTCCCCTTTGCCAGAGGTACTCCGTCTCCCCCAGGTTCCTGCCCACCCATCGCCCCAGGACGAAAAAGAGGTCGCTCAACCGGTTGACATACCTGAGGGGCCACTCGCCGAGGTCTTCGACCTGCGACAGCCGGAGGATCTCCCGCTCCGCCCGGCGGCACACCGTACGGCACTGATGGAGTTGCGCGCTGATGCGTCCGCCGCCGGGAAGGATGAACGACTTGAGCGGCTCCAGCTCCTTCTGACACTCGTCGATGACCCGCTCGATCCGAGTCACCTCATCCTCGCCCATGCGGTGCATGCCGTCGTAGGTGAAATCCTCCGGGGTGGCCAACTCGCTGCCCAGGTCGAAAAGCTCCTGTTGAACCTGCTGGAGCATGGCGTCAAGCTTCAGGTGCAGCTCGCGCTCCCCCCTTCCCTCCTCGTTCCAGGCGCGCGCCAAGCCCACCACCGCGTTCAACTCGTCGATGGTGCCGTAGGCTTCGATCCGCGCGGCGTCCTTGGGAACCCGCTTTCCGCCCACGAGCGCGGTCATGCCGTCGTCGCCGGTTCGGGTGTAGACGCGGGTGATTCTAATGGCCATCCCGGGACCCTTCGTTCACGATAGATAGACGCGGACAAGCGTATCGGTTCGACGAAAGAATGCCAACCGTCACCGGCATCCGGCGGTCGGTGTTCGGCCCCATCGCGGCGCTGTTTTGTTCACGCACCGAAGGTGGTAGGACGAAAGGGTGACGCCGACGAAACCCCGCTGCCGGGCAGCATTCCTCCGGGCCTG
Source organism: Deltaproteobacteria bacterium (assembly GCA_028821115.1). GTDB lineage: Bacteria > Desulfobacterota > Binatia > UBA9968 > JAJDTQ01 > JAJDTQ01. The sequence continues at coordinate 23,014 of JAPPHF010000146.1, read as the reverse complement.
CCTGTTACTGCTGGCCTTGGCGGCGCTTTCCGGCTGCATCCGCGAGGAGGAGATGAGGCTGGTCTACGCCCAGCGCTGCGCGAGCTGCCACGGTCCCGGCGGCCAGGGCGACGGCCCCATCGCCAAGGCGCTCTCCGCCAAGGTGCCGGACTTCCGCCACACCGTGGACAACCTTGACGTGTTCGAGATCCGCCGGATCATCAAGAAGGGCAAGGGGATCATGCCCGCCTTCGAGCCCGCCCTGGAGAAGTACCAGATCCAGGACATGGTGCGCATGGTGCGGGTCCTCAGCATGGAGGGCCGCGACCTTGAATGGTGGGAGAAGTTCGAGCCCCTGGTCTGGGCTCACTGTTCGGTGCCCTGGCAGTATGTCTACGACTACGACGCCGCCGGCAAGGATAACCGGTCGTAACGCGGGATTCGGCACCGCTATCCGAAATCCATCGTTCCCAGGCGTCGGAGCTACGCGGGTGCCCCCGCCGGCGCCGGTCCCAGCGGCGGCATCGTCCTCTTCTTCCGGATGCTCAACCCGAACGCCGCGGCCATCAATCCCATCCAGCCACCGGCGAAGAACGCCATCTCGTAGTTGCCGACGTAGTCGTACAGCAGGCCGCCGCCGTTGGCCATGGCGAACCCGCCGATCTGGTGCGAGAGAAAGATCCAGCCGTAGATCCGGCCGATGGACTGCTTACCGAAGGTCTGTCCCGCGATCATCACCACGGGCGGAACCGTGGCGAACCAGTCGAGCCCGTAGATGATGGTGAAGATGATGAGTCCCTGGGTGTTGTCCACGAACGTCAGGTAGAAGAGCGACAGCCCGCGCAAGGTGAACACCGCGGCGATCAGCTTGCGGGGATCGACACGGTCCGCCAACCAGCCGGAGAAGAGGGTCCCGACGATGTTCATGGTCCCCATGATGGTGACCGCCGTGCCTACCGTGACCTTGTCGAAGCCGTTCTCCAGGGCATGGGGAATCAGGTGGGTTCCGATGAGTCCGTTGGCCGTTCCGCCGCAGATGGAGAACACGCCGCACAGGAGCCAGAAGGTCGGGGTCTTGATGGCGTCCTTGATGCCCATGACCGGCCCCGCGGGCTTGGCCTCCTCCGCCTTGGCGGCTGGCTTGTCGACCACCGGGGCTTGGTCGGACGCTGGCCCGTAGTCGTAGGGCTCAAGGCCGATGTCCGAGGGTTTGTCGCGCATCAACAGCCATACCAACGTCACCGCCGCGGCCGTGCAGCCCACCAGCACGTAGGAGCCCATGCGCCAGCCTATGAACGAAATGATGAAGAGCATGAACGGGATGAAGACGATCTGTCCCGAGGAGCTGCCGCTGCTGAGCAGGCCCACCGCAAGTCCGCGCCGGGCGTTGAACCAGCGATGCGCCACCGAGGCTGAGAGCACACCCGACATACCGCCGGCTCCGAGCCCCACCATGACGCCCCAAGTGAGCCAGAACTGCCACAACTGGGTCACCAGCGTGGTACAGAGCAGACCGGTCGAGAGCAAGGTCAGCGAGGTCAGCATGACCCGCCGCGGCCCGTACTTGTCCAGGATCCACCCCACGAAGGGGGCCGCGACGCCGTAGAGCAGGAGATTGATGGAAATCCCGAAGGTGATGGCCGAACGAGCCCATCCGAAGTCCGCCTCGAGCGGATGGATGAGCACGGTGGGAACCACCCGGATCCCGGCCCCGTTGAAGCTGGCGAAGAAGGTCACGGCCACGATGAGCCAAGCGTAGTGGAAAGGCAAAGGTATGGGCGGGCGTGGCTTGGACTGCGGGCTCGCGGGATGATTCATCCAATTTCGCTTTCTGTGGAAGCGTGAAACGGGGGTCCCTCGGCAGACGGACCCCCGTTCCCTGACTGCCGCTAGACCACGGTTACTTCGGCAAAGCTTCGCGCATGGCCTGGGTGTACTTGCTGTAGCTCTTCACGTAGTTGTCCAGGTCGGCCTGCGCCACCTTGGAGTCACCGGGGACGATGGGGCTCTTGGACTTGGCCAGGAACTCCTTGTATTCGGGATCGGTCATGGCCTTCATGAACAGATCTTCCAGGATCTTCTTCGTGTCGTCGGGCAGACCCGGCGGCGCCACGATGCTGCGGCCCACGTAGAGGCGGAGATCGACTCCCTTCTCCGCAGCCGTCGGCGTCTTCGGGGCGTTCACCGGCCGTTCGCTGTGCAGGTGGAGGATCGGCCTCACGTCGCCCGACGCGATGTAGGTGGCCGTGGTGGGGTGGTCGATGGGCTGCAGGTAGACGTCGAAGTCGTTCCGGATCATGGCCGGTATGCCCTCGCTGGTGCCGCGGTAGCCCGACACGACGTCCATCTGGATGCCCAGCTCCTTGGCGGCCACGAAGGTCGGGATCCAGCGCGACACGCCGATGCCCTCCACGCCCCATTTCACGCGTTTGGCCTTCTGGAGGTCCTCAAGGGTATGGAACTTGGAGTTCTTGCCCACGATGAGGCTGTAGGGCTCCGCTCCGACCCGCGCGATGTAGGTGAACTTGGTGACGTCGTAGCCGGTCTTGGCGACGCCGCTGATCAACTGCTTGCCGAGCATGCCGTCGGTGAACAGGTGGCCCAGCGTGTAGCCGTCGGGCTTGGCTTTGTACATGGCCACCGTGCCGATGACCAGTCCGCCGCCGGTGATGTTCTTGACCACGAGATGGACGCCCTTGGGCAGGTACTTCCGCATGGTCCTGCCGATGCCCCGGGCCAACCGGTCGAAACCGCCACCTGGAGATCCCGCGACGATGATGGTGATGTTCTTCTTCGGAAAGTCCGCCGCCGCAACGGTGGTCGCTTGCGTAAAGGCCACCAGAGTCAGCAACAGCGCGATAACAACCCACTTTCTCATGACGGTCCTCCTGTGCGTAAACGCCGTATCTGCCCGATTTTCCGGGGTTCCCTAAGAAACAACATCGGGGAGTGCTTGTCAATCGAGCTTCTTGGGACAGGATAGGGATCGGCGCCGGACGTCGGAACCCCGACGGCGGGCATTGCAACAAACCTCGCTGGTGGCGTAGTACCCTAACCAGCTACGCCCATCGGGCTCAGGAGGAAGCCGTATGGAGATCCGCAAACTCATCACCATTGTCGAGGAAACCCGACGCGAACTCGGCCGGCCGGTGGAGCCCGCGTCGCGTCAATGCGCCGCGATCGCGGTGATCGCCAACCCCTATGCCGGGGTCTATGACGAGGGGCTCGAAGAACTGCAAAAGGCGGGCGCGGAGCTCGGCGGCCTGCTGGCTCAACGCGCCATCGACGCGCTGGGCATCGACGGCGCCGCCGTCCACAGCTACGGCAAGGCGGCGGTCGTGGGCGAGAACGGCGAGCGCGAGCATGCCGCCGCGGTGATGCACCCGCGGCTTGGCAAGCCGGTACGCGAGATCGTCGGGCCGGCGCGCTCCGTCATGCCCTCGACCACCAAGATCGGCGGCCCCGGGACCGCCATCGATTGCCCGCTGCACCACAAGGACGACGTCTGGAAGTTCAGCCATTTCGACTCGATGGAGGTCTCGGTGCCCGACGCCCCGCGGGCGGACGAGATCGTGGTCGTCCTGGCCATCAGCGACTCGGGCCGGCCGTTCCATCGGGTCGGCGAGGGGCTGGCCGCCGCCGACGTGATGGCGAAGAAGGAGTAGGCGGCCTTACGGAAGAGTAGAATGCCTAAAGAAGTCATCGACATCCACGCCCACTTCACCCCGCCCGAGTGGATCGAGGGCATGCGCCGGGACGGCGCCCAGCACGGGTGCCACATCGAGGAGGACGCCTCGGGCCGTCTGTCCCTGCGGGTCGGGGACGGCCGTCCCGCGCCGCTGCAGCCGTTCCTTTCGGACCTGCCGGCACGGGTGAGCGCCATGCGGGCGCGGGGGCTGGACCGGCAGGTGCTGTCGCCGCCCATGACCATCGTGACGTATCAACTGGAAGGCATTCACGGGCAGGCGGTGTCACGCCTCTTCAACGAGACCAACGCCGAGGCGGCGCGCGGGACGCCCGGGCTGATCCCGGTGGCGACGGTGCCCATGCAGGCGGGACGGGAGGCGGTGGAGGAGCTCCGGTACGCAGTGGAGGTGCTGGGCATCCGCATGGTGGAGATAGGCACCCACGTCAACGGCGTGAACCTCGACGACGAGGCGTTCCGGCCGTTCTTCGAGTGCGCCGCCGACCTGGGCGTGCTGGTTCAACTGCACCCGCACCGGGTCGCTGCCGCGGAGCGGCTGAGCCAGTACTACATGAACAACCTGGTGGGCAATCCCATGGACACGGCCATCGCCGCCGCCTCGTTGATCCTGGGCGGCGTGCTGGAGCGCTACCCGTCCCTCAACATCTGCCTGGTGCACGGCGGCGGCGCCCTTCCCTACCTTCTAGGGCGCGTGGTCCACGGCCACGGGGCGGTGGCGGAGGCCCGGGCGGTCACCGGCGACCCGGAAGCCTACTTCCGCCGCTTCTACTTCGACACCATCCTGCACGACCCCCGTATGCTCGCCTTCCTGTGCGAACTGGCGGGCGAGGGACGGCTCCTGCTGGGCACGGACTACCCCTACGACATGGGCGAGAGCGATCCGCTGGAACTGTTAGAGCAAGCCGGGCTGGGCGGCTGCGACGCGGTGTGCGGGGGAAACGCTGCCAGACTGCTGGGCCTCGATGCCGGTTCCCGACCGTCGTAGGTCGGATTGGCCAAGGGTCATCCGACAAGGCGCCGCGCAGACTCGGGTTCCGTCTTCGGCCAACCCGATCCATGCGCAAGCGGTGCGAACGGCCGCGGCTATTCGATGCGGTTGTCGATGGGCGGCAGCGAGCGCAGATAGACGGCGATGGCGGTGAGGTCCTCGTCGGTCATGTGCTCGTAGCCGTGGATGACGACCCGTTCCATGAGGCCCTGGACGTTGTCGCCGTCGGGCTTGTAGCTGCTTTTCAGGAGCTCCACCATGTCCTCCACCGACCAGTCGCCGACGCCGGTCTTCTCGTGCGGCGTGATGTTGGGCGCGGTCTCGCCCTCGGGGCCGTCGGCGGCCCCCGCCATGAGAAGCTCCGGCTTCAGCCCTCCGGCCCAATCCCGTGGCGTGTGGCACTCGGCACAGTGCGTGACCGCCTGGACGAGATAGGCACCCCGGTTCCACTGAGCGGGTCTCCTGGGGTTGGGCGTCCACGCGCCCTCGTTGAAATAGCGCCACTTCCAGCCCGCCAGCAGAAAGCGCCAGTTGAAGGGCACGGTCAACTCGGGCTCCCGGTTCTCCCTGCGCACGGGTTTGACCGTGGACAGGTATGCCTTGAGGGCGAGGATGTCCTCGTCGGACATCCTGGTGAAGGAGGTGTAGGGGAAGGCGGGAAAGAGGTGCTGGCCGCGTCGACCGATGCCCTCTCGCATGGCCCTGAGGAACTCTTCGTCGCTCCACCCGCCGATGCCGGTCTCGGGGTCCGGCGTGATGTTGGTGCTGTAGATCTTGCCGAAGGGGACCTCGATGGCGTAGCCGCCGGCAAGCTCCGCGCCCTTGTTCTTGTAGTCGGTGTGGCAGGCGATGCACAGACCGGCCCGGACGAGGTACTTCCCCCGCGCCACGGGGTCCTCGGTCGCGCCCGCCGGGGACAGGTGCACCGCCGTCCAGAGCGCCAGCGCCAACCAGACGGCCTGGTATCTCTTGTCGCGCCGAGTCTTGCGTCTCACGAGCAGATCCCCCCAAGATGCGCGGGACTACAGTCGTCGGTAAGGCGCGACGACCGCGGTGGCGGGCTTCAGACTCGCCCGTGGCCGGTCAACGAACCGGCCGCGGTCATCCGTTGCGGCACACGATCAGCTCCCGCGGGCAGTCGTGCATCTTTTCCAGCCCGGTATCGGTCACCCGCATCATCTCGCCGAACTGCACCCCGCGCAAGCCGTCCTCGGTCACCACGTTGGGCTGGATCACCAGGCACATGTCCGTCTCGAAACGGAAGTCGGGCGGCGCCCCACGGCTGGTCTTCGATGTCCGCAGGATCGGCGGCAACTGGCTGGCGCCGTGGACGACGTCGTCATAGACGGTGAATCCCCGTTCATGGACCACGTCCGCCGCCTTCAACGCCTCCTCCGTTCCCGCCCCCGCCTTGATGACGCCGGCGATGCGGTCGAAGGCCTCCATGGCTACGTCGTGGAGGCGCTTGTACTCGGGGGTGGGCTCCTCGCCGATGGTGAAGGTGCGCAGGACCTGGCCGGTGTAGCCGGCGTAGTTGGTGCTGATCTCGGTGACCAGCACGTCGCCCTTCCGCAGGATGCGGTTGGAGAGATGCTGCTGGGGCACGCCGCCCCTGGGGTCGTGCATGGAGGTGGTGATCATGAAGTGGATGCCGTTGATGCCGCCCTTGCCCAGGTAGACGTCCTCGACGATCCGCGCCAGCTCGTGCTCCGGGATGCCGGGTCGCGCGTGCTCGGTGAGCGCCGCCACCGAGTCGTCGCTCATGGCCGCGGCCTGGCGCAGCCGCTCGATCTCCTCGTCGCTTTTCACTTGGCGCTGGTCGCGCATCTCGGCGCTGAAGTCCTTCCACTCGACTTCGGGCAGGGCCTCCACCAGGCGCAGATAGTGCCGGTAGGGAACGTTGCCGCAAAGCCCCACCGTAGCCTTCTCAAGCCCCCGGTCCTTCAGGTTCTCCAGCACCCGCGGCACCGAATCCACCGAGCCCGTGGGGCTCGATCCCCCGAAACGGACGTCATCCACGACGGCCATGCGCCTGGCATTGGGCAGGTGGTTGGACAGTTGCACGAACAGGGTGGCCTCCCCCTGGCGCGGGTAGACGAAGTATGCCTCGGAGGTGGCAAGCCAGTTGCTCAGGTAGTGGATGTCCGGCGCCGTCCGGCTGCCGTAGAAGACCACGGCCTCCAGGCCCATACGGTCCATGCGCGCCTGCACCGCCGCATTGCGGCGTTCGTACTCCGCGTCCGAAAAGCTGTGGTAGTTGGGATCACAAGCCATGGAGTCTCTCCGTTCGTCCGGCATAGCGTCCTTCGACTTCGCTTTCGCTACGCTCAGGACGAACGGAAATACTCTCATTCCGCTCGTCCTGAGCGTAGCGGAGCGCGAGCGGAGTGAAGTCGAAGGACGCCATCGGCATTTCCTACGTGGCGGCCAGTCCGGGCTGGGGCGGCGCCAGCCGGACCGGCGGGTCCTTGGCGATGGCCAGCGACATACCCGCGGCCAGCACGGCCAGCACCGCGCCGGTGAGGAAGGACGGAACGTAGTCACCGAACACATCGTAGGCGATGCCGCTGCCCTGGGCCATGGCGGCGCCCCCCAGTTGGTGCGCCAGAAAAATCAGGCCGTAGATGCTGCCCACCGAGTTCTTGCCGAAGGTGTTGCCGGCGATGGCCACCACCGGCGGCACCGTCGCGAACCAGTCCAGACCGTAGATCACCGCGAAGACGAACATGCCAGCGGGGCCGGTGACCGACGGCAGGATGAACAGCGAGACCGCCCGCAGACCGTAGATCCAGGCCAGCACCTTGCGCGGGTCCATGCGGTCGCAGAGCCATCCGGCCCCCATGGTGCCGACGAAGTTCAGGCCAGCCATGATCCCCACCGTTATGCTGGCCACCTGGTGGCTGATGCCGATGTCCAGGGCATGCGGGATCATGTTCGCCCCGATGAGGCCGTTGGAGGTCCCGCCGCAGATGGCGTAGCCGGCGGCCAGGAGCCAGAACGTGCGCGTCCGGAGCGCGTCCCGCACCGTGGTGGTGGTGACCGGCGCCATGCCGCCCGGTCTCGCGGCCGCGGCCGCGTTGGCCTCCGACTCGCCCAGCGCCTCCTCCCCCACATCGGCCGGATCGCTGCGCATGAGCCACCACACCAGCAGGAAGGCCACCACCGCCAGACTCGATAGGGTCATGGCGGCGACGCGCCAGCCCCAGGCCACGACCATGCCCAGCACCACCGGGATGAAGATGAGCTGCCCGGTTGAGCCGGCGCTGTTCAGCAACCCCAGCACCACGCCGCGGTGGCGCACGAACCAGCGATGGGCGACGCTGGCGGCCAGCACCGACGAAATGCCGCCCGCGCCGGTGCCGACGATCAGGCCCCACACCAGCAGGAACTCCCACAGCCGGTTGATGAACGCGGTCGCCCCCGCCCCCACCGCCAACAGCGTCAGCGCCACGAGCATCACCACCCGCGGTCCCCGGCGGTCCTGGACGCGCCCGGCGAACGGACCGATGGCCCCATAAAGCACCAAGTTGAGGGATACGGCGGCGTTGATCGCACCCCGGCCCCAGCCGAATTCCGCTTCCAGCGGCCGCACGAAGGTCTGCGGCGCGGCGCGGATCCCCGCGGCCATAAGCGATGCCGTGAAGGTCGTCGCCACCACCACCCAGCCGTAGAAGAACCGGACGTTGAGTGGCTTGCGGCGCCTCGGATACGGCGTGTCAGGCGCGTTGTCCATCAATTCGCAACGGTATGTCGTTCTCCGCCGGAGGCCACGGGCCGCCCGCCTCTATGCGCGCGGTCCCAGAGCGTCCACGGTACCCTCGTAGTCCTCGAGCCGGGGCAGCAGCAGCGGATGTTCCACTCCGGCGTCACGGTATTCGCCAATTCGGCGGCGGCACTCCGAAGCATCGCCCAGCAGATAGAACGCCTCCACCATCTCCTCGGCGATGAGCCCGACGGCGGCCTTCTCGCCGCGGCTCTCCGCGGTGGCGCGAAGCTCCGGCAGAACACCGGGATCGAAACCGCCCCGCTCCAGCAGCACCTCCCCCACGAAGGGCTCGGCCAGGAGCCGTACCATCCGTTCCTTGAGGGCGGGCATCATTCGGGCGGGATCGTCGGTAAGCCGCACGATCAGCATGCAGGTGATGTCGATGGAGGCCGGATCGCGCCCGGCCTCGCGGGCCGCCGCCGCGATCTCCCCGACCGCGTAGCGCACGTAGCTCGCCGGCACGTAGGCGTTGAGCAGCACGCCGTCGGCCACCGCGCCCGCCAGCCGCAGCGCCTTGGGGCCGATGGCGGCCAGGTAGATCGGCAGGCGTTCCTGCGCCGGCGTCACCGCCAGCCGCACGGCCTTCAAGTCCCAATAGGCGGCCGCGCCGCTTGCACGCTCGCCGGCCAACAGCCGCCTGAGCTGCGCCACCGCCTCCTTCATGTGGGCCAGCGGCCGCTCGTAGGGCATGCCCATGCGGCCCTCGATCACCCACTTGTCGCTCCGCCCCAGGCCCAGGAGGAAGCGGCCCCCGGAAATCCGGTCCAGCGTCGCCGCGGACATGCCCAACAGCGCCGGGTTCCGCGTGTAGGGATTCGTAACGCCGAGACCGAGCTTGATGCGCGTCGTGGCGGCGGCCAGGAACCCCAACAGCGAGAAGGTTTCCTCGTGGAAATAACGCTCCGTCACCCACAGGGAGTCGAAACCCGCCTCCTCCGCGACCCGGGCGTAGTTGCGCAACTCGTCGCCGCTGTCGATGCCGTGATACAGCACCATGCCCAGCCGTGGCGTCGAGGATGTCAAATGTAGGTTCCCGCCCGCTTGAGCCTCGGGTCCAGGACGTCGCGGAGGGCGTCGCCCAGGAGGTTGATCCCCAGCACGGTCACGAAGATGGACAGGCCCGGGAAGAGTGCCAGCCACCAAGCCGTGCTGATGTAGATGCGGCCGTCGGCGAGCATGGTCCCCCAAGTGGGGATCTCGGGGGGCACGCCCAGGCCGAGGAAGCTCAGGCTCGCCTCGGAGATGATGGAGGAAGCCATGGCGAAGGTGCCGATGACCAGCGACACCTGGATCAAGTTGGGGATGATGTGGCGCGCGATGATCTGGGCGTCGCTGGCTCCCAGCGACTTGGCCGAGATGACGAACTCACGAGCCTTGAGGGACAGGCTCTGCCCCCGGGTCACCCGGCAGTACTGGATCCAGCGCTGCGCCACGAGCGCCAGGATGAGATTGCCGAGCCCCTGTCCCAGGAACGCCATGATGCTCAGGGCCAGCAAGAGCGGCGGAAACGCCCACACCACCTCCACGAACTTCTGGATGGTAAAGTCGATGTTGCCGCCGAAATACCCGGAGGTGGCTCCCAGAATCACGCCCACGAAACCGGAGATGAACACCACGGCGAAGGCGATCAGCAGGGAGACCCGGGCGCCGAAGATGATGCGGCTCAGGATGTCCCGGCCGAGGTTGTCGGTGCCGAGAAAGTGCGCCCCCCAGAACCACTGGGGCGCCTGCAGCATGGTCTCGAGGCTCTGGTGGTTGGGATCGTAAGGCGCCACGTACGGCCCGAGGGCTCCCACGATGGCGAATATCACGACGATGGAGCCGCCCATGTAGACCTTGGTCCGCATCCACGGGCGCCACCACTGGCCGCCGCGCCGTGTGGTCCCGGCTCCCGGCTGGCCCATGTTGCCGATGTCAATACCGGATTCTGGGGTCGATGATTGCATAGAGCACGTCGATCAGGAAATTGATGGCGACGAACGCCGCCGTGTACACCAGCACCAGCCCGGTCACCAGCGGATGATCCCGGGCGTTGAGTGCGGTGACCAGCAGGCTGCCGCTGCCGGGCCACGAGAAGACCGTTTCCACGATGATCGAGCCGCTCAGCAGCGTGCCGAGCTCCAGCCCCACCACGGTGATGACCGGAATCAGCGCGTTGCTCACCACGTGGCGCCACAGCACCCTGCGCTCCACCAGCCCCTTGGCCCGGGCCGTGGTCACGTACTCCTCGTGCATGACCTCCAGCACCGACGACCGGGTCACCCGCATGAGGATCCCCAGCATGTTGGAGCCCAGCGCCAACGCCGGCAGGAACACGTGCTCCGCGCCGTCGCGAACGCCGGCCCAGTTGCCCTGCAGCGCGCTGTCGAGAATGTAGAACCCGGTGATGGGCTCGCCGGAGATGCCGTAGGTATCCCGTCCCGCGGACGGGAGAATATTGAGTATGCCGGCGAACAGCAGGATCAGCATGATCCCGAACCAGAAACTGGGCATGCTGATGCCGAACAGGCCGAAGGTGGTGCCGGTGTTGTCCACCCACGAGTTGGGCTTGGCCGCGGCCCACACCCCCAAGGGTATGGCGAAGATGACCGCGATGATGACCGACGCCGAGGCCAGCTCCAGCGTAGCCGGGATCCGGTTGATGATCACGTCCAGCACCGGCTCGTCGTACTTGAAGGAGCGGCCGAAGTCCCCCTGGACCGCGGACATGAAAAACTTGACGTACTGGACGTAGATGGGCTGGTCGAGGCCCCACCGTTTCGTGGCCTGGTCGATGTCCTCCTGGGTGCTGTCCTCACCCAGCAGCATGAGCGTGGGGTCGCCCGGAGCCGCCTGGATCAGCAGGAACACCAGCAGGCTGATCAGTACCATGACCGGGATCGTCCCGATCAGTCGGCGGAGCAGATAAGTTCCCATGGGGCCGGTCTCTCGGAAAACCTACCGTCTATGCCATAGGAGGCGGGATTTCAAGGACCGACGGCCGCTTTCCATACGGGCCAGGGCGCCGCGGACAGCACCCGTGAACAACCGCGCGGGAGTGTGTTAAGGAAGGACCGACGGGCAACGACGAAAGGACACATCCATGGCGAAGGACCTGCGCGCCTTTATCGAGCAACTGGCGGCCTCGTCGGCGGACCAGATCCACATGGTCACCCGGCGGGTGGACCGAGAGTTCGACATCACGGCCATCGCCGACAGGCTCGCCGAAGACGGCCGGGTTCCCGCGCTGTTCTTCACCGACGTGGAAGGCTCGTCCATGCCGCTGGTCATCAACCTGACCGCCACTTACGAGCGGCTGGCGCTGGCCCTGGGCACCAGCGTGCCGGACATGGCCCGGGTCTACGGCGAGCGGCAGGCCAACCCCATTCAGGCGGAGACCGTCAGCGACGGGCCGGTGAAGGAGGTGGTGCTCAAGGGAGACGCGGTGGACCTGTCGGCCCTGCCCATTCCGTTCCACAACGAGCTCGACGCGGGGCCGTACATCACCGGCGGCGTCATGATCCTCAAGGACCCTGATACCGGGGCCCAAAACGCGGGGCTCTACCGCCACCAAGTCCACGACCCCCGGACTCTCGGGGTCTACATCCAGGGCAGCCACCACGGCGGCTACATCTACCGGCGCAACTCCGAGCGTGGCGAGCCCACCGAGTTCGCCCTGGTCATCGGACACTACCCCACCTTCATGCTGGGGGCGGTGTCGCGGCTGCCGGGCATCGGCGGCGAGTTCGCCGAGGCGGGCGCGCTCCTGCAAGAGCCCATCGAGCTGGTGAGGGCCGAGACCGTGGACCTCATGGTGCCGGCCCACGCCGAGATCGTCATCGAAGGGCGGCTCCTGCCGGACGAGACCCGCCTGGAAGGTCCGTTCGGCGAGTGGACGGGCTACTACGTAAGCGTGGGAGCGCAGCCGGTGATGCACGTGTCGGCCATGACCATGCGCCGGAACCCCATCTACTACGACGTCTTTCCCGCGGGCCAGGAACACCTGGTGCTGGGCAGCCTGCCGCGCATGGGGACGATCTACCGGCGGGTCAGGGAGGCCGTTCCCGGCGTGGTCAACGTCAACGTGCCGGCCCACGCGCGCACCCACTGCTACATCTCCATCCGCAAGACCAGGGATTCGGAGGTCAAACGCGCCGCAATGGCCGCCATCTCGACGGAGCCCGAGAACCTCCGCTGCGTGGTGGTGGTGGACGACGACATCAACGTGTTCAACGAGCCCGAAGTGACCTGGGCGGTGGGGACGCGCATGCGCCCGGACAAGGACGTGCTCACGATCCCCGACTGGAACGGGCCGGGCGACCTGCTGCCGTCCAACTGGACCTATACGGTGGACGGCACCCACGAGCCGGTGATGGGCGCGGTGATGATCCTGGACGCTACCAAGCCGGCGCCGCCGGTCCAGTACCCGCAACGGGCGCGGCCGCCCCAGGACAAGGTGCGGGAGGTGCGACTGGAAGGGTTGCTGGCGCCCTTCGACCGCTCGCTGCTGCGTTAGAGCCCCACCCGGCGACACCTTGACCGGGAATCGAAGGAGTGTAAGAATCTGCCACGCGCCGCTGAAATGTGGCCTGAAAAGGTTTCTCGTCAACCCGAAAGGAGCCCGTTATGCGCATTCTGAATACGTTGAGCAAAGCGTGCCTCGTCATGCTCGTAGCCGTTGCGTTGGCGCTGGCGGCGAAGCCGGCGACGGCCGCGTGGAAACCCAGCAAGCCCGTCACCATCCTGGTGGGATTCTCGGTGGGGGGCGCCATGGACACAGCCGCCAGGCTCCAGGGCGAGGTGATGTCGAAGGCACTGGGCGTGCCCGTGGTGATCCGGAACGTGCCGGGGGCCGGGGGACGCAACTCCGTGACCATCCTCAACCGGTCCAAGCCCGACGGCCATACCATGGCCGCCATCAACCTGCCCGGGCAGGCCGTCAACCAGGCGGCGCGGGGAATGGACCCCGACCTGCGGACCTTCACCTGGATCGGACGCCAGGTGTCCAACCCGTATTTCATGCAGGCCACCACCAAGGCGGGCAAGGACCAGTGGACGTCGCTCAAGCAGATGAAGACGGCCAAGAAGCCCATCAAGGCGGGCATCACCGGGACCGGCGGCAACACGTTCCCGATCTCGGTCATCACCGCCAACCTGGTGGGCTTCCCGGTGGAGTTCATCGCCGGCTTCAAGGGCCCCGAACTGATCACCGGCATCATCCGCGGCGACTTCTCCATCACCAACCTGCCGCTGGTCAAGCGCTGGACCACCGCGGTGCAGTCGGGCGAGGCCAAGGCCATCGTCGTATACCTGCCGAAACGGCATCCCAAATTCCCGAACATCCCCACGGGCGTGGAGCAGGGATTCCCGGAACTGGGGTCGTCCTCGCTGGTGGGACAGAACCTCTACGCCTTGCCGCCCAAGACTCCTCCCGAGATCGCTTCCGTCATAGAAGAGGCCCTGGTGAAGGCCAACAACGACGCGGCGCTGAAGGAGAAGATCGAGGCCAACGGCAACATCGTCGCGCCCTTGAGCAAGCAGGACACCACCAAGCTCGTCGCCGACATGCTCGCCCTGGTGCAGAAGAACTCCGCGTTGCTCAAGAAGTACATCAAGTGATTCCCGTGCCTGCTCGCGACACGGTCCCGCACGCGCGGGACCGTGTCGCGGTACTTCCGTCCATGCCCTGCCCTCTCCGTGCTCGGTCCGCGGCGGCCTTGCCGGTGCGGTAGTCCGCCTCGTCGTGACCCGGGACACACGTATTCATGTTTGAAGGTTTCGGCGCCGCGCTGGTCACCATCGCCGAACCGCACGTCCTTCTGACGCTGTTCTTCGGCAGCGTCATCGGCCTGATCTTCGGCGCGGTGCCGGGGCTCGGCGGCATCCTCGCCATGTCGATGCTGCTGCCGTTCACCTTCACCTGGGACGCCATCACCGCCGTCTACCTGTTCTCCGGCATCATGGGCGCCAGCTCCTTCGGCGGCTCCATCAGCGCCATCCTGCTCAACACCCCGGGCACCCCGGTTAACGCCGCCACCTGCTTCGACGGCTACCCCATGGCCAAGCGCGGCGAAGCCGCGCGGGCGCTGGGGCTGTCGGCCGGGGCGTGCCTGCTGGGGGCGCTCTTCGGGCTCGTGATCCTGGCGCTGCTGATCCAGATCATGCGCCCGCTGGTGATCGCCTTCGGTCATCCCGAGATCTTCTGGCTGGTGGTGTTCGGGCTGGTCACTACCGCCACGGTGAGCCAAGGCTCGCTACTGAACGGGCTTATCGCCGGCGGGGTCGGCATCCTGCTGTCCCTGGTGGGCCTCAACGAGCCCACCGGGCTCATCCGCTACACCATGGGGAGCGAGTACCTGTGGGACGGGATTCCGCTGATCCCGTTCTTCGTGGGGCTGTTCGCCATCGGCGAGTTGATCAACTACTCGGCCCAGGGCGGCACCATCGCGCGCGACAACATCCAGGCCAGCATCCGGGGCGCGTGGCAGGGGGTGATGGAGAACTTCCGCTACGCGGTCTGCCTGCTGCGCAGCTCGTCCATCGGCACCCTGGTGGGGATCATCCCCGGGGTGGGCGGCGAGACCGCCAACCTCATCGCCTACACGGTGGCCGTGCAGTCCTCCAGAAGCCCCGACACCTTCGGTACCGGCAATCCCGAGGGCGTCATCGCCAGCGAGGCGGCCAACGACTCCAAGGACGGCGGCGCGCTGCTGACCACCCTGAGCTTCGGCATTCCCGGCAGCCTGGCCATGGCGCTGCTGCTGAGCATCTTCATCATGCACGGAGTCTCGCCCGGGCCGCAGTTGATTCTCGACAACCCCATCTTCATCTGGACCCTGCTCAACGGCTACGTGGTCTCCAACGCTTTCGCCAGCATCTTCGGCCTGCTGGCCGCCCGCTACCTGGCCATCATCACCCGGGTGCCGGTGCATTACCTTTCCGCCATCATCGCGGTGGTGGCGCTGGCAGGGACCTACATCCTGCGCGAGAACATCTGGGACGTGCTGCTGGTGGTGCTGCTGGGGATCCTCGGCTTCGGCATGCGACGGGCGGGAGTGCCGGTGCTGCCGCTGGTCATCGGCTTCGTGCTGGGCAATCTCGCCGAGAAGTCGTTCCTGCTGACCCTCAGGATCCACGACGGCAGCTATCTCGGCTTCTTCAACAGCGTCATCTCCTGGATCCTCATCGTGACGATGGTGGCGGTCCCGTTGATTACCCGGATGCGCACCCGTTCGACGCCGAAACCATGAACCGCGTGAACTACAGCTATGTGGTCGTCAACCTGCTCTACCTGGCGGTGGTGCTGCTGGTGGTCATCCCGTCCTTCGGCTTCGATGGACAGGGCGGGCTCGTGCCGCTGGTGCTGGGAATCCCGACCCTGGTGTTCATCCTGTTCTGCCTCGGCCGCGAGCTTCTCTACCCGAGCGCGGCCCCGGACGACTCCGTGGAGGTGGCGCCCTGGGCCAAGGCCGCCCCCGTGGTGGCGTGGCTCGGGGTCTTCTGCGTGCTGGTGCTCCTCATCGGCTTCCAGCTCACCATCCCCATCTACATGGTGCTGTTCCTGCGCAGCTTCGCCCGGCTCTCCTGGGCGCGGTGCACGGTTGCTGCCGGGACGGTGTGGGCGCTGGTATACGTGAGCCTGGAGCTGGTGCTGCAACGGACGCTGTTCGAAGGCGTGCTGTTCGGCGCCATCCTGCCGCTGCTGTAGGGCCTCGGGTTCCCGACAATTTGGCTTGAAGGAATATAGCAGACGCGCTATACTATGGGGGATCTACGTGACGGCGACGGAACGGCGGGTGGTTGTTCTCCACGTCTTCGCGAAGAAGTCGCGGAAGACGCCACGGCGGGCGCTCGTGACGGCCCGAGAACGTATGAGGCAGGTGATGCCATGACGAAACTGAAGGACCTGAAGAAGCGTTACATGGAAGACGCCGACTTCCGGGAGGAATATGCGCGGGCCGATGACGAGTTCAAGCTGATCGAGGCACTGGTTCGTGCTCGCACGGAAGCGAAGCTGACGCAAGCGGAACTCGCCCAACGCCTCGGCACGACCCAGTCCGCCATCGCGCGGCTGGAAGGCGGCAGGGTGTCACCTTCCTTTGCCACCTTGCGTCGCTACGCAGAAGCTACCGGCACACGGCTGACCGTCGGCTTGGTGCAGGCAGACAACTGAACTGTGATCGTGTCCGCCTGACCGCCGGGGGACGAGCTTTCTCACCCGCGGCACATCACTTTGCAGGCGGGTGTGCCTCCATGGCTTACACATGCGTGTCCCATCAACTCGTCGATGGTTGGCGCGTGCCGGTACCTGACCCGCTCGCTTCACCCCATGCGTCCTGAATTCATCGCCCTCGCCGCCGCCATCCTCTACTCCGGAGGCACTATCACCGCGCGCATGGGGATGCACCACTCATCGCCGCTGACCGCGGCCTGCGTGCTGCTCTGCCTGCGCACCGTCGTCTTCTGGAGCGGGGTGTTCCTGATGGGCGGGATTCCCCATGTCGAATGGACGCCGTTGCTGCTGTTCGTCGGACTGGGAGTGCTGCAGACCGCCACGAGCCTTCTCCAGTTGACCGGCATTCACCGGCTGGGGGCCGCACGGGCCGAGCCCCTGCGCAACACCTACCCGCTGTGGAGCGCCGTCATCGCCATCGTCTTTCTTGGGGAGCAGGCCAGTCTGGGGATCATCGCCGGGACGCTTCTGGTGGTGGGCGGCATCGCATTGATCTCCTGGCAGCCGGCGGAATCGGGCTTGCGCTATCGCTGGTGGGAGGGGATCTTCTCGCTCCTGGCGGCCCTGTTCGCGGGCGTCGCCTTCCCGATCAGGCGCATCGCCTTCGACATCTCCAACGAACCGCTGTACTTCGCCGCTATCCTGGCCATCGTGTCCTTCGTCTCGTTGGGTCCGTACGTGCAGGTCCGGCTCCGGACCGAGCAGTTCGTGCTCAGCCGCAGCGCCGTGCCCCCGTTCATCCTTTCGGGCTTCTTCGAATCCGCCGGCTCGCTGCTGTCGCTCATCGCCGTGAGCCTCGGCCGCGTCGTGGTGGTGTCTCCCATTGTCGCCTCGAGTCCCCTGTGGACCCTGATCCTGACCGTGGTCTTCCTGCGCGGCCTCGAGCGCATCAACACCCGCACGGTCACCGGCACCTTCGCGGTCATGACCGGCACCATCTCGATCATTCTGAGCCGGTAGTATGTCGGTTTCCTCGTCTCGTCCCTCCTGGACCCCGCTTCCGCGGACATGACATCCTCCCGCGAAGCACAACCGTCCGTGTCTTCACATGGGAGGAAGGACGCGTTCCAGGTACGCCTGGATAACCGTGTTGTACCAGGGGGTGACGTTACGGCGGTCGTGGAACCCCACGTGGCCGCCGTTGTCGGTGAGCATCAGGATCACGTTGGGTGGTGTATCGCCGGCGATGTCCTCGTAGGGATCGGCCGGTATCCAGGGATCGTTCCTGGCGTGTAGCAGCAGCAGCGGCGTGTCGATGCGGTCGAGCAATCCGGTGACCGAGCAGCGCGCGTAGTAGTCATCGCAGTCCACGAAACCGTGGTGAGGGGCGGTGAAAGCGTTGTCGAACTCGCGGATGCTGCGGGCGGCCAGGACGGCCGCCTGTTGCGGCGGGGAGATCTCGGAGGCGCCGCCGACGACCGCCTCCTTCATACGCGCCAGCAGCCAGCGGTGGTAGAGCGTATTGCGGGGTTGCATCAGCCTGCGGATGACCGCCCCGAGATCGAAGGGCGTTGAAACCGTAATCGCGCAGAGGGGAGCGACCGCCCGGACAGTCTGCGCCAGATAGTGCAGGATCACGGTGCCGCCGAGGGAGAACCCCACGAGGACGATACCGCGACGCGCCTCCTCGATGTCGAGGACCGCCAGCGCCGCTTCGACGTTGTCTCCGGAGCCTCCGCAATAGCTCCGGCGGCAGGTCGTCCGCGACGGCCCGGCGCCACGAAGGTTGAGGCGCATGACGGGATATCCAAGCCGCAGGAAAGAGCGGGTGGTCTCGAACATGTAGGAGCTGCCCTCGCAGCCGGTGAGGCCGTGCACCAGGATCACCAACGGCCGCTCCGTGGCGCCCTGCGGGCGATGGAGAGCGGCAAGCAGCGTGTCGCCGTCCCCGCCCGGAACGGGGAGGCTCAGACGTTCCTGTGGCCAAGCCGACAGGTCCTCGCTGGCGGGAAAGAAATAGTAACGCAGCGTCTGCAGGTCGCCGCCCAGCCACGGGAAGCGCGGCGCGAAGCCGGGACCGGCCTCCGCTCGCGGCCAGACGCCGGGCAGCGAACCGCGGATGGTTACACCGTTACCCAAGGTCAGGTCCGGGTGACGCCCAGGCCGGGGCCTTCCGGGACGCCGAGCTTGCCGTCCACGACCTTGATGCCGGTGAACGGGTCACCGGTCAGGGCCTCGCACTCGCCGATCTCGCAGTACTCGGACACCCCCGGCGAGCTGAGAGCCAAGTGCAGCAGCGCCGCGTCGCCCACCATGCACGCCGCGATGTTGCTGAGGCCGCACTCGGTCCCGGTGAGCGCGCACATGTCGGTGATCTGGCGCGCCTGCTGCACGCCGCCGGCCTTGAGGATGCCGGTGTTGATGGAGTCGCAGGCGTTGTCGCGGATGAGCCTGAAAGCATCATGCACCGAGCCGGCCGACTGATCGGCTTCGATCTTGATGCTCGACTGACTCTTCACCTCGGCGAGCGCCACGTCGTGATGCCGTGACAGCGGCTGCTCGAACACCGCCACTCCCAGCTCGGCCATGCCCGCGGCCATGCGGATGGCGGATTTGGCATCGAAGGCCTCGTTGGCGTCCACCTTGATGTAGATGTCCGGCCCTACCGCATCGCGCACCGCGGTGATCCGCGCCAGGTCCAGACTCACTTCGCCCCTGACCTTGAGCTTGAGAGCGCGATAGCCCTGGCCCACCAGCTCCCGGCACTCCCGCGCCATCTCCATCGGCGACCCCACGCTCACCATCTTGATGACCGTGATCTCCTCGCGCGCGAGCCCGCCCAAGAGCACGTAGAGGGGCGCGCCGTAGCACTTGCCCAAGAGGTCGTACAGCGCCATGTCCACGCCGCCCTTGGCGCGCCGGTTGTCCACCATCCGGAAGTTGATGAGTTGGTTCAGCCGGTTCAACTCCTCGACGGGTTGCCCCACCAGGAGCGGCCGCATGATCTCATCGATGGCGTAGCGGACCGAAGCGGGGGTCTCGCCCGTCCGGGGAAACACGTCGATGTAACCGTAGCCGGTGTGTCCCGACTCCGACTCCACGCTCACCAGAAAGCCGTTGGACGAGTAGAATTGGTTGGTGGCGGTGATGAGGGGCTTCTCGTACGGCAGCTCCAGAGCTTCGAGCTGTATGTCCGTGATCTTCATGATCGTACTCCTTGAATGCGCGTACACGGGCGGGTTTGAGACCCGCCCCTACACGTCCCGGCGCGCTGGGCGTGGCATGGGCTCCCGCGCACCGGCGCGCCGGACCAGCGTGTCCACGGCCAGAACCCCCTGTCCCTCCGGCAGGACCATCAGAGGATTGAATTCGATTTCGTCTACTTCCTCCCGAAAGTCCAGCGCCAGCCGGGACAGCGCCACGACGGCTTCCGCCAGGGCCGCGACGTCGGCCTCGGGCCGGCCGCGCGCACCGGTGAGCAGCGGGTAGGTGCGAATCTCCCGGATCATGTCGTGGGCCTCTTCAAGGCCCAGCGGCGGCAGCCGGAACGACACGTCCTTCAGCACCTCGGTGTAGATGCCGCCCAGGCCAAACACGAGGCAGACGCCCAGGTCCGGTGTGCGCGAGGTGCCGACGATGACCTCTGCCACCCCTTCCACCATCTTCTGCACCAGCACGCCGTCGATGCGAGCATCCGGCGCATTCCTCCCCACGTTTTCCAGCAGCCGGTCGTAAGCCTGCCCCACCTCTTCCACGCTCGTCAGGTTGAGCCGCACGCCTCCCGCCTCGGTCTTGTGGGGCAGGTCCGCGGATTCGACCTTCAGGGCCACCGGGAATCCCATGTCCGCGGCGGCTCCGGCCGCCTCCTCGCGGGAGCGTACCAGGCTCTCCGGGGCCGTTGGGATGCCGTAGGCCCGAAGCAGCCGCCGCACCGTGGCGTGGGAGGCGTCGCCGGCGGCGAGGAGCGGACGGAGCGCCTCGGTCTCCGCCGTGTTCCCCTCGGGCGCCGCTGCCACGCCGGACGCGACGCTTGTGCGCCGCCGCGACAGCGCGAGGACGTCGCGCACCGCCTGCAGCGACTTCTCGTACTCCAGCAGCAAGGGCACGCCCAGCTCGTTGAAGAACTCGAACCAGGAGCGGTCGAGTTGCTCACTCGCACGGGAGAGGAACAGGAACGGCTTGCCGCCGCGCCGGAGCGCGGCCGTCGACTCCCGGTACAAATCCGTCAGGCGGTCGCTGGGGCTTTTGGGCAGGTTCAGGCGGCAACAGACCACCGCGAAGTTGTCGTCCCGCATGAAGGTTTCCAGGCATTCGAGATATCCGGCGCGGTTCGCCCAGTGCAGTTCCTCGATGTCCAGGGGGTTGCCGTTGAAGCCCTCCTTGTCGAAGTAGCGGCGCAACGCCTCGTAGGTGTCGCCGGCGGGCTCGGGCAGGTCCACGCCGTTGCGCTCGCAGATATCGGCGAGAAAGCTGCAATCGCCGCCCGAGATCGTGACGATGCCGACGCCGCCGGCCCCGGGCAGGCGGTAGGGCTCCGGTGTGCCCACGGCCAGGGCGGTGACTTCCAGCATCTGGTCCAGGTTGTCCACCGGGATGACGCCCTTCTGCCGGAACAGCCCGTCCCACACCGCTCCGGAGGTGGCCATGTTGCCCGAGTGGGAGGCGACCGCGCGCCCGCCCTTTTGGGAGCGTCCCAGCCTCAGCGCGATGACCACCTTCTCGCGCTCCCGCGCAAGGTCCAGCAGCCCCGCCATCTCCTCGGGACGGCTCATGGACTCGATGACGGCGACGATGACCCGAGTGCCGTCGTCGTCCACCGCCGCCCGCAGGTAATCGGTGAAGCCCGCGCCCACCTGGTTGCCCGGGGCGATGGCGTAGCGAAACCCCAGGCAGCGGTCGGCGGCCGTGTTGAGGAAGAGGTTGAGCAGGCCGGCGCTGCTGAACACGGCGCTCACCGGTCCGGTGGTGAGGAGTTCGGGGAGCGGCGAAGACCACAACGCAGCGCCGCATTCGAGGGCCAGATAGCCCAGGGTGTTGGGCCCGGCCAGCGCGATGCCGTGCTCGCGCACGATGCGGGACAGCTCCGCCTGATACTTCCGCCCCTTGTCGTCGAACTCGCCGAAGCCCGTGGCCACGGTGAGCACGGCGCGCACGCCCTTGGCGGCGCATTCCTTCATAACCTGCACGGTGCCGTCGCGCGGTATCGCCATGACCGCCAGGTCCACGTCCTCCGGCACCGCGCCCACCGACGGGTAGCACCGGAGACCGAAGAGCTGCTCGTAGCGCGGGTTGACCGGGTAGATGCAATCCTGGGGAAAGCCGAACCGGAAAAGGTTCCGCATGAGCGCGGCCGCGTGGGGGGCACGCTCCGACGCACCGATCAGGGCGATGTTCCGGGGCTTCAGGAGCGCTGCCAGACGGTCGGAGTCCGGGGCGGTGTCCATGGCCCTCGTCAACCTTCGCTCATCCGCGTGGCCGCGGCGCGGACCGCGCGGATGATGTTGGGGTAGCCGCCGCAGCGGCACAGGTTGCCGCAAAGGTAGTCGCGGATCTGGTCGTCTGCAGGGTCCGCGTGCTCTTCGAGCAACGCCTTCGTCGCCATGATGAAGCCCGGGGTGCAGTAGCCGCACTGGGCGGCGTCGTGCTCCAGGAACGCCTGCTGGATCGGGTGCAGAGCCTCGTCGCTCTCCAGCCCTTCCACGGTCTCCACCGAACGGCCGTCGAGGCGCGTC
Organism: Deltaproteobacteria bacterium; assembly: GCA_028821115.1. GTDB lineage: Bacteria > Desulfobacterota > Binatia > UBA9968 > JAJDTQ01 > JAJDTQ01. The sequence continues at coordinate 691 of JAPPHF010000146.1, read as the reverse complement.
GCGAGCAGGAAGCACGCGCTCACCGGTTTCCCGTCCAGCAGGACCGTGCAGCTCCCGCACGCGCCCACGCCGCAGGACTCCCGGACGCTCCAGAGCTTGAGCCCGTCGCGCAGGACCTCCAGCAGGGTGTCGGCGTCGTTGACCTCGAGCTGCCGTTGCTGCCCGTTGACTGTCAGGCTGATTGAGCGTTCCATGGCCCTCGCTTCGCGCCCCTGGTTCCCGGGTCAAGCCCGGGATGACGGGGAAGGCGCCTCCTTGAGCGCCTGGTAGATCCTTTCCGCGGTCAGCGGGATGTCGCGCACGCGCACGCCCACGGCGTCCTCCAGCGCGTTGGCCACGGCCGCGGCCACGGTGAGGGCGCCGGTCTCGCCGATGCCCTTGGCGCCGAAGGGGCCGTCCTTGTGGGGCACCTGCACCACGATGGGGTGGCAGGCCGCGGGCACGTCCATGATGGAGGCGATCTGGTAGTCCAGCAGCGACCCGTTGAGAAGCTGGCCGTCCTGGAAAACCATCTGCTCGAACAGCGTCAGCCCGAGGTGCATGGTGGCCGCCCCCACGAGCTGCTGCTCGCAGTACTTGGGGTTGATGGCGGTGCCAGCGTCGCCGGCGGCGTGGAACTGCAGCACCTCCAGGCGCCCGGTCTCCAGGTCCACCTCCACCTCCACCGCGCTGGCCGAGGCGAACCAGTACT